>JBCDEP010000117.1:0-20786 GCA_039179675.1 Cyanobacteria bacterium P01_G01_bin.67
AGATAATAATGTCTCTTAAATTAACGATAATATTGCCATAATTACATCTTCAATACAAATAAGACATATTTATAGCGCTCTTGTTTGAGTTGTGGAAATTAATGGTGTTGCTAGGCAACAGAGTTTTTTGACAAATGATTTGAGATTGCTTTATAAACAGTCAAAAAAATAAGCTTAATTTTTAGCGAACCATAAACTAGGTAAGTTAAGTTACAACTAAGTCTAGAGAGACTGTTTTGTTGAATCAAATTTAGTTGATGCCGATAAATCATGCTTTACTCGCTGAATTAAACTTGGCAGCAAACTCAAGTCCTTGGGTCTATTTAAACGATAAATAGTCTGTTTTTTTACGAGGGCGGCACATTGAAAAAAGTGGGTTGCTGCACCAGAATGGTAGAGAGTTGTTGGACGTGAATGGCGTACCAGCTCTGTAACTGCTTCAGATTCCCTAATTGGCGCGATCGCTAATTCCGTCGCTGTCGTCAAGACATAAATCCGTTTCAAGGGGACAGGCGCTAAATTAAAACCGCCTTGGGTTTGTAAGGCACGTTTATCTTTAGAGGTGTGGACTTCGTGAAGCGCCGAAAAATTATAACCTAGAGCCTGAGCCATACTTGCCCCAATTTTCAGCTGAGGAAACCCAGGATTGAGTGCTAATTGCTTTGAACTCAAGTCTATTGATGCCACATCATCGGTGATGATACTATAGCCTTGATTGACAAAGGTAGCGGCTGTGGAGGATTTACCTTCTCCCGATACTCCTAAAAAAGCCACAGCTCCACCATCAATATTGACAGCACTAGCATGGAGCACTAGGAAGTTACGTTGGTACAGCACAATTCCCATGATCGTACTTACTAGGTAAAAACGAATCAGTAATTCTTGGCTATTAGAATCAGGAATAATTTTAACCTTGCACCCATTTTCAATGATAAAAGCCCCTGTCCCTCGAATATATATCAAAGCCTGCTCACGATTTAATTTGATTGATGCTGCATTGTCAATAATTTCCGCTGGCAGCAAATCACTGATTTTCCGTGACCCCTCGATAGTAATTGTCAGATCGGATTTAGGATAATTGGCACTAATAAATTCTGGTAAAGAAATTTCTGAACTAATCTTCAAACCGTAAGCAAAATAGGAAAACACTTAATAGGCAGGGATAAATTTGGTCTATGACAATTTTTTATCTATATCGGAACAATCCCAATGTAGGAATTGCTGACTAGAATAGGGAGATTACCAAAAAGTAGGATCAAAGAATTTCCTGTCAATATAAATCAATTAAATTTTAGTTGACAGGAAATATGCTGAAGTCATGTCTTCTTCAACTACTTGAGCTACTGTTGGCAGTAAATCTAATGAGCGGGGTCTATTTAAACCGCAAACATCAACTTGATTTACGATTCTGGTGCAGTCGTAAAAATGTTTAGCAACACCACCGCTGTGAATAAAACTGTTGCCCAAAGTCATGGGAAGGTATGAATTCCCTACTAAATACTTAACTGCCTCTTGTGCAGATAGTGGTTTGATTTCTGGCTGTTCAGCATTACCCAAAATATAAATACGTTTAAGTGGCAGAGAATCTGAATAGAAGTTATCAAAAGTAGGACAGGCTCGCTTAGCAATATTAGGATAGATCTCTGGTAAATTTTCAGGATGAGCATGATCTAAAGCTGCCACCACAGAATCGGGCCATAATCTAATTTGGGGAAATCCAGGCAGTAGAGAAAAATTACCCTGGTTATCTAGAGCGATCGCCGCAATATCATCAGCAACTAGCTTGTGTCCTCTTGCGTATAGAGTAGCTGCCATCGTTGATTTGCCTTGACCTTTACAACCCAGAAAGATGCAACCTTCAGCCCCAATTTTGACTCCGCTAGCATGAAGCACAAAATATTTGCGTTGATCTAGTAGCATTGCCATCAAAGGACCCAATATGGGTAAGCCGATTATATGTTCGTCACTAACCTCGGGTAGAGGATCGATGATAATTTCTTGACCGCCTCGCAGGAGATACTTCCCAGAAAATTGCCAATAAAAATAAACATCTTCACCATCAATGTGCCAATAACGATAACCATCCAATTCCTGGGGAGGAGTCCAATCAATTTTTCCCCAGGAGATCGTTACATCACTAGCTGCGGCATAGGAAACGGGCAACTGTGGCAAGGGGATACATGAAGCAAAATTAAGCTGATAAGCTTGATATTTATTGCTATGCATAAATTATATTGACATTTACTGAAATAAAGATATAGTTGCTAAAGTTTGGCTTACTAATGAATCTTGTAAAAGTTCATCAAATAATGCCCTGGCTCGAACTAGTATTAAGCCAAGGCACTGACCTAATTAGAAATCATCGAAGAACTATTGGCGACCAACTACTAGGAAAGAGTAATTGGCAGGTCAATAACAGGTGTTCCCGCAGGAATACTGGCGTCTAACACGCTACCGCTTGAAGTAGCTTGAGTTAGAGTTTCGATGTTACCGTGTACTGTTAGTTGTGGTCTGTTGTATGTTTTTTTCATGGTTTTTTCCATTACTGTGGGTTTAAGTTACAGCAAATTAACAACTACCTTGATCGCTTAAGATAGAGATCTGCTTCGCTGTGCTGGAAGACGAAACACATAATTAAATTCGTCCCCCAGGACAACGAGCCAAATATTGAGATTGATTAGCCTTACTTAGTTCATTTTTAAGGTCATCGTTTGATGCTCCGTCACTTCTGATGATAGATTTTGTTCAGAGATATTTTGCTCAAGAAAGTGCAACCATAAACCAAGTGAGATTGAACGCCAGATAAACTGGATGTCTTTTCCTGCCAAAAACTTGTCTCTCAAAACATCAAGGTTGATGTATTTTTTTAAAATGTCTGATTGCTCAAAGAGAAGTTGCTCCAGTTGTGGTTTTTCGGCAACCAGCAAACCATGTTGAAAGTTGGGAGAAAAATCCATTTTGCTGGTACGCCATTGAACTTCAGGAGGTAAGATACCTGCCATACCTCGGCGCATTACGACCCGAGACCAACCTTGAGCTAATTTTTGCTCAGGAGGAAGAGAAAAACAAAACTCGACTAATCGCTTGTCCCAAAAGGGATAACGTATTTCAATACCAAACGCAGAAGCTGCTTTATCATCAATCTCCAATGCTAGTTGGTGAAGACCTTGGGTTAACAAACGGTAGTGTTCTCCCTGAGAACTAGTTTTAGCTCCAAACTCAGCCTTGAGCCATTGGCGATGCCGCTCTTTCAAGTTAGTTTGCTGGACAAAATGTTGATTAAAACTATCGCTAAAGCGAAGAACAGAATTAGCAGTAGATCGGTTGGGTTGAATAATTTTTAACAGCTTTTGAGGAACACGACTCAATAACTTTAAAATCCTGAATTGGTTGAGCGGTTTTCTAATTCCATAAACATAAAAATAGCTCCAGAATACCTTCCACACAGACTCCTGGTAAATTTTTGCCACTCCTTTAGCTTCACGGTACAAACTCAACCAGCGTCCTGCTTGGGCTAATTCGTGTAGGTAACCAAAGCCATGAGACACTGTGCTATCGCCATCATGACCATTGAGTAAAATTTTGACTCCGCGATCTCGGGCTAGCTGACAAAGCCCCCACCTCATAATGGCAAACCCAGGCGCAAAGAAGGCTTCATCTTCATGCCAAAAAATCTGCTCAATGTCCGTCAGAGGGGTGCGGCGATCGCCATGCAGATAATGAGACTTGAAACCACCTTGGGCTAACACCTGATTGATGTACTCGCTCTCATCACATTCAGGTATGCGTTCAAAGATAGCAGAAAATGTGTGAAGTAGTTCAGGCTCCCCAGCTTCCTTCAGCAAATTTCTAGCGACACAGGCAACAGAGGAAGAGTCTAAGCCTCCACTGAGTTCAGAACCTACTGGAAAAGCCGCTCTCAGTCGACATCTAACTGCTTCGGTAAACAATCTTTGGAATTCGAGAGCATAATCTTCATCAGACCTTGACTCAAGTTCTAACCTTGGCTCAAGAGACCAATAGCAGGACAGGCTGGCACCTTCGGCATCAACAATTAAACTATGAGCTGGAGGCAGTCGTGAAATATCACTATAAAAGGTACGCTCTAAATCATCAAAGTCGCCAATCATGTAATCGGCAATTTTATCCTCATTCAGTTCCTGGGGCATTTCTGACAAGGTTAAAATTCCCTTGATTTCACTGGCAAAAACAAAAGCTGAATCAGAGGCAAAATAGTAAAAAGGCTTAACCCCGAAATGGTCTCTAGCACAAAACAACTGCTGTTGCCTTTGATCCCAAATTGCAAACGCAAAATCCCCGATCAGGTATTGCGAGCAATTATGTTCCCACAATTGATATGCAGCTAAAATGATGGCACTATCTGTAATTTTCTCAGGAGGAAGATAATTCAAATTTAATTTAGTTATCAATTCCTGACGATTATCGATTCTAGCGTCAGCAGTGATAGTCAAGCCACTAGCACTATCAGTTTGCGGCAACTTTTCTGCCAAAGACTCTGGGGTTGTCCAGCACATTCTATGACCAAGACCAACCTGCTCTTGATACCAGCAATCAGCACTATCAGACCCTCGATGGGCAATACTGTCTAACATCAAACTAAGATCATTCGGGTCGACCAACTTTCCTCTCGGATGATAAATGCCAATAATCCCACTCATGTAATTAAAATTTCTCCTGCTGAATACATAGTTAAGTTGCAGGTTAAACTTACTCCGCAGTCAATCATGGCTTTTTCCCTTAAACCTATCCAGACATGAGCTATAAAACATCTATTCTTGGTCATTTGAGCTATGAAACCTGAACAGCTTGCTCCTCAACAGCCTCAATCAAACCATTGTGGGCAAGGTCTTCAAGTAAACTTTGAAGGTCTGCTCTTGCCTCTGATTCGGCAACATCATATTCTTCTAACAATAGCTCCAGTAACCTCTGCTCATTACTAGGGGTTTGTAACCATTGCCAAATTTGGTTAGAAACATCATTCAAACCAAAATAGGTACCAGATTCAGTGTCTAAAAGAACCGCTTCTGAGTTAATTTCGGAGTAAAGATGCTTAGTAGAAGGTCTATATACTGTCATGGAATTTTACCTCATCACCTTAAATTTCTAATAATAAGAATCCAGTCATCCCTTGTTCAAAAGAATCAAGCAGGTTTCACCAACGCACATGTGCTTGAAAAAGCATCTATAACCAATCCCGCATCGAAATTTTGATAATAATAAAAATGTCATCAATATATACGTGATTTGAACAACATTTTGACTGCTGCTTGAAACACACAATATCATTCATCATTGTTGAACTGAAGTAAGTAACAAGTTACTCAAAAGTTACTTATTACCTCTTGGCGATCGCTAAAGGTAAGATGATCTAACAAATCAAAATCTTTTCATGTTATATTAAAACGTCGAAATAAGTAATATTACTCAGGCACAAGCCAAAGAATTCACTAGAAATTAACAATTTAGGAGATTTGTCTCGGTCAAATTGGGAGGCAAGTAAGTCCATACCTCGCTCATTCCCTCAAGCTTAGACTGTTTTGCTACGTTACTCATCTCTCAACCTCGGGTTTCACACCCAAGATCCACGTAATTGTTTCAGTTTACGAGTCAGTTGCAGTAGATACCAGTCAACAATCTTTGGCGATCGCGTAAATTAGAAGTAAATTTTAACACCTATGCGATTGCTGAAACCATTTTTGAAGCTCATAACTTCAGAAATGAAACTAATCACAGGAGTAAAACATGACAAAACCTAAAAAAAACTGGCAAAAACCGCAACTAACTATTTATGGAGCCTTGGAAAACCTTACTCAAGCTAATCTTGACGGTTTTAAAGAAGTCAAAGGCTTTATTTCAATTAGCAAAAATCTCAATGCCATCCTGAGCATGTAAGACGATTTTCTAATCGCAAGCTAGGGAAAATTCAATCCTTGTTACCTGTCTGATATCAGGCAAGGTATCTTCGGTTTTAGTAAAGACACAACCTAAATCACAAACATGATTGTAAAAAATTCAATTTGGTTAGCTACTGTAGGAGCAGTGTTGTTGGCAACTGCAAGCATCGCCGAGGCAGTTAGTATCGATTATCGAGATGTATATATTTCAGGCGCGTCAGTAGACGGTTTTTCCAATCTAGGAAGCTGGAACTACAATCAATTTGCCAGCAAGGCAATAAAGTCAAAAGGCGATACCGTCAGCAGAATTAACAGCAAGCTCAACTCGGCTCATGAAGTTTGGTCTAGTTATCCTAACAAAGCATCAAAATTCTCTAATTTCTCTCGTAATACCAGGGGCTACTTCACTCAATATGCTTTCTCTTATGATGCCCCCAAAGTCAAACTATCAAAGCAGTCTGGAGAACCCTCTGCTCACAAAGTTCCTGAACCTTTAACAATTCTGGGATCTGTTACTGCTATTGGCATGGGAATCTTACTGAAACGCAATTATGCTATTAGGAATCAATTGAAGAGCAAACAAAGTTAGTTCGTAATTATTTTCTGTTGGTAAATCTAGAGATGGAATCACCTTCATCTCTAGATCTAGAAATGATGCACCGTTTGTCAGTGATCAAAATTTTATAAGTATTCCTTAATCAGGAAAAATTTACGACATGATGGCATTAAATCTTAGAGCAACAAAAATTCGTTTACCCCCTTGGTTATTACTGGTGGCGGCTGCGACTCTGGCGTTTATTCATTTGGGAACAAACCTCAAGTGGGGTAATTACTCTCATTTTGCGATTAGTCTCGTCTACTGGGTTGCTGTGGGTTCTATCGTCAGGGATAAACATCGGCAAATCAAATACCAGAGCGATCTATATTCCTGCGGACTCGGCATATTGACTTTCGGGTTCACTTTCGCTTTAGGAGCAGTCATTAGTCCCAATTTATTTCTGGGTTTTGCACCTCTATTTATGGCACTCGCACTGATGTTACTGGCGTCGGGTATGGAGCATCTATCACAATATTACTCAGAACTAATTATTTTGTTTGCCCTCGGGGTTCCCAAAATTGCTCTAAAATTCCTTCCCGATATTGCACCAATTACGGCTAAGTTTTCAGCCTTCTGGCTTTATTACTGCGGTTTTGATGTTTTATTACAAGAAAACACGATTATTCTACCTCAAGGAGCAGTAGATGTCGTACCAAGCTGCTCGGGACTAAACTTAATCTTATATATGCTCGGGCTATCGGTTATTTTTCTGTCGATTTTCCCTGTATTACAGACCAAGATCATGAAGTTTTTAGTTGTCATCATGGCAGCAATGGTTGGTTTTTTTGTTAATAGTCTGCGGGTAGCAATCTTGGCTTTGCTGTCAGGAGATTTGAGCCGCCTGACGTTTGAATATTGGCATAGTCAGGAAGGAGCTTTGATTTTTGTGATGCTCTCCGTTCTAATCTATAGCGTCTTTTGCTGGCTAATTTTAGGCTATTCAGCGCCTAAGCACTAGTCGATCGCTAGTTAAAAATAACCAGACGTTGGTTATTCAGTAATGTCACGCGAAAGGTTACTGCTCGTAGCTATAAGCTATAAGCTATAAGCTTTTTAATTTAGACTTTTTATCTAAACAGAGAAAAAAGTGTTCCATAGCATTACGCACTCACCAACGCCAAAATAACCACAATGATTAATTTAAAATTAATATTTTCTATCCGAATGTGCAATGACCAAATCTTATTTATCTAAGCCAAAAAGGAATGAAGAGCCGGCAGTATCTCATAGAGAAATCAAGCTAATTGGTATTGATTTGAGCAATTCAGTTATCACCCTACGCATCATAGGGTATGGCTTAATTACTCTTTGGTTATTAGATTTACTGCCAGTTTTGTATCCATTGCAACCATTGGAACCGCTGTGGGGATTCCAAGTTTTTGGTCAATTGGTAGAGAGAGTAGGGGTGTTATTAATTAGTTTGGGATTAATTTTTATTGGTGAGGAACAAAAGCGATGGAGATGGGAGTTTGTCTTACTCAAGATCACCTTAGGTATAACACTCACAGCTGCTTGGGCTTACTTTTTGTTAGTTCCACTAGCGATTGGCAATACGGTGCGTATCGACCGACTGAATAGGCAACAAATCGCAGCTGAAGCTCAAGAAAATATTATTCAACTCAAGAATTATCAGTCAGAAATAGACGCTAGTTCTAACCCGTCCTTTATTCGAGAATTTATAGTCCAGGCTGGTGAATCTGACGGAGATGTCGACCTATCCCTCGCTGACTCCAAGCAGAGAGCAAATTTTATGATTAAAAATCGCATTAAAGAGCTGAAGTTAGAGTCGAGCAGCATGATTAAACAGAGGAGAATTGACTTAATCAAGCGTTCTCTTAAATGGAATATTGGAGCGTTGCTTTCAGGAACATTTCTACTACTTATCTGGGCTAACAATAGCTGGATCTCCACCCTAAATTTAACCAACAGCAAATAATTCTCAGACCTTTATACAGCAAGTCTTTGATTGCGACACTCTTAATTTAACCAACTGGTAAGTGCTATCAAGTTACCATTAAATTGAGATCGCCTGAGCAAAACTTTGTAAAATAGTTTCTAGGGCAAAATTAGCTTTAGCACTCTCATAACCCTTTTGCCCCATAGTCTTAGCCAAAGTGCGATCGCTAATCAATCGTTTAATTAATCCACTAAGTTTTAGGACATCTTGAGGGGGAAACAAGTAACCTGTATGACCATTATCAACCAACTCTAAAGCACCTCCCGCAGCCGAGGCGATTACTGGTCTCTGGGCTAATTGTCCCTCAACAATTACTCGACCAAAGGGTTCTGGTTCAGTAGAAGTATGAGCTATAATATCGCAAGCTTTCATCAAGGTAGGAATATCGTCTCGAAAACCTAGCCAGTGAACTCGACCTGCCAACTCTGGTTTTGTAGCCAGGAGCTTAATCTCAGATACATAATCTTGCTCGCCAAATAAAGCCTCTCCCACCAAAATTACCTGAACTTCGGGTAATTCTGCCACCGCCTTCAACAAAATATGCTGTCCTTTCCAATAGGATAGACGACTAAACAAACCAACTAGATGAACATTTTCATTGATGCCTAGCTGTGAGCGAACTTTGAGAGTCTCTTGATAATCAACAGCATCAAACTCGTTAGATTTAAACCCGTTGTAAACTACATGACACAGTTGGGCTCTTCCACCAGCAGCGATAAAAGCTTGACCTGTAGCCTGAGAATTAACCAAGACTTTAGCGGCAAAACGATTCGCTAACTGCACTGCCACGAATCGATTGACAGGACTAAAGTGTTTTGCTGTCAAAATATCCCTCAGATGCCAGATAACAGGAGGACTTCCTTGCAAAACAGCCAAAGCCGAGACAATAAAGGCTTTTTGAGAATTGGCTACAATTAGGTCATAGCTTGCTGCCGCTTTGACAATCTGAGCCGCCAGTTTCCAAAGTTCGGGAATGATTTTCAAAGAGTTCAGTCCGCCAGAAGCACTTAGATTGAGTATGGCATCAGAGGCTTCCACAACGCTAACTTCAACCTGAACTTGCTGAAGACGATGTCTTAAAATACCATCTTCAAACAGTAAGACTTTGCAGGTACTTGAATAAGCAGCAGCTAAATCCAGCAAGCTCAATTCTGCGCCACCCATGACTGCCGTATGGTCGACAAAAAGAATTTTTGGTTGTTTCATCTCAATCAATCTAAAGATTACTGTCTAAAAATAATTTCTGCTTCTAAAGAGCTGCCCTAACTAGTTTTCGCCGCAGATGAATTTTCATAATTGGCATTAGAGAATATGTAATGATATTCTGCTCCTGATTTTTGATAATCAGCGATCGCTCTACGAGAGATTTGATACTGTGTAAAAACTTAATCTTGGACTCAGAATGCTTAATCTGTTTGGTTAACCCTGCCAAAGACAGCGAATCACCAGAAATTGCCAGCCAATAGATAATTTCTTTATCCAAATTAGATAAGTAAGATAATTCTTGATCGAGAAGATCGCTAATGGCTTCAAGCATGCTCAAATCTTCAATGACTTGTTCTGCATCTACTTCTGTGAACACATCTAAATGATTGTTGGCAATTTTCAGCAACTGAGGATTATTTTGTAAAGTTTCTGAGACATACAATAGCTCCTGTTTGTTCCAATCGCTATCCTCTGTACCAGTATTGAAAAATGATATTGTCGTTTCTTCACTGAAGCCGCGAAGATCAAGGAATTTTACCTGATTGCTGGCATAATATTCCAACAGTTTTGGTTTGATCCTAGTGGTAGTGATTAACAGACTTTGATGATCAGTAGATATAATCGAACGTAAAAACTGCCCATAGCCTTCAAAATTTTCTTTGTATAAAACACTGGTTTGATTAGTATCTAATATATGCTGCAAGCCATCCAAAACCAGCAACACTCTCTGTCTTCTAAGACATTCAATAAATTCTGACAGCATAAAGCTTAACTCTTGAGGCTTAGAATCTATCGAATCACTCGTCTGACAATTGATGATCTTCAAATAATTGTTTAACAGCTTATTTAAGGACGGCAGCTGCGATAGAGAAAACCAAATCACCCAATCAAACTGTTCTTTGACTGAATTAGCAAATTCGGTGACCAGAGTAGTTTTCCCAGATCCAGTCATTCCAGAAACGACAATTAGCCGACAATCAGGGTTTTGACTCCAGGTATTTAAAGTCTCTAACTCTTGTTCTCTGCCCAAAAAATGTTGAATATTAGGCGCAGTTGTCCAACTGCAAAATTGCCGCTTGCTTGACTTAGCAGCAATAGCAGTAGCAAAATAGCCATCCTGAGGTTGGTTTTTTTTTTCTTCAACCAGAAGGCTAAGCCTTTGTCTCATGAAGGGAACAAAATTACTTTTGTTTATTTGTTCATCAAAGGCGCGAGAAAGAGTTTGCCAAAGATTACACCCTACTGTTTTGATATACTCAGGATCGTAGTTGTAATCATAAGCCATTTTCGAATACGTTTTGCCATTCCAAACCTCCCGCAGCACTATTTCCTGAGTGGGGTTCAGATACGTGGGGCTAATCGCTTTATCTACTAACAACAGTACCGATTCAAAATCAACTTTTTTTTTCATCTTTACTATTACAAAACTTGGGACAGTTTGACTTCATTAACAAGAAATAATTAATTGAACTGCCTCAATCCCATTAGCTTTCTCATGAGATGCTAAAGCTAATGGGTCAGGACTCAATTTTGATCGGACTAACATTATTTTTTCTACTTGTTATAGTGAAGATTAATCAGTCAGGTTGCATGATATTTACAGCAATAGAGTAAATTTAATTTTGGTATTTTGTAATATGTTTGAATAGCTATTTTATTTAACCAGTAAGCTTTATTATTTGTAATACAACATAGTTAACCTCTATTTTGAGTTGCTACATGCTACAAAAAAGTAGTTTTATAAGTTTTATTTAAGCTACAATTTTCTAGTGAATTTTACTAAAAATTAATTAAGTTATGGGTAATACTACAGCAAATCCATAGCATCCAAAACATTTAGTTTCAAAAAGATGAAACCATTTTACGAAACACAATTTTGTAATTAATAATACTTAAATGGTGGCAAAATGTTGAGAATTTTGGATATTTAGATTGGTTTATGTAATTATCTTACTTTTAAATAACCTTTTCCTGACTAAAAAGATATTTTTTTTGTTTGCCATTCAACCTATATTCAGATACAGGCAGATCCAGGCTGATTTTCTCAGAGTAATTTGGCTAGCGAAGCGGAAGAACTGAGCGGGTTGTGTACTGAGTGAATGCTTCGTTGTGATGAAATGAGTCAGTGTTTCCGCTGATAGTTTAGTTTCGGATCGCGTCCTCTGAGCTGAGTTTAGAGATGAAATCTTGATTTTTAGATAGAAAAGTGTAATGAAAGTAGCATTAGTACACGATTACCTAACGCAGCAAGGTGGGGCAGAAAGAGTATTTGAGATGTTATGTCGGTTTTTCAAACAGGCGGACGTCTACTCTTCCGTATACGACAGACAGAGTACAGTCGATATTCAAGGGCACTCAATTAGAACTACCTTTCTTCAAAAAGCTCCAGGTGCCAAGAAAAATTTTCGCATGTTTGCGCCTCTGTATTATTCAGCATTTCGTCAGCTTGACTTGAAACAATATGACCTAATTATTAGTAGTACCTCCAGCTTTGCGAAGGGGGTAAAAAAGCGCCCAGGGGCGATGCATATTTGCTTTTGTCACAATGTGACGCGGTTTCTCTGGGATACGAGGACCTATCTGGAAGAGTATAGTGCTTATCGTCAACTTACGCCACTAATCAGACCCATACTTAAGTCAATGCGACAACAGGACTTAAAGTATGCCAAGGAACCTGATCTTTATATTGCAAATTCGTCTACAGTTGCTCAAAGAATAGAACAGATTTATAAAAGAAAAGCATTAGTAATTAATTATCCGATTGATACTAACAAGTTTATCTTTTCCGATCAGAAAGAAGACTTTTATTTAATCTCCTCGCGGATGATTAGCTACAAAAGACTTGATATTGCCATCGAAGCATTCAACTGGTTGGGGTTACCACTAATCATTACTGGAGATGGACCAGAGCGGAAGCGATTAGAAGCTAAATCTCTGAGTAACATCAAATTTTTGGGTTATGTTGATGATGAGTGGCGAACTCATCTGATGGCAAAAGCGAAAGCAGTTGTGGTGACTGCGCTTGAAGACTATGGATTAGTGCCTATTGAAGCCAATGCTAGTGGAACCCCGGTGATTGCTTACGGTGCAGGGGGAGTTTTAGACACGCAAATTTCAGGTAAAACAGGTGTTCTTTATTCTCCTCAATCACCAGATGCCTTACAAGAAGCGATCGCACAAGTAGAAAATCGAAATTGGGATTACGGTGCGATTCGAGCCCATGCAGTGAATAATTTTGCGGAATCTGTGTTTTTTCGGCAAGTAGCATCTGTCATCCAAGAATTTTGTGGACAGTCCATTTTAAATGACTTGGGAATCAACTCTAAGTTGTTTTCAAGCAAGGTTGTGATAGGAGTTGAGTAATGAATCAAGATAGTTGGGAAGTTGAGTCACAAAGTGATTTGGGTTATGGGCAGCTATTTGCGACTCTATGGAATCGTCGCTATTGGTTTGCGATGGTATTTGGTGGGGTTTTGGGGATAGCAATTCCTTTGTCGTTGATTAAGAAACCGGTATTTCAAAGCTATATCCAAGTTTTACCAGAGTCAAATTACCAGTCTAAAAATGCCAACATCAGGGGCAGAAATGAATATCTGGAGCAGCAATTTACTGATGCTTCGATAGAAATTGACTATGCAACCCAATTAAAAGTATTAAAAAGTTCTGAAATTCTCAAGAGAGTGATTGGGAAACTAGGTTTGGATGAATCAGAGCTGTCTGAGGCAGAGATTTTAGAAGCCTTCAGGCAATCTTTGGTCGTCTCTCAGTTGCCAGGAGACCCAACCCCAGGCAATTCCAAAGCTTTAGCGGAAACTAAAATTATTCAAGCTGTTTACATAGGAAAAAGTCCAACAGAAACTCAGAAAGTTTTAGAAGCAATTCAAGAAGTTTATTTAGAGTACAACTTGGAACAGCAGGAGAAGCGTCTTAAGGATGGTCTCTCATTCATTAACAATCAAATTCCTGAAGCAAGAGCAGACTTAGAACAAGCAGAGGCAGCATTAACTGCTCTAAGTAAAGAGTACAATGTTGTTTCTCCAGAAGAAGAAGCGATCGCCCTTAAAGAAAATATTACCAACATAGCTAGAGAGAGAGAGAATCTCCGAGCCGAACGAAGTCAGAAAACTGCTAACTATCAGACACTACAGCAACAGTTGGGGCTATCTACGGAAAATTCAGTGGCATTTTCTCGATTGAGTCAGTCCAGTCGCTATCAAAATTTGCTTGATGAGTTGCAGGGAATTGAGATTACCCTAGCCAATAAAAGAACTAAACACCAAGAAAATAGTCCAATTATTCAGGATCTGGTAATGCAGAGAGACAGTCAAAAAGCTCTCTTAATAGATGAAGCAGAGAGAGTTTTAGGGAAACTCCCTGCTAATTTTTCTAACGAGCTGGATGCAATGCAGAAGCAAGGGCAATTAGTTGGCAGTGACACTCAATTTATTGATGAGATTACCCAGGCTCAAGCTGTTTTGGAAGGAATTAGCAAGCGTGACCTGGCATTAGCTGAAACCGAAGTCACTCTTAAGCAAAGATTGACTGAATTTCCCGAATTAATTGCTCAGTATCGGAATCTAACACAAGCCGCTCAAGTAAAGCGGGAAGCGCTTCAAAGACTGTTAGAGGCTAAGCAAGAATTAGAAATTGAATTGAATCGTGGTGGGTTTAACTGGCAAGTAATCGAACCAGCACAGCCAGGAGTTCAAATTAGTCCTAACCTAGCTAAAGACCTCTTACTCAGCCTCATAGTTGCCACTTTTTTAGGAGTCAGTGCTGCATTCTTGAAGGAGGCGATCGACGAAAAAGTTTCTGATCTCAAGGAAGTAGAGCGCCAAACTAAACTTCCTATGTTAGGAACGACCCCCGCATTATCTTTGCCCGCTTCTGGTCGTTTTATGAGTAGACTACCGTTTTTTCCCGTTGCTCAAACAGACAGTGAAATTACCGAGGTGATTCAATGGCAACCTTTTCGAGAAGCTTTAGATGTAATATATGAAAATTTGAAACTGTATTCTCTAAATTCTCCCCTACAGTCTCTGGCAGTTACAAGTGCTACCGCAGGGGAAGGTAAGTCCACTTTTGTCTTGGGTTTAGCTTTAAGCGTCGCTCGTCGTCAGCAGAGAGTGCTAGTAATTGACGCTGCTCTGCGTCAACCCAAATTACACAAGGCTTTTGGTTTGTCAAATCAATCTGGTTTAGTTGATTTTTTAGCCGAAGAAACTGATTATCCTGAAATTGAACAAGTATCGATCTTAGGAGAAACCATTGATTTTCTTGCCTCTGGTTCTCCAACAGAAGACCCGGTAAAACTTCTGTGTTCCTCACGCTTAGAAATGCTAATCGAACGAAACGAACGTAATTACGATTTGATCATAGTAGATACTCCTCCAGTCATCGGCATGGTAGATGCAGTAAAAATTGCTTCCATCTGTGATAGCTCATTGCTCATGATGCGTTTAGATAAGGTCAAGGCTTCCGAATTGCTGGAAGCTGAGGCTCTACTTAGCAGGCTAAATGTTTTGGGAATTGTCGCTAATGATTCCAAAGATTATGAAACTAAACCACCTTATTTACTGCCCCAACACGTTTAATTTGCTGCCTGAGAACCAAGATGAAAACTAGCATTATAATTCAGACTTCAAAAATACTAACTTTAGATATAGATCCAGCTAGAGTTAATAGCTATTTGCCATTCTGTAATCTCAAATGGAGGCAGAAAAATTTATTAGTAAATAGCCTTGCCGGTGCAACCAAACAAGGTTTTCCTGCTTTAACTCGGAAAGAATGGATCGAGAACTGCCTCAGAAATTCCTGGATCAAGCGAGTTTGTATTGATCGAGCTTTAGGCGATCGGGGAATAAAGCTCTGGGCGGATGCTTGCCATCAAGCAAGTAAGCCAATTTTTGTCCGCATTCCGTCCAATAATAATTTGCCAAGCTGTAGCAAAACTAATTATTGGCGAATCAAAAGAGTATTGGACTGGATAGCAGCTTTGATTTTGCTAGTTTTAATCAGTCCGATGATGTTTCTAGTAACCCTAGTCATCAAAATATTTACCCCTGGTCCCATATTCTATTGTCAGTGGCGGGTTGGGGAAAGAGGAAGGTTATTTAGGGTATTCAAGTTTCGCACCATGAAAGTCGATGCTGAACTTCAGCACCATCAGCTTATGACCAGTCAGAATGGCTTGCACAAGTTAGAGTATGACCCAAGAGTTACTTCTATCGGCAAATGGCTAAGGAAATATAGTCTTGATGAACTACCTCAGTTACTTAATGTCTTGCGCGGGGAGATGAGTTTAGTAGGTCCAAGACCTTGGGCTTTATATGATGCTCTACGTCTAGGCAGCAAAGGAAGTGCCAGATTAAATGCCTTGCCTGGTATCACTGGTGCTTGGCAAGTTGAAAGTCGCTCTCATCTCTTAGATTTGGAAGCTGTCACCAAATGGGATTTGGACTACTTAAATAGTTGGTCTTTAGCCAAGGATTTGAAAATACTGTTGCTTACTGTTCCCAGGGTTCTTTCTGGGTTTGGAGCATATTAAGTTTTTTTGACATTAAATATTGAGCAGCGACATCGAGATATTTAAATAATCACAATTACAAACACACTTGCGAGCAAATGTCTGACTTAACTTTGAAAGATAAACTGTTGGCAAAAGTCCAAAAAATTATTAGCTCGCCCTTATGGTTGGCTGACAACATCAAATTTGGCTTTGAGCACAGAAATTTAAAAAATCAGGCTAAAATTGTTTACACCATAACTCCTCCACCAAAGTTAGCTAACGTAGGAGACCATGCACAAGCGATCGCCATTCGTCTCTGGTTAGAGAAACACTATTCTCCAATGCCCATAATTGAGGTTGATAAGACTCAATCTCGTTACCTGATGCCTGCATTAAAATGGCTAGTTAATCCCCAGGATCTGATTTTTTTACATAGTGGTGGGAATTTAGGCGATCGCGGCATGTGGTCAGAAGGAATTAGACGGTTGGTTATCAGATCTTTTCCCCGCAATAAAATTGTCAGTCTGCCCCAGACAATCCATTTCAGTGATACGGAAATTGGTCGTCGAGAGCAAGAAAATACTCGTCGAATTTACGCTCGTCATCCTCATATGACTGTTATTGGTAGAGACCCTAGAAGTGGAGAGATAGCTAAAGAGTTATTTCCCAAAGCTGAAACTTTCTGTATGCCAGATTTTGTTTTGTCATTACCGCCCAAAGATTTGGGAACAAGAAACAATCCACCAAAAGTACTTCTATGTCTTAGGCTTGACAGCGAATCAGCTTTGACTGATGTTCAGCGACAGCAAATTGCTGATAGCATTCCACTCGAAACTATTCCTTACGACACAACTTTAGATAAGCCAATCTTGATTGAAGAGCGACAAGCCATTCTTGAGGGGACGCTTAATTTGTTTTCAGATGCTGATGTAATTGTTACTGATCGCTATCATGGGCTAATTTTTACGGTACTTTGCCAAAAGCCTTGTGTAGTTTTAAGGACGGTAGATCATAAGCTTACTTCCGCCATTCATTGGTTTAAGGATATGCCTTCAATTATGTTTGCTGACAACATTGAACAAGTACCAGAGCTAGTTGAACAGTGTCTCGGAATAACAGAAATTAAAACTGTAGATTGGAATAAGACTTATTTCAACAAACTAGCAAATTTTATTGAAATTAAATCAAGATGAAAAGCAGATCAGAATGGCAGCCTAGTAAAATTAAGTTGCACAGTAGCAAATATATAGTCAATCCTCAAGGAATTAGTCCAGGAAGTTTATATATTACACTAGAAGCCTTTAGAGTTCTCAATCAGCATAAATCATATCTCAAAGGTCATTTAATTGACCTCGGCTGTGGGATGGTGCCCTATTACGAATGGTACCAAGATCAGGTTGAGCAAGTAACTTGTGTTGACTGGTATAGTAGCCCTCACGAGTCTAAACACATTGATATATTTGCCGATTTAAATCAGAGCCTTCCCCTGGAAGATGGAATAGCTGATTCTGTATTATCAACTTCTGTCTTAGAACACATTCGTGAACCTAAAATCTTTTTTAAAGAGATTAAAAGAGTTTTGACACCAGACGGGCATTTGCTATTGTCTGTACCATTTCAATATCATCTGCACGAGGAACCTTTTGATTATTATCGTTACACAGCTCACGGCTTGGAACATCTCGCCAAAGAAGTAGGTTTAGAAATAGTCAGCTTACAAAATTATGGTAGCGCGATCGGCGTGTTAGTCGATGTTAGCTCAAAAATAGCTCATTCTACAGTTGCTTCAATTTCAAAATTGTTTCCTGGATTAATTGGCGCAGCAATCAGGAAATCTCTCAATGGTCTTATTCGCTGGATACAGCAGCTATGCTTTAGCATCTTCAAGCTGCCTCTTATTTTAGCTGCCCTGAAAAGGCTAAACCTATCTAGCAGAATACCTCTTGGGTATGTTGTAGTTTTCAAACCAATAGCTTGATTAAAAGGTTTACAGTTACTAGTCTAAAAAACATTTTAAAAAAATTATATTTTGAAAATAATGACTATAAGTCCATTAAAAGTAAATTTAAAAATCCGTATAATCAACACTAAATCTAATTTAAAAAAAGTTCCTTTTATAAACAAAGTTTATCGCTATCTAAAGCAAGAAAATAGATTTAATAGTATCAATTCTGCAAGCTTATCTAAATTGAGCAATGAAGAATTACTGAGCTTAATGCGTCATGAATCTCATAGAATAGAGAAAACTATCTACAATAATATATTAGAAAAAAAGTATTTAGTATATAAAAGAAAGTGGGATAAGCTTACAATAATTTATCGAATACTTACAGAAAGGAGTTTTCCTGATAATGAACCAACTTTAGTTTGGTCGAAAAAAATTTATAGTGCATTTTCCAATTTAGATAATAAATTTATTAAGCCTAATAGTCTACCTTGCCAAGAATTCAAACCTTTAGAAGTAGGAAAATTTGCTCAATTCGCTCGTTCTCGAAGAAGTGTTCGAGTCTGGTCAGATAATCAGCCAGAGCAAAATGTATTGCTCAAAATTGCCCACAATATGGTTAATGCTGCGCGCTGGGCTCCAACTTCGGGAAATCGACAGCCGTGGAGGTTTGCAGTGTTGACTTCTAAAGAAGATAAGGAATTACTGAAAGGAATTAAGGAGGAACATTGCACCAGTGCACCATTACTAATATTTGTTGGTATGGACACCAGAGTTTATGGTTCTTTGGGAAAAAAAGAACGTTCAGTTTATATAGATGCGGGTGCGGCTACGATGCAGATGGTTCTTGCTGCTCATCAAGCAGGATTGGGAGTTTGCTGGAATCATTTTGCAGATGATCTAGTTCAATCAAGAGCATCTAACAGAAAAATATATGCGAATTTTACTGAGAAATTAGGTATCCCTAATTATGTAACTCCAGTTGCCATTGTTGCCGTAGGTATTCCTGCATTTATCCCTCCAGAGCCAGCTCGTATGGATATCGAAAACTTGGTTATTTATTAAGAGTATTATTTACCAAAAATTAGCTAGTTAATATGAATTTTGCCTGGCTTAATTAGAGTCTAGTGCTCCAAGCTGGTCTCAAGTTAAGTATCTACATAAACCAAGCAGTTAGACAGAAAATGTTAAAGCCAATTGAGGAGAAAATCACCCCAAAAGTTGACAATGATTTTTTCTGTACAGACAATTTAAAATCAAATCTTAAAGATCGATCTGTCCGTGGGGGAGCAGCGACGGTTGGGGCTCAGGGAATTAAATTTTTTCTACAAACTGGAACTACCTTAGCTTTGGCTCGATTACTGGTTCCAGAAGACTTTGGATTAATTGGCATGGTTACTGTGATTATTAACTTTGTTCAATTGTTTAAAGATTTGGGTCTTTCTACGGCGACTATCCAGAAGCAACAAATTAACCAGGAACAAGTCACAACTTTGTTTTGGATTAATTTAGCAGTGAGTTTTGTTATTACAGCTATTGTCATTTTGTTGTCGCCTATAATTGCTTGGTTTTACCAGGAACAACGTTTGAGAGCAATTATCTGTGTCCTGGGAACTATTTTTGTTTTCGGCGGATTGACGGTTCAACATCAGGCTCTTTTGAAAAGGAAAATGCATTTTGGTAGTCTAGCCAAAGTAGAAATTGCCTCAGTTTTTTTCAGTGTAATTATTGCCTTATCAGCCGCATCGTTGGGTCTGGGATATTGGTCATTAGTGTTAATGCAGTTGGCGCAAGCATCAGCAAATGCCATCGGAGTTTGGATAGCCTGTAGCTGGAGACCTGGACTACCAACTAAAACAAACGAGGTAGCTTCTCTCTTAGCTTTTGGTGGAAATATTACAGGATACAGAATTGCTAACTATTTTTCACGCAATTTAGACAATATTTTGTTAGGGCAATATTGGGGAGCGCAGCAACTAGGTCTTTATGCGATGGCTTATAAATTGCTGCTGCTTCCAATTCAACAGATAAATGCTCCTATAACCAGCGTAGCTTTACCTGCTCTAAGTAGATTACAAAATGAACCTAATAACTATAAAAATTATTACCATAAAGCCCTCCTCCTAATTACTAGCGTTGGCATGCCTTTGGTGGCATTTATGTTTGTCGCAATCGATAAAATAGTCTTGATTGCTTTGGGAGAAAAGTGGTTAGATACCATTCCAATTTTCCAGTACCTAATGCCTGCTGCTTTTATAGGCACTTTCAATGTAGTTGGTGGATGGGTTCTTATATCGTTAAATCGAGCTAACCGTTTATTTAAATTGGGGGTTGCTACTTCAATTGTGAATATTATTATTTTTCTAATAAGTATTCGCTGGGGGGCTATTGGTGTAGCAGCAGCCTATGGATTTTCAAGAATTATAATTGTGTTCCCGATATTAAGATACACCTATAGAGGAACTTTCTTAAGCTTAAAAGAACTATTTATTACTTTGTCTCGACCAATGCTAGCTTCAATTGGCTCAATGGTAATTTCGATTGTTATTAATCAATATTTTATTAATGACTTAAACGCCTTCTTGGGTCTAGTAGTTAACTTTGTACTCTACACTGTCTTCTACTTTTCCATCTGGCAAAATTACCCAGATCAAAAA
>JBCDEP010000062.1:0-31889 GCA_039179675.1 Cyanobacteria bacterium P01_G01_bin.67
ACTCTAAAAACCAAGTTTGCCACCAAAACAGGATTAGCCAAAAGAATGTTGCAATCTACTCTTCAGGAAGGATTGCGACCAGCTTGGTTTGTCGCTGATGAAGTCTACAGTCGGGATGGTTCATTTTGGTATTGGTTAGAGCAAACTTTCCAACAACCCTATGTCTTAACGGTTACCAAAAAACAACCAACGCCGATTAATTTTCAGACCCATTATGCTGAAGACTTATTAGAAAAGCTAGAGGAAGAAGATTGGCATACTTTGAGTTGTGGGGCAGGCACTAAGGGAGAGCGGTATAGTGATTGGGCGCGTATTCGACTCAGTTGTACTCAACCAGAAGGCTACAGCCGCTGGTTTCTCTTTCGTCGGCAGTTTTCGAAGGATAAAAACCGCTTTATTTTCAGCTATTATCAAGCCTTTGCTCCTAGGGATAATTCTCTGGAAACTGTGGTTTGGGTTGCTGGTCAGCGTTGGCGAATCGAAGAGTGCTTTAAATTTGCCAAGAGTCATTTAGGATTGGCTGATTACGAAGTTCGTTCTTGGACTGGTTGGCATCGCCATACTGCTTTGGTTCTGGCAGCAGGAGCTTTCTTATCCGTTTTGCGCTTCCAACTTGAAGGATTTCCAGACGTTATCGATCATCCCCTTTTTTCTCAGAGGAGAAAAACTGGAAGTCTGGATGCGTTCAAGCAGGAGCGTCAACTCTCATCCGTCTCAGTTTAGCCGAACTAAAACGATGGATTTGGAAATTACTATTTCCTTGTACTTGGTCAATCGAATCTATCTTGCACTGGTCGTTCTGGCGTAGAAAACACCAAGCTTCTGCTCGCCTTTTTCATTATCGCAAACGAGGTCAAGCACCTAGCTTCTATCTACAACTGTAGAGCCTTGGTTCGCTTGCTACGCAAACCCCTCCTTTAGAAAAAGCCTTTGTGCCTTCTGCATTCCTCAAGGATTAATCAAAGATTTTCTGTTGGCATTAAACTTATCTAAGGTATTTAAAGCGGTATTATCTTTACATCTCAAACTACCATTGCCATCACCGCCAAATTTTTCGCATACGGATCGATGAGCGTTTGCTAGTGTCTTATGGGCATTAGTAAAATTTTCGTGTTCGGTTTTGAGAGAGTCGGGTAAATCGGCAAAAATCGGACTGAGCCTTTTCCATAGCTGAATTAGGGTTGAGTGTTCCCAAGACATCAAACCACTAAAATTATTAGATTCTACATAGGGTGGCATCATTGTCTCGCGCACCTGAGTTTCATATTCTTGTTTGCTAAAACTACCAGCTAAGATCATTGAAGCACTAGAAGCCAGCATCAACTCTGTAGCGGTTTTTAATTCAATTTCAGCTTCAACAAGATTGTCGAATTTAACTTGTTTTTCAAAGCGTTGCAAACAGACTATCAAGCCCTGGATATTAATGAAAAAAGACCAATGGAATCCCTGCCAGATTGTTTGAGGAGAGGGGGCAGAGGTGTGGAGGTGCCGGGGGGCAGGGGAAGCTGAGGGTGCAGAGGAGGCAGGGAAAATTTGATAAGAACTATAATTCATATTTAATATAATATTTGCTATGTTGATTGACTATTTATCTGGAATATTTAAAACGATTGTCAAATAAAAGATCGCACTATTTGTTTCTAAAAAAGCTAACGGCTAATGGCTGATAGCTGATAGCTACGAACTAGTTAATACCGAACAAAGTCTATTCAATTGAAAACGACTGTAAGTTAAAATTTCTAGCTAACAATCGAGCGTAAGTCACAAAACCTTGCTTTTGTAGTTCGATTTGTGGCGAATCCAAGCGATCTCCGCATTGCTGACAAAGTAAAAGAAAAGTATGGGTATTTAGCAATAGTCCTTTCACCAGAGCTATTTCCGGATAGTTGGTTTGAATGCGATTAATTTTAAAAAAGCGATCGTAATCTTTTACTTCCCAATTTTTTAGAGGAGTTTTGGTATTTTCTATCTTGACAGAAGTTGTATTGATCGCCTCCAAGTACTCAAGCAAAGGAGTAATTTCCAACAACGCCTCCTCTACAGAACTGTCTGACAGAGCTTGAAGAAATAACATCAGAACCTCACTCAATTGTTCTTGAGTTTCCTTGTCTAATTCACTCTCTATAGGAATATCCCAAGGGATGAGCAAATCTAGCTCGCGATCAAATTCATTCTCGGACATTCACATTGAACATTGAACATTGAACATTTAGCAATTCTCCTTCCCCCCCTGCTTCCCCTGCTTCTTCCGCTTGAAATAGCTAGATTAACTTTCAGCACCAGCTTGCTACTCTTTTTGTTCCATATACTTCCTGAGACTGAGAGGGCGCATGTCAGTCCAGACTTCTTTAATGTATGCCAAGCATTCGGGTTTTAAGCCACTTTTACCCTCAGCTTTCCAGCTATAGGGAATTTCTTTATATTCGGGCCAAATAGAATATCTTTCTTCTTCGTCCATGACGACTAAATAGATAGTTTTATCTTCTTGATTATCTTGACTCATAATTAATTTACTTAGATAAATTTTGCTTGTTGTAGTGTTTTCAAACTGCTTTGCCAAGCTTCTCGAATAAAGATTATATCTTCTTTGCTATGGGCAGTGGACAAAAATCCTCCTTTATCTCCATTACGCAGATGGATGCCCTTATCTAGCAACTGATAGGAGAGCAAATTTATAGCAGTAGGAGATATTTTACTTTGAGAAAGGGCGATCGCAAAAAACGAACCAAAGAAGGTAAACTTGACTGGAATATTTTCTTGATCGCTGTAATGATTTAATTGGTTAACTAATTCTGATGTGTATTGGTTTAATTCTTGATAGAGAGTATTGCCCCTATTTTTGATTTCAGATAAAACTGCTTTGGCTGCTGCTAATGCCAGAGGATGCTTACAATAAGTCCCTGCAAAGAATGTAGTCTTGACGCTAGGGCTACTATCATCGCCATAATTCCAGCTCCCGCCATCAATTCTTGCCATGTATTCGGCTTTACCCGCGATCGCTGAAATGGGCATTCCACCACCCATAATTTTACTGTAAGTAACTAAATCGGCTCGGATATCGAACCATTCTTGCGCTCCACCAGGAAGCAATCTAAAACCCGTTACCATTTCATCGAATATTAAGATAATTCCCGATTTTTCGGAAATACTTCTAAGACCTTGAAGAAATTTTTTGGGCTGAAGTTCGGGACAACGGCTTTGTATGGGTTCGACAATTACCGCAGCTAAATCTTGACGATTTGCTTCAATAATATCTAGGGAGTTAGGATTGCCGTAATCTAAGACTAAGATGTCTTTAGCAGTATTTTGGGATACACCGAGAGCAGCAGGTACGGCTGTAGGATTTAGATTAGATTTTAGGAGCAATTGTAAAGGACTGGCAAGAGTTTGTAGCCAACTGTTAGATCCCTCGATAACTCTATTTGCTGCCTTTTTTGCATATTCGGTAAGTCTGGCTCTAACCAAGGTACTATCATTATGACCATGATAGGAGTTGGTAAAGATAGCAATTTTCGGTTTATTGGTAGCAGCCCTAGCAATTCGCAACGCCGTCATCACTGCTTCCGTACCAGTGTTACTTAGGGTAACTCGCTCCATCCCCGAAATATCGGCAATTAAACCTGCCACTTCCCCCGCTAAGGAATTCTGGGGACTAATTTGCATTCCCTTATCTAACTGTTCGGCGATCGCTTTTCTCACAAAATTTGGGTTGTGTCCGAATAAGTTAATCCCCAAGCCCATGAGGATATCGATATATTCGTTACCATCTACATCCCACAAGCGAGAGCCAAAAGAATGATCGCAAGCTATGGGATAGCAGACTTCCTTTAATTCTGGAGAAAAATTAAACCCTAATGAGCTTTTGTCAGCAAGAACAAAACGATTCTGCTCGGCTATTTGCTTGGAGGTAACAGTCTTCTGACCGAACGACTCTACTAAAGAGTTAATATATTCCTGTTGAATACTATTATTTTTATTTTTACTAATAACCATAATCTTAGAGTTGTGCAGAATATGCACTCTCCTAAAATCTTAGCTTACTTGCTTATTATTCTCAATAACTTTGGTTTTTAATTAGTATTGTAAGCTAAAAAATAAGCCGAGCGATCGCTATTTAATTCTGTGCCATCGACTGTCAAAACCGATGCTTCAGAAAAACCTGCTTCTGCCAGAAGTAACTGAATCTCTTCAATGCTATGACCTCGAACGGGATAATCTACTTCGCCATAATTCCAGCTTGGTTGCCATGCTTGAAAGTTTTCTATGATTCTAAAACGCAAGCCTGTCAATCTTTGTAGCCCTAATATTTTATACAATATGTTTTTAAGATTTTGGCTAAGACTCGTGTCGTGGATGCTGGTATTGTGATGGGTTAAGACTTTGAAAGTACCCGTTTTAGATTCAGAATTGTAGCTGGGAACAATACCCCAGGCATAATTAGGTTTAATTTCCCCTTCAGCTAAATTACCACTCCACCATTTTTGCATTTGTCCGTGATGGTTGACATCAAAGAAAAATACTCCGCCACCCACTAGAGACTCATTAACCCGAAGAAACACTTTTTTCAAATCTTCCAGGCTCATAATATGATTGAGGGAGGCACTAGTTGAAATAACAGCGTCAACAGGATTGTTCGTACTGAAATTGCGAGCATCTCCGAGGACAAAGTTAGTTATGGAACCTTGGTGACGGGAGTTTTTACGGGCATATTGAAGCATTTGCACGGAATTATCTATACCCGTAACTTTATATCCTTTGAGACTAAGAGAAACTGCTAATTGTCCCGTGCCACAGCAAAGATCCAAAATATGACAGGGTTTTGACAATATGGGAAGCAGTATTTTTTCTATGGTTTTTAACTGAGTTGTTCCGTAGGTCGAACCCATCGTTAGGTCATAGAGCCAAGCCCATGTATCGTATTCTGTATAACTACTTTCAACTGTCATTAATATATCGCAGGTTTATCTTGAGAATAATATCAATAATATTATCTTAGTTTTTAGTTACTCGGTCGTTGATTTGCGCGCTCACCACGCCAATTAGCAAGATTCAAGATTCTATGATTTACAAAATTCAAAACACTATCAATCAATAGTAATTGACTTTAGCTACTTTTCTTAACCTGCCCATTCCCCTACTTCCTACTCTCCAAATAAGCGATCGCATGAAGTTTAAAACTAAACCGTTATTACCAAAAATAAAAGCTAGACAATCTTTACCTTGGTCGCAATTATCTCACCGCAAATTTCGCTTGACAGTAGCTTTGATGGGGGTGGCTTTTTCCAATATTTTGATTTTCACTCAATTGGGATTGAGAGCCTTATTGTTTGATGGAATTAAGTTAGTACCCGAACTGCTAGATGGCGATTTATTTTTAGTTTCGGCATATTCCGCAACTATTGATGGTAGCTCGATTCCTAAAATATACCTCAATCGTACAAAAGCATTGCCAGAAGTTACAGAAGTTGTCCCCTTGTATATTCGTGAAGCTAATTGGGTCGATCCAGCAGAATTAAACTCTCAACAGTCTTCGCAGCAAGCAAATAATACCCAAGCACAAGTTCAAGCTGAATTGTTTCCCAATACAGTTAAAATTCTGGCATTTAATCCTATACATCCCGTTTTTAAATCGTCTGAAATCAATCGTCAGCTAAACCGTGTAAAAACTACTGATACTATTCTCTTTGATCGCTTGTCTCAAGAAAAATTGGGAGAAATTGCCAAACTCTACACCCAACAAGGGAGAGTTACTGCAATCATGAATAACCGTCGGATCGAAGTGGTAGGACTTTTTAGTCTTGGTAGTACTTTGTTTGATAATGGTCATGTAGTCATGAGTGACTGGAATTATGCTCGTCGCAACGGACAAAGTAGTATTAATAATTTTAGCGTCGGCGTAATTACTCTCAAATCTGGCATCGATCCTCAAACCGCTCAAACTAGAATTAGAGCTAATTTACCACCAGCCGTTAAAGTAATGACTAGGGAGGAAATGATCGCCGCAGAACAGGCATATCGAGCTTCTTTACCCAATGGTAAAGTACTTAATTTTGGGGCTGCAATGGGATTTGTTATCGGTACGGTAATTGTTTATCAAATTTTATATACTGATGTTAGCGATCGCCTGAACGAATACGCTACCCTCAAAGCAATTGGTTATTCCGATATTTCCCTGCTATTTGTTGTTTTGCAACAAGCTTTATTATTGGGTATTTTAGGCTTTTTACCTGGTATTCTTTCTTCCTATGGGGTTTATATTCTACTGACCGAACTTACTAAAATTCCTTTAGCGATGCGTCCCGACATTATAATTCACGTATTTTGTCTTACTCTAATTATGTGTGGTTTCGCGGGGGGAATGGCAACGAATAAGTTACGTTCTGCCGATCCTGCGGATATTTTTTAATTTGAGCAGAAGGGCGGAGGAGACTAGAAGACAAGCGATCCTTTGATACTTTCTGTGAAGTCAAACCCCTAGCTGCACGCGCCACAATCTTGCATAAATACCGTTCAGTTTTAGTAACTTTTCATGGGTACCCGACTCGGCAATTTGACCCTGATCCATCACATAAATACAATCGCTGTGGCGAATAGTAGACAAACGATGGGCGATCGCCAGAGTAGTGCGGTTTTGGGTAATCTTTACCAGGGATTTTTGGATGGCTGCTTCGGTTTCGTTGTCTACTGCCGAGGTAGCTTCATCGAGAATTAAAATCGGTGGATTTTTAAGAATGGCACGGGCAATCGCCAGTCTTTGTCGCTGTCCTCCAGAGAGTTTTTGTCCCCGTTCGCCGATAATGGTGTCGTAACCTTGGGGTAGTTGTACGATAAATTCGTGTGCCTCTGCTAGTTTGGCTGCTTCAATAATGCCTTCTCTCGTAGCATCAAAGCTACCGTAGCGGATGTTTTCTGCTACTGTATCGTGAAATAGAAAGACATCCTGACTTACCCAGGCGATCGCTCGACGCAAATCGAATAAGTTATAGTCTTTTATGTCGATGCCGTCGATGGCAATACGTCCGTTTTGCACTTCATAAAAACGCAGCAGCAGTTTAACTAAGGTACTTTTACCCGATCCCGTCGCCCCAACAATGCCGATAGTAGCCTGAGAGGGAACGTGCAGGGATAGATTTTGAAAGACATAATTGCGATCGCGGTAAGCAAAGGTAATGTCGTCAAATTTTACTTCTCCTCGGACTTCATTCGGCAGTAAAGCCTGTCCCCCTGAAGGCATAGTAATTTTCGTATCCAGCAAATTCATTACCCGTCGCACCGATGCCATCGCCCTTTGATATTCGTCCATTATTTCGCTCAGTTCGGTAAACGGCCACAGTAAACTTTGAACGATAAAAACCATAAAGCCATAAGTACCCACACTCAGGCGATCGCCCAACACTTCTAGTCCGCCATAATATAGGGTAATAATGAAACCTAGTAGAATTAAGAACCGCAATAATGGTTGAAATGCCGTACTCAGGGCGATCGCTTTGCCATTGCTCCGACGGTAAGCTTCACTTTCAACCGTAACGCGATCTCGTTCGTAGGTTTCGGCGGTAAAGCTTTTAATCGTTGCCATCCCCGAAAGGTTATTAGAGATTCTTGCGCCAATCGAACCTGCCTTCTCTCTTACAGATGCATAACGGGGTTCTAGCTTTTTCTGAAAAATCAACGTTCCCCATAAAATAACGGGAATGGGTAACATTGCCAGCCAAGCGATCGCGGGAGCTAACAGGACAAAGGTAATTCCTACTGCTAACACTCGCGTAAAAAAGTCCAGCAGATCCATTGCCCCAAAGTTGAGAAATCGCTCTAGCTGATTGATGTCGTCATTGAGAACCGATAATAAATCCCCCGTACTGCGATCTTCAAAGTATTCTAGTTCCAATTCTTGGACGTGGCTGTAGGCATCTACCCGCAGTTCGTGTTGGAGGGTTTGGGCAAGGTTGCGCCAGAGTTTTTCTGCTCCGAATTGACTTAAAGATTCCAAGCCCCAGACAACTGCCGTTAGTAGGGATAGCAGCAACAATTGGGTAGGAACATTACTTATGCCCAAGCGAGCCAGCACAGATGTTTCTCGTTCCACTACCACATCGACAGCTACACCGATTAGATAGGGAGGAGCGAGGTCGAATAGGGTGCGGAAAATGGTGCAGATAATTGCTCCCCAAATCCGAACTCGATAGGGTTTGCCGTAGCGGAGTAGTCGCAGCAGTGGTTGTGATAAAGCCATGAATTAAGGGGTTTAAGTAAATGAAGTTCTTAAAAAAGAGATTGATGTAGATAACCAGTGCGATCTGAAGGCTACCCTAAAGGACTCGGCTTCGCCATCGCGCGAAGCGTAATCGCCATCTAAAGAATTATTCTTCAAAACAACAGGAGCGGGATTTGCACCCTTAAAAAGAGTGTTTGAATAGTCGATTAAAGTACACTGATAAAATATTGATAGAGATCATCAATAAATTGAGTAGCTGTGATTGAACCCCAGACATCTAATATTATTGGATGCACTCGTTTATTCTGCACCACTTCTAAGGTTGACCAGATCGGCTGCTGCAAAATTGCTTCAAAATCTTCAGCGTGTCTTTCGTAGTTTTGTAAAATAAACAAAAAATCAGAATCCCAGTCTGGCAAAGTCTCGATACTTACGGGAATATAGCCATTATTTTTTATGCTTTGGTGGGCAGGGGCAAACTGTATACCTAGATCGAGCATCACCTGACCATAAATATTATTTTCTAGTTTATTTACGTAAAGTGAAGCACCGTCAACGCCAAGTACCGATACGGTCTTATTTTGCAGTTTTTCTCCTAACTGTTGCTGAAAATCTTGAACTTTGCTCTCGTATTTAGCCAAGATTCCCTCCACGAGATCGCTGCGATCGAGGATTTCAGCTATGTATTTCAGCGTGTTCTTAAATCCACTTATTTCAGGTTCTTCAATCATTACTGTCGGCGCAATTTTAGACAGTAGTGGATAGGATTTTTCTTGCCATTCCAGACCTAAAATCAGATCGGGCTTGAGATTGAGAATTTTTTCTAAAGAAGGTGAGTCCATATCACCAACATCGGGAATATCGGACACAAACTTACTAAGGGTATTGGAAGAGACACAGATAAAACAAGCAGCATAACCCATTGGTTTAATCCCTAGTGCGGAAATGGCATCGAGAATATAAAATTCATCCAAGATGACAACTCGTTTTGGGTGGGTGGGAATGCAGGATTCACCAAGCTTGTGTCGAACAACCTTACAGTCGGCAGGACTTTCTAAATTACCAGTTGAGGTCTGCTGCTTTTGACTCCCAGGTTGGTAACAAGCTGTAATTAAGATAAAAGATAAAGCCATCAGTAAAAATAGCTTTATGAGTTTGTATGTTGCTTTTCTCATCCCACCCATTCTCTTGGTTATTCGGCGATCTATCTAGTGAATAGCAGTTTTGATCGGTTAAAATTCCCAACTGACCGAACCCTTGATAGTAAAAGGCTCACCTCTTTGAACATAAGTCGGGCTATCTGCGAATCGAGCATAGTCAATATCAAACAGATTGCGAATATTAATCGCTGTATTCAGACTTCCTCTGCGATAGTAAAGGGCAGCATCAGTACGTAAGTAATCATCTAATTCAAAGGAATTAGCTAGATCCCCCTGTCGCTCGCCGATGTAAAACAGTCCCAAACCAAATCCCAGACCTTCAAGACTACCCTGCTGGATTTCATAGGTTGTCCACAGACTGGCTTGATTAAATGGTACATTGTTTAGCTGATTGCCCACAGGAGTATCGTTATCTTCGGTGACTTCGGCATCGGTATAGGCATAAGCCAAAATTACATTCCATCCAGGGGTAATTTCACCAGTCACATCTAGTTCGATACCCTGACTCCGTTGCTCCCCAGTTTGGATAGAAAAGAATGGGTTATCTGGATCGGTTGTAGTCACGTTGGTTTTTGTGAGGTGATATGCCGCTAAAGTTGCGGAAAGCTTGTTATCGAGCCATTCGGTTTTAACACCAACCTCATACTGAGTTCCTCTGGTTGGTTCAAATGTCTCACCTGGGCTAAATGATGTGGTTTGGAGAAACGACCGACTATAGCTGGCATAGAGTGAAACCTTATCGTTGGGCTGATATACCAACCCAACGCGGGGACTAAAAGCACCATCAGTGACCACTGGCTCATCAGTGTCATTACTTAATATTTCCAATTCATTGGATACCCAATCATAGCGACCGCCTATCAGTAGTTTCCAGTTCTCACTAAAGGCAATCTGATCTTGCAGGTAAACACCATAAGTATCAGTCTGTCGCTCATAGGCAAAATCTGGAACTAAGTCAGTAGGTCTGGCAACATCGTACTCTGGGTTCAGCACATCTAGAGGAGGTAAAGGTTCTGGAGTAGTTAAAGCTTCAAATGAATCATTGGAATTATTCTCGTAATCGAAACCAAATAAAAGTTGGTGTTCAACAGAACCCGTGTTAAATTTTGTCAGTAAGTCGATCTGTCCAAAATAAATGTCAGTTGAATCGGTACGATCTAGATAAAGAAACTCGACAAAGCGATCGTCCACCAACTCGATGGGAACGGCAAATCTTTGCCCTGGAATTCTGTAGTTGTTCGCATTGAGGGAACTACGCAGTTGAAGGTTCTCATTGAAATCGTGTTCTAAAGCAAAACCATATTTATGGCTTAACCTTTCATCAAAGGTAAGGTCTGGATTACCCCAAACATTAACACCTCTGGGTAGAAGACTACCATCACTACGTGCCAAAGTATTAAGACCACCATACAAATCTCCAGCATATCTACTATACTCATAAAACAAATCTAGATTTGTTTGCTCCCCAATATTCAACCTAATTGAAGGTGCGATCAGTATATTTTCTTTATCGCCCCCATTAAAATAACCATCGAAAGTGTTATATGCAGCAATAAACCGATAAAGAGCAGTATCATCAGCAGTCAACGGACCCGATAGATCGACACTGGGCTGCAAAAAAATACGATTACCCGCTTCAAAACTAAGCTTATAAAAGGGTTCACTCAGAGGTTGCTTGGTGATCGTGTTAATAACACCACCTGGGTCTAAAGCCCCAAATATGACAGAGCCTGGTCCTTTAAGTACTTCAATTCGTTCAATTGCAACAGTAGGCTCTTGTGGAACATTTAGAAAGCTATTGCCTGAAATGCGATAGCCATTTCTTAGTTGGGATGTTTCGTTTGTTGAAAACCCTCTGAAGATTCTGAATATACCATCTGCACCTTCGTTAACACCGCTAACGGTTTCTACTGCCTCATTGACGCTTCGCACGTTACGATCTTCTAGCACCTGTTGCGGTACTACCTGAATTGACTGGGGAATATCCCGTAAAGGTGTATCGGTTTTAGTCGCCGTGTTAGCATTATCTACCCTGTAATCATCGTCTTCTGCTTCACCCGTAGCAATAACTTCAATCTCTGATTCTGGTTCGGTTTCGGCGGTAGTGCTTTCAGGAGTAATGCTTAAAACCAAGTCATCTCTACCAGTCACTATTTCCGCACTTGGAGTCTGATTTTCTCCCGCAATCCTGACTTGAATACTGTTTTCTTCGGCTTTGTTGACCGTTATCCTACTAATCCCTGGTGCGGGGTTAAGTTCCGTTACACCATTCCGAATCGAAAATGCCAAAGTTGCATCCAGAATATCAATTACTAGATCGTTCCCTTCAGGCAGAATCAACGGTACTAATCTTTCACTTCCCACTACCGTTTTTATAACTAACTCTAACCCTTTCTCAGTCTGGATAACCTCGACTTCCGTAACTCTTGTCATCCCCTGGGCAATCAAATCCGCAGCCGTTAATCTCTTCGTCTCGCTTATTTCTCTTATCTCTTTGTCTCCTCTACCCCCCTGCTCCCCTGCCTCGATGGGACTAATCAAAACCAAACTTAGAAAACCACAAATAGATAAAAAACGCAATAATACTTTCATCAAAACTCCTCAGACCAAGCGGATAACCGCCTTATTTAGAAATATTCTTAATAGTTAATGAGGAGTAGTTTATAGAAGTCGATCGCTGCCCGTCTATCTAAAAAACGCCATTTACTATCTAAAAAACGACATTTTACTGGGGCGTGTAACAATACAATATACTCTGTTTAATCCTTTTTGAATGGGCTTAGTTCTCCTGCCAAACATTGACTGGGAGTAATCCCGAATCGCTGTTTAAATGCTCTAGAAAATTGCCCAAAATGCCCATAACCCACCATAGTTGCAACATCTGACACCAAAAACTTCCCTTCCCTCAGTAATTTTTCTGCTCGATCTAGTCGCTGCTGAGTTAAATAACCCATTGCAGTCGTGTTGAAGAGTGCGGGAAACCCCCTTTGCAGAGTACGCTGGCTTATTCCTACCTGCTGTGCTAGTTGAGATAAAGATGGTGGTTGCTCTAATTGAGTCGCCAAAATATCTTTCGCGTGATGCAGAGCGTTAACTGTCTTTGGTTTAAGTTTGAGTGTAGATTTTGCCTGTTGGGGATCTTCTGAAAGGAGGTCGAGATACAATACTAGCAATTCAAATACTTTTGCCTGTAAATATATTCGCTTTACCGCACCCCGATAGGGAGCATTCCACATCTGATAAGCCAGCGATCGCATTGCTGGTGTTACCTTGGGGTAATAAGAAACTTTCCAATCTTCTCCTTTAAACAGTTGTTCCTGGAGAGAGGTAAATTGTGCATCTGACAATAAATAGGACTCAAGTATTGCGGGCTCTATTTCTACGTTCACCGAGACTATGTGCTGTCCAGTTTGAAACTTATCCACATAGGCAGGAGAAATACCACTCCCTGAAAAATAACTGCGTACTTTACTAAATGTGGGATGAATAGTACAGTTTAAAGACTCCGATAGAATCATCACCATCTGAAACGGATGGTTGTGGACGGGAGTTTTTACTTTTAAGTCCTGGTGATATTTATTATCTGAGAAGTTGAGCCACACCCCATGCGATAGCTGTATTTCGCGATCATATCCCCTCCCCAAATATTCTGGCATACCCCAAAGCTCTTCAAAATCATATAGTACCAGGTTGTTCAGTTGTGGTTTGGGAGCCAGATCGCACATCTCGTCCCAGTCTTCTAGATTGAGAATGAGGCTCATGAGGTTATTTATGTACTTATTAGCACTAATTAGCAATAATCTTATCAAATTTTGTCACGATGCGCTGCTCGGCACTAAGTGCAACCGCTCTTTAAATCGAGGTATGATTTTAAAGACATGGAATTGAGATTAAGTTTCACAAGCTTAGAATTGGAAGCAAAATACCAGTGATCGCATGAAAGATATATCTACCTGTCGCTATTGTTCGGAAGTTTCCCAGATTCAGGGAGAAGATCCCATTGGAACGGCGGGAATGGCTGATGAATGGTTGATAATTGAAGTTCCTCGAACTTGGAAAAAGGATATTTGGCAAGATAAACCTGAATATCGACCGATAATCGCTATTTTGAGGAAATTGGAACGGCGCAATCCCGAGCTTAGTTTGCGCCTAATGGCGATCGCCCCAGATAAAGAATATTCTCCAAGCGATCGCATTAGGGTTTTTTATTATTGTCGTCCAGCAGAAATATTTGCCCGTTATGAAAAGCAGGAATATATTGTCCCACCATCCCAGTTGATTCTTTTGGTTAAGGCAATTTTACTCGAACCCGAAGCACTGGACAAATTTGCGGGCGATCGCCAGAATACTACTGAGGTGCGGGAAATTTTAGTTTGTACTCACACCCAATGGGATACGGCTTGCGGTCGCTATGGTACTCCTTTATATGAAAAGCTACGTAAGCAATACGTACCCGAATCTGATGGTCAATTAAGAGTATGGCATACCAGCCACTTCGGTGGACATAAATTTGCACCAACTTTAATTGATTTTCCTAGCGGTCGATTTTGGGGACATCTCAAGCCCGAAATGCTCGATACTTTGATACACGAACAAGGAGATCTGCAACAGTTAGAGTTATGCTACCGTGGCTGGTCGGGAATGGAACGATTTGCTCAAATTGCCGAGCGAGAAATTTGGCTTAAAGAAGGTTGGGAATGGAAAGATTATCCTAAATCTGGGCGTATTGTGACTCGCGATCGCGGATCTCTAGGGAAAGTTATTTTGCGATTCATTCTTCAGTTACTTCCTCTTAAGAAAGCGAAATTCCTCCTACAAAGACTAGATCGCAATCCGAAATGGGTAGAAGTAGAAATTGTTTACTATCCTCAAGACACGAATCAACAAGAGAGATATCGAGTCAGAGTAGAAACAAAAGGAACAGTCCTTACAGCGAGTAAATCCAGCAAACAAATGCAGTTAAAGCCAGTACCCCAGTATTCTGTAAGTCAAGTTACAAATTAGCTTTTATGCAAAATTGTTGTGAATTTCGTATATAGAGTCTTTGAATACGTCAAAACTGATGATAGTGTTATTGATAACACCACAAATATGATGATCGTTATTTCTATAATTTTTTAACTTCAATTCTAATGATATTTACTATTCCTAATGTTTTTACCCCTGAAGAGTTAGAAGAGATAAGGTCTAGCTTAGCCAAGGGAGAATTTATTGATGGAAAATTAACGGCAGGCTGGAATGCCAAGCTGGTTAAAAATAACCAGCAACTCAAAAAGAAAACTCCTTTAGGGTCGCAACTAACTCAACAAGTAAAGTCTGCCTTGAATCGAAACAAGTTATTTCAAACTGCTATTCGTCCGAAATCAATTCATTCCCTCTTATTTAGTCGTTATGATAAAGGAATGTCCTACGGTCGTCATGTGGATAATTCTATGATGCGTAACAATGGAATGTGGCGTACTGATGTTTCGTTTACGATTTTTCTCAACTCTCCCAAGGAATATAAAGGTGGAGAATTAGTAGTTGAAGGTGTAGATACTGAGAAAGCCTATAAACTAGAAGCTGGATCAGCGATTGTTTATCCTTCTACCAGTCTGCATCGAGTTAACGAAGTTACTGAAGGTTCGAGATTGGTGTGTGTTGGCTGGGTACAGAGTTTGATTCGCGATTCTAGCGAGCGAGAAATTTTGTTTGACTTAGAGACAGCAAGACGAGTAATTTTTGCTAAAGAAGGTAAAACTCCTGAATTCGATTTGATATCTAAAAGTCTGACTAACTTACTCAGAAAATGGATCGATCTCTAAATATTCTGATAAATGGGTCAATCTCTATATCTCTATATTGATAATGGATTTGCCAATATAGAATATGAAACTCGAAACATTCGGGGATAGCTTATCATCCTTCCGCTAAATTGTTGAAAGAACATGGCTATTATACCGATAAAGCCCAAGCAGTATAAATAGCTAAATGGAAAATGCTGAAAAATGACAGTAGAGTAGAGACATTTAATCTAACGCCTCTACATGTATCTATATGCTATGTGTATATCGATTGATTACAACTACGCATCTAAATCGATCGCATAATAGGCTATTCCTTCATATTCATAGTTGGGTAAGTTAGCCTCCACATTTGCTCTTTCTGCTTCACTAGGCGTATAGAAATGAACTCCTAGATCGGGTGCGAAAAAGCGATGAACAGGAATTGTTTCTACCCCAATATCTGTATTGTAGACAGCAAACTGTACTCCATCAAAGTCAAAATCATCTAGATTATCTTGGATAAAATCTCGTTCATCTTCTGAGGCAGTATAAAGATGCGCTCCTGTTGTGGGGTTAAAGAAACGATAAACGTTAGTTAAATTTGATTCTTGAGTTTGTTCTTCACCAGTTAAAGGATCTAAGGCTATATATGAAGCACCTTCAAAATTATAGTTGCTCAGGTTTTCTTGAATAACATCTCGTTCATCTTCTGAAGAAGTATAGAGGTGAGAACCCACAGTCGGCTCGAAAAAACGATAGACTAATACTTCACCTTCATCAGTTTCAGGTTCAGGGAAAGGCTCTGGTGTTGGTTCTGGTTCGATAACTACGTCTTCAGCAGTATCAAAAAAGCTCACTGTTCCCGAATTTTGCTCTGGGTCAATTTGATAGCCATTTCCCGATTGAAGGGAATAGGTAACGACAAAATCATCAGGAGTAAGAGGATCATCATCACTAAATATCGCATCGCTACTGTCGTCATCTAGAAAAACCGGTACGGTAATACTAGCAGTCTGCTCGGTAATATTAAAATTAAAACCAGAGAAGTCAAAGTCCCCCTCAACGGAATCTCCCCCTTCAACCTCAATAGCAAATAAATCAAGTTGATTAAGTGATTCGGGTACGTTACCGTCAACAGCAACAATCACTCCTCCAGGAGGAGGAGCTTCGCTTAATTCAAAATTAAATGAAAATAAAGTTCCTTCTGTCTCGATTAGGGTGTCGGGAGTAGTAGAAAAACTAACTACAGGGTCAAAAGTTCCTGAATATCTAGCCAAGGTTTCTGGGGTAAAAGCAGATTCTTGGTTGATATCACCAATTAAGTAATCAAATTGCCAGTTGTTTATGTCTTTGCCATTCCCCATCATGGCGGTAGAGGCCGCGATTTTGGCTTGAGTTAAATCGTGAAGTTGATAGAGAAAATCTTCTGCCTGCTTACCTTTAGCTACCTGACAACCATAAATATATAGGGTAGTATTTTTCAGGTAATTAGACCAAGATCTTAGTGTTTCTTGGTATTTGCCTAGACTTTTGGAATTAAAATTAGTCGAACCCAAACTTATGCTGCCAGGAGTACCATGAGATACTAAATGAAGGCTGGCAACTCCAGGAAATTGCTTAATTAATTCATTTATCTGTAGAATACTGTCCTGTCTAGGATCGAGCAATATAACTCGACTATGGGGTTCTACCCCTGCAATCAGGATGTCCCAATTATCTACTTGGGAATCAATGATTATTAAGCTGCGAACAGTTTGGCGATCGCCCAAGTCGCCCACCGAGCCATAGTTAACGAAATTAGTAACAGGATTGGGAATGCAAATTGTCATAAGTTGTAATGATATTAATATTTAAACTAAAAAGCAGAGGCTTCCTTGAATAACAAATTTTTAATTTTTGTTTAATCTTTCTAGAACAAGCTCTCCAAATAGCATCTCGATTTCTAATTTCAATCTAGTAAATTCTGCTCTTTTAAATGAGAAATATAGGTGTCAATCAATACCTCATCAATTGTGGGACAAACATATGAAAACTTTGCCAAGCCTGACAAGACATTTTGGCAGTCGAATTTGAGGTTAAAGGATTTATTCCGAGCTTCACCAGAGTTACTGGCAGAAAACAAAGATACTAGAGGATATAATATATGGTTTTGTGAATTGTTGGCAATACTTATTAACTGCTCATACCATTTTTGATAAGAAATGCGCTCAATCCGATAGCCCGCAGCGTTGAGGCGATCAAACAATAAATTAGAAGACGCTGGCTGCTCGTGGATTAAGTGATATGCTTTACCCCAAGAGGCTTGCTGTTGAGAAAGACAAACAATTGCCTGACCTACAAAATCTACTGGTAAAATGTCCAGTAACATCTCCCCTTCTGGCGCGCTTTCCAGTTTGGTATAACCGAGAATTAAGCGATATAAAAAGTCATTTTGATTGAATACTCCCGTCTTGCTACTTCCAGACACGGGACCAATACGATGTATGGTAATAGGTAATCCGCGATCGCTTGCTATGGTTACTAGTCTCTCTGCTACCCATTTACTTTGAGCATATCCCCCTAAAGGCGCATGGTATTTTTCGATGCTGTCTGATTCTTTTACTTTGAGGCTATGGTTAGTGTGATCGAAGTTAAAGACGCTAATAGTAGATATAAAGTGGACTGGTTTAACTTTTTGCTTGCAAGCTAATTTTAAGATCGATAGTGTCCCCCATACATTGGTGGACTTTAATAAATGATAGGGGGTAGCATGATGAACCAATGCCCCGTTGTGATAGATCGCATCAACATTTCGTGCCAAATGTGCATGAACTTCGGGAGTTAAACCTAAATGGGACTTAGTTAAATCCCCCACTAAAGGCTTAATTCTATTGAAATCTATTCCCTCATCTAATAAATAAAACTCTAAATTCTGTTTGATTCTGGCTTGAGCCGAATCAAGATCTTTTGCTCTAGTCAAACAATAAATATCAGCGACCGTTTGCTCTAATAACTCACTGAGAATAAAAGTGCCAAGAAACCCTGTTACTCCAGTCAATAGAATAGTGCGATCGCAATTTTCTTTTGGTTCGTAAACAATCTTGTCTGGTAAACTTCTCGCTGCTTTAACCGCTTTTGCTTTCAACTTTGCGATCGTCATTGTGGGGCTAAGCCCTCGATCTTTTAGATAAGCAATTATCTCTGATTTATATTCCTTTAACTGCCTTACTAATTCTCTTGTCAATACTCCTTTAGGAGCATCTATAACAAGCTCATCCTTATCCAAAGACAATTTAATATCTAATTTTCTTAAGCGAATAATAAAATCTTTTAACATCTAGCATTTATCATTAAACATTTATTATGGTGCCTTCATACTGCTACCCTAACTCAACAAAAAACTCAATCAGGTCGGGCTTTCTTTTCTTCAACTCCCCAATCAAATCCTTATTCAAAATTCCTTTCGGTGCATCGATAGCCAGCTCGCTACCATCCAAATATAGCTTAATATCCAAACCCCGCAAATACTTAACAAACTTCTCCATTTCAATCCTCTTACCCATATCTTCTGCCCCCTGTAGGAGGGAACAGCCGTTCTCCCCTACGATTTCTTCCTTCTGCTCTCTAACTTCTGCCCTCTGCCCTCTGCCCTCTGCCTGCATGCGGACATATGCAGAGCGGTATTCTGTAGGACACGAATGTCCTTTGCGCCTTCTGCCTTTATGCGTAGCGGTATCCTTTAAGACTGCCTTCTCTAAGACAATCTCCTTTCTACCAAACAACCTTTCGCTAACAATATTATTCTGCAAACAAAACTCAACTAAGAAATCTGATTCCAAAATTGGTTTAGCATCAGGTGTATATTGAATCGAAGTAATATAAGTCAGCCAAGGCTCTTGTCCCATTGCGTAGACGTAAACCTGCCGGGGATTAAACTGCTGGACTAGGGCGACCGCTTTTTGACTATCGGAACCATCTAAGCGTCTGGTAGCAGCAATTTTGCGGGGAAGTGAATCTCCCAATAACGCACCATAAGCCCAAGTAAAAGGCGCGCCATCGCATTCCATACCGATAAACATAATATCGAGATCTCCAAAGCGGTTATGAAGGTGTCGGTATAGTTCTGGTTCGATATTATTGGAATCAGCCGCACAGAGTATGGATTTGTCCTGGAGTTGAATTAGATAAGCATTCTTGCTACTAATATTAAGATCTCCATGTTCTCCTAATACTGGTATGCTTATTATCTCTCCATCAGGTAAAGAAATTGATTCTAGTTCGTCTAATTCGAGCACGTTACTAAAGCCAATCTGTCGCAAAATAAGCTTGAGAGAGGGATCGATTAAGGAACCTCGATTACTTTTAGGAATAACCAAGTGCTCGATTTTGTGACGTATTTGTAGCAGGGTTTCAAACATCACATGGTCTTGATGATTGTGGGTAATTAGAGCATAGTCAATCTTATCGGGTAAATCATTGTAACTAAAGCGAGAAATTCCTTCAGGATTTGGATAAGCAATCAGAGGATCGCAAAGAATACTAGTAGTTTGAGTTTCAATTAAGATACAAGCATGACCGAAGTAACGAATTCTGAGATCATCACCTTTATATTGCTCATTTTTAGTTGGTGCTTGACTTGTAAAAAAAGATTCAAATAAATCTGTATCTGCGGGACAAATTTCTAGTTCTTGTTTAATAGTCTCAAGATCTTGAGGGTGCGATCGCATGGCAAATAGTTTATCCCACATGCGATCGCTAAATGGTAAATCAATCTGTAAACTACCCTGACTAGACAAACGAGGAGTACTAAGAACAAAGGAGCGACTATCGGGATTGTTTATATACAAATATATTGATTGGTAGCTAGTATCATACAGCGAACTGCGATACAACAAGCCCTCAATAAAACGAATTCCTGCATTATTATGGCGATCATATACTAATTCTACATATCCTTTCAAGATTTCTGGCACGCGAACGTACAAAGGTTCTAGAGAAGCACCCGCTTCTATATCCTTCAGAATGTAATCTAGACTGGCGATCGCTCGATCTAAATCTAATAAAGATTTTTGTCTTAGCTTGGTTTTTTCTAGCAAAGCCTCTATTTCCCAGACTCTACTAGGAGGGTGATTGATAAAAGGTGCGCCAATCATCTTCGGATTTTTCAGCGCGTCAGCATGAACCTGTGGTGCAGCCACAAAAGATTCCATAATCTTCAAGTGCGAATTGGCTACATACCTAGCTGCTGTTGCAGGAGGAATTAAATAAGACCAAGCATACCACTGATTAAACAATGGCTCAGCGATGACGTTGGGCTTCAGGTAAAATTCGCGACTCATCTATTTGGCGGAGGAGCAGAGGGTTAGGGAAGCTAAGAAACAGCGGAAAAAACTCCTGACTTTAATATGCCTTTAATTATTCAAACATAATTTTCTGCAACAAAATATTCTCTGGATTGAGAAAAACCCGATCAATAATTTGGTTAAATTCTTGCCAATCAGATTGAGAGTTAGCGATCGCTTGTTTAGCTTGAGTAAGTTTGTCTCCCTCAAACGCAGGATAGGTAAAAGTCCCTGAAAATAGTAGTCCACCACCGTCTTTTTGCCAAGTTTGCTCTTTATTTTTTTGTTTGATTGTAGCTTCGCTAATTGCCATATTTAGTTTACAGCGATCTAAATCGTAATGGAAATTAATTCCTGTTTTGACGGGCGATTGACCGTAATTTTGCCAAGCACCAGAGGCAACTAGAAACTCGGTCAAATAACTACGTGATGCATCTTCGTTTGGTACGGGAATGAGTCTTTTGGCTTCTAGTTTCAATCCCTGACAGTTTATATTACTGAGCTTGGCAATACATTGACTTGCTACTATTGTTATTTGCAGTAGATTAGTTCCCTCATTGATTTTTTCGATAAATGCTAAGCTATTTTGCCTGGCAATAATCGTTACCCCATTATCAAAAGCTAACTGGGCGCGATCGTGATGTACGTAAGGAGTTTGATTTAATTGGCTCCTAGAATCGACAATTTGGTTGGCTTTGATAAACTCTTCAGTAATTCTTCTTGGCTCTAAATTTTCAATAGCAATGGCGATCGCTATCTCTTTAATTTCTTGAACATGAGTTTTGTCCCGTGAAGGTGTAGTTAGTGTCATATTTGTATATCTTAAATCTATGCCAATCCTTTAGAGTCGATAAAATAATCAGTTAGAATTTTTCTTCAATTTATTCTAATGCTAATCTTTAGCAATAACTTTTAAACTGGTATAGTACCATAGCTTATCGATTACTACAACTAACTAATAGTGTTTATCTCCTCTGCTCTCTTATGCGCCCTAAAGGGTATATGCTAAACGGTATTCTTTAGGACAAAGTGCAATGTCCTTTAGAGCTGCCTCTCCACGCATCATCTAAATCAAATGCTAATAATACCCCACGCTCCCAAAGCAACATAGATAACCAATCCGATCAAAAACACGCTACCTAAAATAGCAATAAATGCGCCAACTGAACTCAAAACTTGATTATCATCCAACCAATCTAAATACTCTTCGTACTCTTTATCGGATTGTTTGCGATGCTGAAAATATCCTATTTCTAATAAATTCAGACGATGCTGATTGCCGTAGCGAGGCATTCTAGCAAAAGGCAATTCACCGCTTTCTCTTTGTGGTAAGATACGGCGACGTTGATAAGGAACAATATCATAGCCAAAGTTATCTAAATACTCATCACTACCTAATAATTTGTCGATAAATCCTTCTAAGCCTGAAGTCGCTAAAACAATTGACCAGGTAAGCTTTTCATCGTTACTGTATACATCTCTGCCCAGAAAACGTTGAATACATAACCTCACAAACCGATAATTATTGTTAACTTGATAGTTGCGTTTTTGAAATGTTTCTGACAGAGCCAAGCCTTTCATGAAGTCTCTAACTGTTATCTGACCTCCCTTAAGCTGGGATTCAAGCTCTCTTTCGCGATTGAACCTCAACATTTGCTGTTCGTTAAATACTTGACGATAGGCAGCATACATTAGTTCGTTAAATTCTGCTTGCGATAAGAGATTCTCTGTAGATTCTCTGTGTTGTAGATTCTGGGCTGTTCGTCTCCTGGAATTTCGTAACCTTTAACTCGATTATTTTGACTGGAAACGGAATAATTTAGTAGCGGTAAAGTCATTATCTTATTTGATTGTTTTATTTGTTGCAAAATCTTAGTTTGCAATCAGCTCATTTTTTAGAATATACTTTTTTAAGAGTTTATTGCAATATATTCTCATTAGCTATCAAAATTAAGACGCAGGTAAAGATTGTGCTTATCAATATTGAACAACTGGAAATAAGCGATCGCTGACTAATGGCTGCTAATAAATTACTTTTCCTTTTCTTTCTTACAATCAGTCACGTCAATATTTAGGGGTAAGTACCATGACACATCTAAGAAATAATCGACGTTTGCATCAACTAAAAACTTGGAGCTACAAACGTTGTCCAAAATGCTATCGAAACACCAAGTATGACAACATTTTGGATTTATATCTGCTCAAAGATCGTGAAGCTACTTGGATCTGCAACTATTGTCAGCATTCAGAAACAATCCAAATTGAAGAATTACTCTTGAAATAATGTCAAGGCAAATAAAATAGCTAAGGATTAGGTATCATAACACCCTTCAAATATTACAACTTTCGTTCTTAATTACCCCAACATAAGATAATAGGCTTAGTGATGCTTAAGAAAATTTTATATGCTGATTCTGGTGCAGACAATGCTCGCGATATGTTCGGAAATTTAATAAATCTTCCAGCAATGAATAGCTCGGAAATTTATATTATGCAAGTCATTCCACCCAAGACAATTGAAACTTTAGCAGAAAGACATAATAGCTTAAAGCAAGCAGAAGAAAAAATCGAGCAGCTAGTTAAACAACTAAACATTGCTCAAACCGAAATTTTTACAATTATTCGAGAGGGAGATCCAAAAATACAGGTATTGGAAGTAGCTAAAGAAATCAATGCAGATTTAATTATTATTGGATCTCGTGGCTTGGGTAGGTTAAGATCTATTCTCAGTAATTCGGTTAGCCAGTATGTATTTCAGCTAGCGGAAAGCTCGATGTTATTAATCAAAGACGACATCTATACTAAAAGAATCAAGAGAGTTATGGTCGCAATCGATAAATCCACCGCAGCACAATATGCTCTCGATCTAGCAGTTTTCTTATTCCAAGGGTATCCAGATGCAGAATTATATTTAACTCGCATTAACCCCGATCTAGATCCAGATATTTCTTTGTCAAAAGAAGATATGGAAAATAATCCTATCTTAGCTCCCGCAGTAAACAAGATTAAAAAAATGGGATTGAGTTATCGCTGTGTGGTTACAGGAGGAAGACCAGCCGAACAAATCCGTATTTTAGCGGAAGAAAACAATATTGACTTGTTAATTCTTGGTTCTCCAGAACGCCGTCCTTCCATTGCCAAAAACCTACCAGATTTAGAACGTTTGTTGGGAACTTCTTTATCTGATTATCTAAGGATTAAGGCAGATTGTCCCGTACTATTAGCCAGAAAAAATAAATAATGAATTTTTTAATTGACGGGCTTCACCCTGGAAGGCAGAAGGCAGAAGGCAGAGGACATTTCATGCAAATTACGCCTTCGTTTAAGCAAAAGCAAAATTAGCTTCACTACCAATTAAGTTAGCAGAAGTATTCTTAATTATTGCTAAATCATTACCGCCAGTAGAAATTAGCGTATCATCTTCAAGATCGGTAATATCGAGATCGCTTAAGCCAATACCTAAACCAGCGATACCAACTACATCTTCGCCCAAAGTAAAGTCAGTAATAATATTAGTCGCTTCGGGGATTTCTGCACTAGCAATCCAGAATTGGTCTGCACCCGCACCGCCAGTAATGATATTATTTCCGCCGTTAGTTACAAAAATGCGATCGCTACCGTCTCCTGCCAAAATACGGTCAGATTCTCCTAATATTAAGGTATCGTTGCCATTTCCAGCATAAATACGATTATTTCCTTCTCCTGTAGCAAGATCGACTAAATCGTTGAGATCCCCTGCAAAGATTAGTTGATCACTACCCTCTACTTCAATAGTATCGGCATCAAGAGAACCAAAAATAGCCTCTATTTCTGCATTAATTTCGGGTTCTGGTATTTCTGGTTCGATTACGGGGTTGCTATTATCAACAATACTAACCGTATTGCGAAACATTTGTAGATTAAGCTCGTAATCATCGATTTGAGCTTCTGTTTCAACTGCGGCTAGATCTTCTGGACTAATATCGTCTCTGGTTTTTAGGTTGAAAGTTAGATCTAAAGGTTCTTCTAAAATATCGTCGGAGATAACAGGAATTTCGATACTATCTCCCTCAGTAAAGATTCTGATAGCAAAACCACTATCATCTGCATTAAGAACTATAAATTCTCCCCCCACAATGGAGTCGAGATCGAATTGGGACAAAGAGTTAGATAAATCGCTATCTAAATAGAGATATAAACCCGAACCATCATCGGGAATCAAACCCCCTGCTTCAAAAAAGAAAGTAACTGTTTCTCCTTCGTTTGCTACTTCAGGAAAGATACCAAAACCGAGATTGGGAGGAATTTCCAAGTTATCGGCGATCGCCAATTCACCACTATTATTTTCTGGATCGATTTCATATCCTGCTCCCGACTCTAAGGTAAAGGCTGCTATTTCTTCACCCTCCGTCGTTCCATCATTTAATAGGGGAATGCTGATGCTAGCTTCGGATTCGGTAATAGTAAATTCTAAAGTAGCATCGTTAATACCTTCTCTATATGCAGGAAGAATATCTCGAACTAGATTATCGTTAGAAAACCCATTAGTTAACTCAATATAGGTCAGATCGTCTTGAGGCGAATACCACATATTCGAGCGATACCCTAGAGTTTGTCCCCGATGGATGTACCAGAAGCGGTTGGGCGATTCAATCGTTCCCACACCCAAGCCATAGGAGGAATAGTTATTGTTATCAGTGGCGGGAATTGTATCCAGCATCATTTCTAAAGTTTCGGGCTGAAGTAAATCCCCTGCAAACAAATTGCGAGCAAAAGTATCCAGATCTTCGGTATTCGATACCATTGCCCCTGTAGACCAAGCCCAAGAAAGATTGGCTAAATTAATATTATTAAGAGTGCCATCCCCGTCAAAATCCCAATAACCGCTAACATAGCCCCCTGGAATCTCTTCTTCCCCTGCAAAGAAAGTATTATCTAACTCTAAAGGCTCGATAATGCGATCGCGAATTTCTGCTGCAATATTATTATTGGTTGCGCTTTCAATAACTATGCCTAATAGTAAAAAGTTAGTATTGGAATAAAAGAAAGATTCCCCTGGTTCAAATAAAGCGGGTTGTCCGTCAATTAGATCTACTAGTGCTGCTGGTTGCCAATCTTGGGTAAATACTAAAGGATTGCTGGCAGCTTGAGCGAATAAAACATCGACATAATCTGCCATACCACTAGTATGCTGTAATAAGTTTTCTAGGGTAATATTATTGGCGTTGGGAATATCTGCCGTCACTGATTCTGGTAGCCAGTCGGTGAGATTATCCTCTAGACTTAAAACCCCTTCTTCCACTAGTTGTAAAATTACCGTAGCAGTAAAAGTTTTAGTAATACTACCAATTTCAAAACGGTCATCTGGCTCTAGGGGAATATTATCTTCTACATTGGCAACGCCACTTGCCCCAAACCAACTTCCCGCAGGGGAAACAATAGCCACTGCTGCCCCAGGCACTTCAGGAGCGCGAGTATCATCTAAATTAGTATTTAACTGCTCGACTAGTCCGTCTTCTAAAACAATTTCTCCCCCCTCTGCTTGAACTTGACTGAGATTAAAATCATCCAAGTTAGGAGCATCGATAGTTACGGTAATTCCTTCTGGCGGCGGCGGTTCGCTGAGAGTAAAATTCAAAAAAGCCCGAGTTTCGTCGGCTTCTATGAGTAACTCTGGTGCGGTGATTAGGCTAACTTGAGTCATTGGTTGAGATTGAAGTGAAGGGTGAGTTATCAGATGAAGTTGGAACTTTGTCAAAAGATTTATTAATGACCTAATGATACTTTATTAGGCTATTGCTGAGATTGAGAAATATCGTGCACATTTTGGCACATACTAGCGAGAAGTTAGGTTAAGATCAAGTTAAATCAGCTCGCAATGGAAAATGCTTTGCTACTAAGATTTCATAATAAATGATTGTCAAAGGAAAGAAAGTAAAAGTTCTCTATCCTGAATATGCACGGGGAGTCATTGGTACTGTAGAAGATAGAGACGAAACAGGGTCTTGGCTAATTTGTTTGGATTACCCTCCTCAAAGCGATCGATTACAAGGGACTAACTCTTCTGATAATAGTTGGCTGTTATCTTTGGAGGAATCGGATTTTGAGCTTTTATAGAGAGCGATCGCCCTTGATTAAAGGCGATCGCTCTCTATAAAATCAATTAAGCAAAAGCAAAGTCACCACCAGTCAAGCTAGTTGCATCTATACCCTGAAGAATTGCTAAATCAGAGCCAGTAGCAGCAACTAAAGCATCGCCTTCGAGGTTAGTAATACTTACATCTTCAAAACCAATGCCCAAGCCAGCAATTCCAATAACATCTTCACCCGAAGTAAAGTCAGTAATGATATTGGCTGCTTCTGGAAGTTCGGCAGAGGCAATCCAGAATTGGTCAGCACCTACGCCACCTGTAAGAATGTTATCTCCGCCATCCGTTACAAAGATCGCGTCATCACCGTCTCCTGCGATCAGGCGATCGCCTGTCCCTAAAATAACCGTATCATCACCGCTACTAGTATAGATGCGATTATCACCTGCCCCTGTAGAAGCATCGACCAAATCGTTTGAGTCCCCAGCAAAGATTAATTGATTGCCTCCCTCGACTTCAATTACGTCAGCATCAACCGAACCAAATACAGGCACAAGATCGCTACTTGGAACTTCTACTTCAGTAAAGACAACTCTTTGGATAAGCTCATCAGGAGGCACAATGGCGGTAATTCCTGACGTTTCTAAACTATCAACAATATCATCCACATCAGTAGAAGCAAAAGGCTCGTCAAAGTCTAGGATGAAGTCAAAAGCATCAAGACCAAAGCTCAGAGTATCTTCAAAGCTTATAGTATTGTCTAGGGTATTCTCTGGGGAATTAACTTCTTCTGCATTCACTTCAATGGGCAAGACTCCCGTAGCATCGGTATTTCTTGTGCCATTGAGGTCGATGAATAAAACTTCCTCACCATCGATCAGAACTTCTCCGATAGGATCTTCTGGAGTATCCTCTAAAGCTATTTCAAACAGACGGGCGGTGTCTGGCAGCTCCATAGCAGATGCAGTAATGTCATAGACAACGTTCGCTAAACCAGTTTCCTCAAAACCGAGTAATTGGTTAACCTCCCCTAGTTCTAAAATTGGTTCGTTACCTGCCGTAGTGACGGCAGCATAGTAAGTTCCATTTTCGGGAACTAGATAATTGAGTACATTAGAGGCTAAACTACTAGGCTTATCCTCAGAAAACGCCAGAACGTCCCCTGCTTCGTTGTATAGATACAGTTGTGTATCATCGTTAGTGTAGGCAATACCAGTTAGAACTTCCGTGACGTTAACATCAATACTTAGCAATTCTCCTGCTTTAGCATCAATCCCATAGACCTCGTTACTGGTGCTCACGCCCCCTGAAGCCGTTGCTTCGCCACCAGAAATGTCTAATTCTGTGACATCATCAAAAGGGTCGTTATCGGCAACTGCGGTGGGTGGTGCTTCGTCCGTAATTAAGAGAAGCCTACCACCTAGATCGGTATCATCAGCAGTAAATGCAGAGTCCAAACTAACCAGAAAATCTCCTGTTACTGGATCAGCAATAAAGCCAAATACTCCTCCTACACCAGATCCAGTCAAACCATCTAGAAAGATACTTTCAGTCTCTAGAATGGGATTGCCAAGGTCATCGACCTCAAAGGCATTAATGGTATTGGTGTCGAATTGCGAGATTAAAACAGTATCGGTCGTAAAACCTGGATAGCTCTCATCTACAAAGACGATTCCTTCTAAACCTCGACTATCTCCATCTTCTTCAGGAATTAGATCGACGTTTCCTTCTACAGTGACATCGTAAGTCCCATCATCGTTGGGAATCAACAGAGCATCGTAGAAATTGCCGTTATCGTAGGAGGTAATTTTAAGCCGTCCCTCACCAGGAAATCCTTCAGGGACAATGGTTAAAGACCCTGTAGATGGGGGGTCAATACCTAAAGCAGTTAAGTCGATAAAAGCATCAGGATCGGGATCGCTATTTCCTGGTAGAATTTGCCCAATGCTGTTATCAAAGTAAGTAGTATAAAGTAGAGTGCCATTGGGAGCGACAATTAAACCGCCATCTAGACCCCCAACCTCAAGATCGGGATCTGTCTCGACATCAGGATTAGTAATATTGATACCTGGGGCATTAGCGACAAAAGTAGCTGGGGCTGCAAAACCTGTAATACTGTTAGTATCAGGATCGCGGACTAAATCTACTTCATAGATGGCAGCTTCGGCACTATAGGCACTTCCCGCAACCAGCAGGGTATCATCATCCAAAAAGGCTATTCCGCCATATCCACAAGGAACAAACCCGCCAGTATCTAAGGGAACTTGCCCTAGACTTTGGGCTGAATAAGAATCACTAAATTCAACGGCTACGGGGGTTATGTTATTGACATTTGATATAGGGTCTGAATCTGGTGTTGGTTCTGGCTCTAGTTCGGGTTCTGGTTCAAGTTCTGGTTCAGTTTCAGGCTCAGCTTCTGGTTCAGAATCTCCGACAAAGGCAATATCATCAACCCCTACTTGGGCTGCTTCCGCAACACCTCGATAAGAGGGAATCTCACTATTCAGAAAACGAATTTGCGAAACATCGCTTAAGGTTGCCTCAACATCAGTGCCTCCAACTGCGGTTAAATCTTCGGGTTCGATGCTAAATGTAGCTTCTTGCCAGCCACTATCAGGAGTTAAAGTAATGCCTTCGGTAGTAACAAATCTTCCTCCTGTTCCATCAAAGGCAACTCGGATGACTACATCTTCATTTCCTTCATTAATTAGTGAAGCCTCAATACTGGTTACTCCATCCTCAATATAGTTTCCACTCCAATCAGCACCTTGATTGAACCAAACCAAACGACTACCAACTCCTTCTCCACCTTGGGATTGAGCGCGGAGGTAGTTGTCTTCAGCACCATCAGGTCCACCAGAAGCAACATTAATTGGAGGCGCAAAATGATTTCCTGGCTGTCCTACTGTCCAACCTTGAACAGTTCCATCTTCAAAATCACTGATGCGTGCGTTTTCAGCAACCTCATTGTCACTGATGCTAAGGGTAACGCTGCTAGCATTAGTATCGACTTCGTAAGCCTCATCTTCAATTACTTCAAAGGTAAAGACTTCATCTGGTTCATTTTCATCAAATCCATCATCAAATACTGGCAGGGTAATGGTTGCCGTAGGTTCGGTAACGGTAACAAAGAAACCGCTGTCTCCCTCGGCTGGAACGGGAAATCCACTAATACCCGTTAATTCAAAGTTAGCAATATCAAATTCAGTGAGAGAACGCGTTATATCATTTTGCGCGTTAGCAACATCATTAATGAGGACTGTTAACCCTTCTGAGGGAATTTCTCCATCTACATTTACTGTTAAAGTAATGCTTTCTCCTTCAACTACGTCAGATTTATCTAATGCAATACCAACAGTAGGTTCTAATAGTGGAGGTTCATTTGGGGGGGGGTCTGTAGGGGGTTCTGTGGGTGTCTCTGGCTCTGGATTTACTCCTGGTAACTGGCTGGCATCATCGGCAAACAAGACTACGCTAAAACCTGCATTCGGATCGACGGTAATGTCGCTCAGTTCTGTAATGGCTTCTGCATCTGCCTCATCCACCTCATCTTCAGTCTTGATCAAAAATGTTGCTTCTACCAAACCATCAAAGGTTTCGGGTAAAAACGTATCGGGTTCAGGATTATCAAAAATAGCAAGAGTAATCTCGGCAAAAGTCGCTCCTGGATTAATCGTAAACGCAATTCCCGAATTATCTGTGTTGGTGCTTACCGAGAAAAGATCGATATTTTCTATCTGGGGATTAGCTATAGCAGCGGGTAAATCGAGTCGGTTGAGAATTTGTTCGATTTCACTATCGATGTAAACTCTGGTTCCTCCAGCAGGTGCTGCTTCATCCAGGTCAATACGAAAGGTGATATCTGTACCTTGGTCTTCAACTAATGCGTTTAAATCGCCATCAAATGTAGTGGAAGTTGATAAGCTTACTTGTATCACGTTGCTTGCTCCAAAAATAAATGGAATTGAGTAAGATTAAAGAGAAAGCAGAGAGAACAATAGACCATAAGTCTCTTTTTTCCTTCTGCCCAGATGCGGCTAAAGTCTCTCTATGCAGGGGTGCAGGGGGGACTCTGATAAACATATTCTCCTCCGCTCTCTAGATCCCTAGATCTGACCCTCAGAAGTTAACCCAAGGCGAAATCATCGGCAGTTAAACTCTCAGCCGCTACTCCCTGAAGAATTGCTAAATCAGAGTCAGAAGCAGCAATTAAGGCATCACCTTCGAGGTCAGTAATACTCACATCGGCAAAGCCAATACCCAATCCCGCAATACCGATCGCATCTTCACCCGCAGCAAAGTCAGTAATGATATTGACTGCATCAGGAAGTTCGGCTGTCGCGATCCAGAATTGGTCTGCACCAGCACCACCAGTAATAGTATTGTCACCACCGGAGGTAGCAAAGATCGCGTCGTCTCCTTCTCCAGCTAAAATGCGATCGCCTTCACCAAGAACTAGGATGTCATCACTGCTACCTCCATAGGCACGGTTGTTGCCATCAGATTGAGTCAGATCGATTAGATCGTCGGAGTCGCCAGCAAAAATAAGCCCATCTCCACCAGTTATTTCGATCGTATCCGCATCAATTGAACCAAATATAGGATCGAAGAAATTATCCCCTTCTCCGCCTCCGGTACCTTCAGCATCAGCAATGGTTTCAAAGAAAGTTCCTGTAAACTCTTCGGTTTCAGGATTGATACTGACACCATCTGTAACAGATGTGATAGTGAATTGAACTGTTTCTGTGGTGTCTGCAAAGTCTTCAATAATTCCATCTCCATCTAAGTCTGTGTCGTCAGGAAGATTAAAAACAGGAACTGTGAAAGAGGATGTTGGAGCCAGTAAGGTAATATCTGCATCAGTAAACTCAAAATTGGCAACATCCGCCATCGGGATAAGATTATCAGCCTCTAGTTCTGTCAAGGAAAAACGAGTTAAACCATCAGGTTCACTAGATGCGAAATTGATTACTGGAGGTGCTTCTTCATCAATCTCTCCTTCAACTGTAAAGGTTACAGTCAGAGATTGCGGCGATTCTAATGCGCCAGGTTCAGTATTTCCCAGTTCTTCAATGAAAGTTGTGGTGCTAAAGTCAACTGTAACAATGGTTTCCGTTTCAGAAGATGTATCTTCAACGGGAGTAACTTCAATTCTGTGTCCGATTTCATCTAGGCTATCTTGTATATCGTCAATATAAGTCTCTCCTACCCTACCCGTATCGAGCAATTGTTGAGTAGTTCTGGTTAAAAATGCTACATCTTCGTGGGAGCTAAAGCCAAGGGGAAAGCCAAATTCGCCGCTCCAGTCATCAATATGTAGGTGGGGTGGAGGTACTTCTCCTTGAGAATTAAATTCGGGACGC
>JBCDEP010000045.1:0-39085 GCA_039179675.1 Cyanobacteria bacterium P01_G01_bin.67
ATTATATGTATTAGCTTGCTATTCTGTTGGTATTATTTTAAATAAAATCTAATTATTTTAAAGTTCAATGATTTGAGTACAGGAAAGATATTCTTAGCTTCATCTGATTTAATAGACAAAGAGCATTGCAAATTTTGCTACTGTATTTTTGGACTGTAAATTAATTTTCAGATAAATAAAGTTTGACTAATAAAACCTGTGGTTATTATTACCGTGATCTATATTACTTTTTGAGAAGATCTATGGTTTTTACGGTTTTCCAAGAGATACTGTCAATGCACTTAGGCTAAAATAACAGATTCAATTTATTAATCAATTAAGATTAAAAATGAAATTAGCTTTGCTAAAAGTTATTTGGTTATTTTGGCTTCTATTGTGCTCCAAAAATATGAGTAGTTACCAACTACCTCCTAATCTAAAAATACTCAACATAATTAACTGCTAATAAATATAATTTCTTTTAGGGCTTCAACTTATAATTGAAATTTAGTAATGATAGTAATGACTTTTGTCTCAGGAATTGGTTTTGAAGTCCAATAACTTCTGGTAGTTGGTGGTTTAATAAAATAAGGTATAATTAAAAATTGTGTTTAATTATCGATAGTCCATGCCTAAGCTAAAAACCAAGAAGTCTGCTGCCAAGCGTTTTCGCATTACTGGCAGTGGCAAGAAGATTATGCGCCGCAAAGCATTTAAAAACCATTTGCTAGAGCGTAAAAGTAAGGAGCGTACCCGCCGCCGTCTATCTAACATGGCAGTGGTGCATGAGACGGATGAGAAAGCGGTACGCACTATGATGCCTTACAGCTAGTTTAAATTGCACCTAACTACAAATTAAATTATCTCTAGAGATAATTGTTACCGCCTACCGAAAAAATTCATTGATACCAACATATGAGTAGAGTAAAACGGGGTAATGTTGCCCGCAAACGTCGGAAGAAAATCCTGAAGCTAGCCAAAGGCTTCCGTGGTTCCCACTCCAAATTATTTCGTACCGCTAATCAGCAGGTAATGAAGGCATTACGCAATGCCTATCGCGATCGCCGTAAGCGCAAACGTGATTTTCGTCGTCTCTGGATTACCCGCATTAATGCAGCAGCCAGAATGAACGGCTTAAGCTATAGTAAGCTTACCCACCAGCTTAAGAAAGCAGAAGTAGGCTTGAACCGCAAAATGTTAGCGCAATTAGCGATGGTTGACCCTCAAGCTTTTGCGAAAGTAGTTGAAGTTGCCAAGTCTGCAAATTAAATTTTCAACAGAGTGGTTATTCAGATTCAGTAATTTAATTGAATGACTGTAGAATCTATAGAGACTCGGTTTTGATAACGAAGCCGAGTTTTACGCTTTTTTGCCACAATCTGAAGGATCTACTCTGGTTTTGGCAGAGATTAATCTTCTCCAAAATCCTCAGCAAATGTTAGATTTGCTTCAGCGGATAAATTTTGTAGCACCATGAAACAAGGGCTGTTAAATCTAGTTAAAATAACCTCTTCAATTAGTTTGGCGATCGCTCTGTTGACAACAATGTCATCACCAATTGCCGCTCGGGAATTGTCAAAAATCATAGCAGAGGGCGAGTTAAAAGTCGCAGTCAAAGATAATCTGCGCCCACTGGGTTTTGTCGATGATCAAAGTAATTTAGTTGGCTTAGAAATCGATATTGCTCATCAGTTAGCCGCAGAATTGTTGGGTAATACGAATGCCGTTGAATTTTTAAGAGTTAATAATCAAGAACGGTTGCAAGTAGTTTTGCAAGATGAGGTGGATATTGCGATCGCCAGAGTATCGGTGACGACTCCACGAAGTCGCATCGTTGATTTTAGTCCTTATTATTATCTAGACGGCACGGGAATAGTTACCAAGCAAACTGAGATTAACCAGGCAGAAGATTTAAATCAGAGTAAAATTGCGGTGTTGAACAATTCTGTTACCATTACCATCATCCGCAATCGCTTACCTAATGCAACTCTAATCAGCGTCGATTCTTATCAAGAGGCATTAGAATTGTTAGACAATAATCAGGCTGATGCCTTTGCTGGTGATCGCTCTATTTTGACAGGTTGGACACAAGAATACCCCAGCTACAAACTATTGCCCGAAAGACTTTCAGGCGCAGCATTAGCAGTAGTAATGCCTAAAGGACTACAGTACCAAGAATTACGTTCTCAGGTGAATCAGGCGATCGCAGGGTGGAAGGATTCTGGTTGGCTTCAGGAAAGAATTGAATATTGGGGACTTTAGATCAAGGATGAGGAATGAAGGGAATTCTTGATCATTTTAGATGAGAACTAGTAGGAAAAAAGTGATTAATAATTTGTGCTATCAGCCAACCGCAACCCAAGCCAGCACAGTTGGCAAGGAGATCTTGGAACTCTCCATAGCGATTGGTGTAGGGTTGTAGTATTTCAATCACTCCGCTATAGCCTACAAAGAACAAGCTGATAACCAACAACCGCAAAGATTTCGGTTCACTGAGCGCGAGGGGTAACATCAGCCCTGCATAAGCAATTAGGTGATGAGTCTTATCTGTTCCAGGTACAGGGGGTAAGTTAGCTAATGGCCATAGGGAAAGAACAGTAATGATTGTAAGGATAAACAGTGTTGTGGATATCCAATATTTTCTGATTAAGTTTAATAGTGCGATCATTAAAATACTCTACAGGAGCAAAATTATAGCGTTACGTAGTTAGTTTAGAACGATAAAGATATCGTCTTTTAGGAGATAAGGAATAGGGAAAATCTTAACGCTTCTTCGTAATGCTATATCTTGAATAACTTTTTTTAGGAATGAAATCATGTTAGACATAGATGCTGTCTAAATATGCTCACCTATGATTTATCGTTGGGTTTCTCTATTGGGGTTATTTACCTTCATTGGCATTAGCTATCTAGGTTCTAATAACCGTAAATTAGTTCCTTGGAATACAGTGCTATGGGGAGTTGCATTCCAGTTAATTTTAGGCGTGTTCTTACTCAAAAGTGCGATCGGCTTGAGCTTATTTAAGTTTTTAGGTTCCCTTACCGAACAGTTTCTCAACTTTTCTGATGCAGGAGCTAAATTAGTATTTGGTGATGGTTTTGAGGAGCACTTCATCGCCTTTAAAATTTTACCGACCATTATCTTTTTCTCAGCTTTTATCTCATTGCTCTATCACTACAATATTTTGCCTCGCTTGGTAGCCAGCATGGGCTGGCTCATGATGAAAACCATGAAAACATCAGGGGCAGAATCTTTGAGTTGTGCGGCGAATATCTTTGTGGGGCACACAGAAGCACCTTTGACGATTAAACCCTATTTATCTAACTTAACAAAATCGGAACTACATTCAATCATGACGGGAGGTTTTGCTACCATCGCAGGGGGAGTTATGGCGGCATATATTTCTTTTGGCATTCCCGCCGAACATTTACTTACCGCATCTGTAATGTCTGCCCCCGCAGCTTTGGCAGTATCCAAACTATTTTATCCTGAGACGGAAAAACCCCAAACTCTAGGCAAAATTGCCATCCCTAAAACCTCTGATTATGTTAATGGGATTGACTCAGTCACTACTGGCACCATTGAAGGACTGAAACTAGCACTTAATGTCGGCGCAATGTTGATTGCTTTTTTAGGATTATTAGCTTTGGCTAATTCTTTGTTGGCATGGTTAGGAACTCTAGTGGGCTTGACGAACTTATCCTTAGAACTAATTTTGTCTTATCTCATGTTTCCTGTTGCTTGGCTAATGGGAATCCCCTTAGCTGATTGCCAAAATATTGCGACTTTGCTGGGGAAAAAGCTAATTTTCAATGAATTTGTGGCTTATCTCGATTTACAAAAGTTAATTTCTCCCGAAAACCCCCTAATTTCCGAGCGAGCTAAAATTATCGCGACTTATGCTTTGTGTGGCTTTTCCAATCTCGGAGCAATTGGGATTCAGATTGGCGGCATTAGTGCGATCGCCCCAAACCGACAAGCAGATTTAGCTCAATTAAGTGTGAGAGCTTTGATCGCTGGCTCTATTGCCTGTTTTATGACAGCTTGTGTTGCGGGAATGCTAATTTAAGTCAGTGGGCAAAGTAGTTTATTAAACTTATTAAACTACTTTGCTTGAATTGTTCTCCATACCTCTAAAACACTCCTTCAAACTATTCAATCTAGTTGAGATAATCTGCTCTCTTACACATTTTGAAAAATGAGGGTTAAAATCGTCGTGAATTATTGGGTCAAAACTTATGAATGATTCTCACAAAGTTAATCACAAAATTGCAACCCAAGAGGAGTTGGCTAGTCAGCTGAAGCTAATTAATGTTGCAGAAATAGAGATACTTCAAGCAGTTTTATTGGTAATTAACACCCAATATTTCAAAGACAAGCAATATATTGAACCTGCATTAGTTTGCGCTCTCCTACTGAACCATAATCAAGTTCCGAGTCTTTATGCCACTTCTCCTCGCGGCTATCTCAAACAGCAAAAAAAATATAGCAAAAGTTGTCAACAAATCATTCAGAAAAAACTGTTAACTTGGGCAATTGAAGAAGTATTAAAACAAAATCGCCTACGCACCCTAGAGAAAGATGTCGTCATGGCGCGAAACTCAACTTTTAAGCAGACTAGAACTAATTCCTGGCGCGAAATTAAACATGGAAAACAAACCAAAACTGGGGAAAGCGATATCTTTGATCTGCTGGCTAACCTCAGTTTGACCAATCTGATCGAGGGGGAAGTTATTGCCGATGCTTATAGTCATATTCATACTAATTACGCTGCAAACAGCGATCGCATCGATCTTTCTGATGTTTGTGCTTTGGTCTTGAATCATGAAAATGTTCCCGCACTCTACGCTACTAACGCCAAGGAATACAATCAACATAAACAAAGCTATTTGAGTAACTATCAAGTTAAGGTACGCAAAGTAATTCGTCAGGTTGTGAGTCAGGTGAATCTAGAAGGTTCAGAACATTCTTTTTCAGCCAATGCAACAGCAGCTAAAAACCAAGCTAATGCCCGTAATGTCAAGTCTTGGGATAATTCAGAGGATGAGGAATGAGGTCAGGAAATCTAGAAATCATCAGAATGTTATCTTAACAGTAATAAGGTACTAGCTATGAAGGATGTTATTAACTATTTCTACCACTCATCAACCAGCAACAGACTTAGGTTATCTGCTGCACAAACATCCTGATAAATGCCAGTCGTTTCCTCTCAGTTTTGGTAAGGCTCATGTATTCTATCCAGAATCTCAGGCAGCTCAGTGTACGGTAGCTTTGCTATTAGATATCAATCCGATTGAATTAGTTCGAGGTAAGTCTGGAGATCGAAGAGCAGGAACTTTAGTACATTATGTCAACGATCGCCCATATGTAGCATCATCATTTATGAGTGTGGCGATCGCTAAAGTATTCCGCACCGCCTTATCTGGTCGTTGTGATCACCGTCCTGATTTGGTAGCACAAGCTATTCCTTTAACCGTAAAGTTGCCTGTATTGCCCTGTCGTGGTGGGCGATCATTTTTGCGTCAGTTATTTGAACCTTTGGGTTATCAGGTATCAGTAGACAACTTACCTTTAGATTCCACCTTTCCTGAATGGTCGGACAGTGTTTATCTTGACGCTACTCTGCATCACACTACTGTTCGTCTATGTGACTTACTGAGTCATCTATATGTACTGATTCCTGTCTTAGATGACGATAAGCATTATTGGGTAGGGGATGAAGAAATCGAGAAACTGCTTCGTCATGGAGCAGGTTGGCTTGAGGATCATCCCATCAAAGAACAAATTACGAAGAGATATCTCAAAGGGCGTTGGAGTTTAGCTAGAAGAGCTTTAGCGCAACTTAGTGCCGAAGATAGTCAGGATATCGAGCAAGACGATATAGTGCAGACTCAAGAAGAGGAAGCTATTGAACAGCCAATTAGCCTCAATCAACAACGTCTGGAAACTGTCACTCAGACTTTACTAGCGCACCAGGTTAAGCGGTTAATTGACTTAGGTTGTGGTGAAGGCAAGTTAATTAAATACCTAATTAAAAAGCAGTCATTCCAAGAGATTCTGGGAGTAGACGTTTCTTACCATACTTTGGAAATAGCCAAAAAGAGACTTAAGCTGGATGATTTACCATTTCATCAACAGGATAAAATCAAGCTGATTCAAGGCTCACTCATTTATCGTGACGAGTGTTTCAAGGGATATGATGCGGCAACGGTAATTGAAGTCATCGAACACCTCAATCCCAACCGCCTGGCTGCTTTCGAGCGAGTCTTATTTGAATTCACTCAACCAAAACTTGTAATTGTCACCACTCCTAATATTGAATATAACGTGCGTTTTGCATCCTTACCCCATGGAAAACTGCGCCACCGCGATCATCGTTTTGAATGGACCAGACAAGAATTTCAAGCCTGGGCAAATAATGTTGCAGACAGGTTTAGTTATCAGGTGACCTTTCAAGGTATTGGTAATGAAGATCCCGAAGTAGGTACACCGACACAAATGGGAATATTTGCATTGAACATTGAGCATTAAACATTGACCAATAATTCAATGTCACAGCCAAAAACTATTAAATGCGATCGCTAACTACAATAATGTTATCAGCGGTTCATGTAGCTGTATTCTTCAAAAGACATAACCTTACCAACTCCGATATCTTTTACCAGACGACACAGACTCTTTGCTAGTTCTGTTTGTTTGGCTGAAGAATCTATAGTTAACAATGCTACGCTATCAACACACCAATCAGGTATCCCTGGAATAAAGGGAATCATTAACAACCAAGTTGCAACCTCGGGATTTTTTCCTTCTAGTAGACGTTCTAAACCCAAAATAGTTTTAACTCCCTGGTTTTCAGTTTTCCAACCCTGTAAACTTTGACCTAATTCTCGGAGAGAAGTTGCCGATGCTGAATAAGCCGAGATTACCGCAAAACCTAACTCATGTGGTTTAAGTTCGTAGGGAATAGATTCTCTTTGATAAAAAGCTACTAATTCTGGATATTCAAGAGTAAAGGACATTGAGTAAGATTAAAGCTGATGATTTTCTAGAGCCTACAGTTTAAAGTAGCTTCGCTAATCATTTCCATTCATAAAAGTAATTAATTCTCACTATTCTGATGTTACCAATCTTCGCTGCGGGCGATCGCAAGGCTAAAGCTATCTCTTATGTCTTGATGCCAATTGAGGATGCAAGGCACGTCACAAAGCTATTACCTGCGGCAAAATACATGTGAGCAAGCCCTGATATTTATTTAGGACAAGTGGATAGCATAAAGGTTTGCCAGTTAGTTGCTTTTAATTAATAAAAAACTAAAAAATATAGTTTTGATGTTAGATAAAAAATCGTCAAAATTTTAAATCTGATTTAATACAATTAGCATCAGCTTGTTTTAAGGCAGATATTTTAAATATATTTTACTTAGCTTCCTATAACTTCTTCCCAGAAATAATTCTTGGCAACTGAACCTACAGCAATAGGAATATTCATTAATTTCCGCAATTTCAGAAATTTTAGATAAAAAGGTTTATCAAACTGTAGTGGCAATTAGCTGCTTAACTAATTCCAAGTCTAAAGGCGATTGCTCCGATTGCTCCGCACTTAACCAAAGTAAATATTCCACATTCCCCGCGGGTCCTGTAATCGGCGAAGTAGTTAAACCGTGATATTGCCAACCTAATGCTTGTGCTACTTGCCATACCTGCATGATTGCGGAGGCGCGATCACTTTCATTTCTAACCACACCTTTTTTACCGACTTTGTCTCGTCCGACTTCAAATTGCGGTTTGACTAACAACACAACTTCTTTGGGAAAAGCTAACAAATTCCAGAGAGGTTCGAGTACTTTAGTTAGAGAAATAAAAGATAAATCCATTACTCCCAAATCAGCCATCGTAGCATCACCATAAAGTTTTGTGGCGGTTAAATGGCGGATATTGGTTCTTTCTTTGAGAATTACGCGATCGCAGGTACGAATCGACCAGGCTACTTGCCCATAGCCGACATCTACACCATAGACTAAATTTGCTCCCGATTGTAGTAAGCAGTCGGTGAATCCCCCGGTAGAAATTCCTCCGTCGAGACAAATCCGATCTTGCACCTTAATCTGAAAAGTTTCTAAGGCTTTAATCAGTTTTTTGCCCCCACGGGAAACATAGGGTGGTTGTTCCTTGACCTCAATCTCCGCAGTGGTTTTGACCTCAGTACCAGGCTTATCAATAACTTCTTGGTTGACCTTGACCTTTCCCGCTCTAATCAAACGCTGTGCCAAAGCTCTAGAATCGCATAATTCTAAGCTGACTAATAATTTATCCAATCGCTGTTTTGCCAAGGTAGTTTTCACTAGATAAGCAAATTAAGCATACCAATTTTAGCAACCAACTCCAAACATCTCCATAGTTGCTGTTGAGTTCAGAACCTCGGCTCCAAAAATATAGTTAGTAAGTAAAGAGTAAAACCAGAGTCTGCAATATATTCTCACCATGCAAACTCTGGACATGTTCGAGAAGTATCTATAACTCATAGTAAAGGTCTCAAATTATCTGAACATCAGTCATTTGACTTAATCAGATCAGGAAATCGACTCTTGAATCAGCAATATGACTTAAATTGATAGCAGTAATTTAAGGCTGAGGAAAATTATTTGGTCAGGAAATTGTCAAAAGTTCTCTCAACACCTCAAAATTATAAAATTATATTGTAAGTACAAAAATAACAGTCAGAAAAAATTATATGTTTGATGCTTTAGCTGATCGCCTAGATGATGCCTGGAAGAAACTTCGCGGTCAGGACAAGATATCTAAAAGCAATATCCAAGATACCCTCAAGGAAGTACGACGCGCCCTCTTAGCTGCCGATGTTAACCTCCAGGTAGTCAAAGCTTTTATTGCTGATGTGGAAGCCAAGGCTTTAGGAGAAGGGGTTATTTCAGGAGTAAACCCTGGTCAACAGTTTATCAAGATTGTTTACGATGAACTGGTTAAGGTGATGGGAGAAAGCAACGTACCCCTGAAAAATGCCGACGAGCCGCCGACGGTAATTTTGATGGCGGGACTTCAGGGGACGGGTAAGACTACCGCGACAGCCAAATTAGCTCTTTATTTACGCAAGCAAGAACGTTCTTGTCTGATGGTGGGAACCGACGTCTATCGTCCTGCGGCGATCGACCAGTTGTTGACTTTGGGTAATCAGATTGATGTTCCTGTGTTTGAAATGGGAACCGATGCCGATCCCGTAGAAATTGCCCGACAGGGGATAGCCAAAGCCCAAGAGCTAGGAGTTGATACCGTCATTGTGGACACTGCTGGGCGACTCCAGATTGACGAAGACATGATGGGAGAACTATCTCGCATCAAAGAGACAATCAAGCCTGATGATACCCTCCTGGTAGTGGATGCCATGACAGGGCAGGAAGCCGCAAACTTGACCTATACTTTTCACGATCAAATTGGCATTACTGGGGCAATTCTCACCAAGTTAGATGGAGATAGCCGTGGTGGGGCGGCGCTTTCGGTGAGGCAGGTATCGGGACAGCCGATTAAGTTTGTTGGTGTGGGGGAAAAAGTTGAGGCACTTGAACCCTTCTATCCCGATCGCTTAGCATCCCGTATCCTCAATATGGGTGATATTCTGACCCTGGTGGAAAAAGCTCAGGAAGAAATTGATCTGGCTGATGTTGAGAAGATGCAGTCCAAGATCATGGAGGCTAAGTTTGATTTTAATGACTTTATCAAACAAATGCGTCTGCTCAAAAATATGGGTTCCTTGGGAGGTGTTCTCAAGTTAATTCCAGGGATGGGAAAAATTAGCGGTGCCGATTTAGCCAAGGGGGAAACTCAGCTCAAGCGGACTGAATCAATGATTAACTCTATGACCCAAGCGGAAAAAGCCGATCCTGACTTACTGGCACAGTCTCCTGGTCGTCGTCGTCGAGTAGCTAAAGGCTCGGGATTTGAAGAAAAAGATGTCTCCAGGTTGGTTAAAGATTTCTCCAAAATGCGCTCTATGATGCAAAATATGGGTCGCGGGATGCCTGGCATGGGAATGCCTGGTATGGGTATGGGGATGCCTGGTATGGGCGGCGGAATGCCTGGTATGGGGATGCCTGGTATGGGTGGCTATCCCGACCAAGGTAGACGCAAGAAGAAAAAAAAGAAGAAAAAAGGCTTCGGCACATTGTAAACTGAGAGATTGCCCTAGCTAATCCTGGGGAAAAATAGAAGAGATAGATTACAATCGTAAAGGACAAATTTGAATAACCAATGATTAAATTACGTTTGAAACGCTTCGGCAAGAAGAGAGAGGTCAGCTACCGTATCGTAGCCATAGAAAGTAAAACCCGTAGAGATGGTCGCCCCATTGAGGAATTAGGTTTTTATAACCCCAGAACAGATGAAACTAGATTGAATGTTCCTGCCATTGTCAAAAGGCTACAGCAAGGAGCACAACCTAGTCAAACTGTCAGAAGTATCCTCAACAAAGCTCAAGTTTTTGATCAAGTAAATGCCAAATAAGACCGAATTGTCTGGCGATCAGACAGCAGCTAGTCCCGATTATGAGCAACTAGTTCGCTTTCTGATCGAACCCTTCCTGGAAGAGCCGCAAACTCTCAGTGTGAACCTAGAAACAAACCCCAATAAGAGAAAAATTTGGTTACGGGTTGCTTTTGATAAAAGCGATCGCGGTAAGGTTTTTGGTCGAGGTGGTCGTAATATTCAAGCCATTAGAACCACCATTCAAACCGCAGCTACAGCCAACAATGATTCGGTCTTTTTAGACATCTACAGTGATGAGCCTCCTAAATCTAGTGATTCTAGTCACAACGGCAGGAGTTCCGCCAATAATCGCCGCAGAAGCAGCCCCAGCAAACCTGCTCCTAAGATTGCTAAGAAGTAAATTGTTTGGTAACAAGTGATTTTGACTCTTGCACAGTCTGTCATTTGTTGTCGGTCATTATTTTATCGGTGTTGCTCGGTAAATCTTCCTCTGACAGCACTGGATAACTATACATTTGTTGGCTGTAGCATTCTTTGCTTGCTGATTTGGATTGCTAGTTCAATTGCGGCACTCATGCTGCTAGCATTAGCAATTCCTCGACCTGAAATATCAAAAGCAGTACCGTGATCGGGAGAAGTGCGAATGAACGGTAGTCCGACAGTAGTGTTGATTGCCTGGTCAAATGCCATGAGTTTAACGGGGATTAGTCCCTGGTCGTGATACAAAGCTAGGTAAGCATCGGCAGTATCTGGGGCGACTTGATAATTGCCGTACCATGCCTGTCCTGGTTTGACCCACATGGTATCAGGAGGAATTAACCCCGAAATTTTTACTTGAGGATAAGCGGATTGGGCTTGTTGCAGCCAAGGTAACAGCCAGTCTTGTTCTTCGGAGCCTAGCTGTCCCGCTTCTCCACTATGGGGATTAAGTCCAGCGATCGCAATTCTTGGATTCTCAATCCCAAAGTCTTGCTGGAGGCATTTAATTAGTAAATCAAGCTTTTTGGTCATCAAGTCGGGAGTTAAGGCTTGAGATACAGTCGCTAGTGGAATGTGGGTAGTGACTAATAAACTACGTAACATCCAGCCTGTATGGGGAGACTGACCAATAAACATCATGCCAAATTTCTCGACTTCTGCTTTTTGAGCCAAGACTTCTGTTTGACCAGGATATTCGTGTCCTGCGGCTTTCCAAAGAGATTTCGCAATAGGTGCGGTGACAATTCCCTGAAATTTGCCCTCAAGAGTTAAAGTGATCGCTTTTTCTAAACAGGCAAAACTAAATCCTCCAGTTAGAGCGTTTCCTTGTCCCCAGGTTAGGGTTCCTTCAAAGGGAACATCTAAGATAGACAAACTCTCTGGGTCAGCCAACTCTGCTGAGGTTAGGGCTGTCTGCTGTAATAAGTGGTTATAGGTTTGCTGCAATAGTTGTCGATTACCGACGATAGTAATATGCGATCGCTTGGTAGAGGAGTCATTGCTTAATGCCTTAAGCATAATTTCTGCTCCAATTCCAGCAGGATCGCCCATCGTCAAGGCTAAAGAAGGAATCATAGTCATGTAAGAGCTAAATAATTGATTAGGGATGTTCTCGGCTAATGATTTAAAATACCTATTATTGATTATGATTGAGAATTAACGATATTAATAGCTACTAGTCATTAGCTTTTAGCCAAATTCAATAACTCGATTGGTCATGACGGGGCACCCCCGCCGACCATCTCGTTCAAATCATCCTCTTAAATAAACATCTAACAAAAAACAGGAGAAATAGATATGAGTGCAGAAAGTATGTTGTTCAACGGTGCAATTCTTTGTATCGTCTTGATTTTAGGAGGATTGAGCTTAGGCTTTTTAATGCTTAAGATCCAAGGTGGTGAGCCAGAATAAGCTCTGAATAATTATTAATCTATAATTAAGCGATTGTCTCGTATCTGGTGATCGCTTTTTTTATTTTTTGATAACAATAATTATCGGACTTGAAGATAACGAGCACTTTTAAATCAGAACTTTTAAGATGCTGAAGCAGATTAGGTTTGCTGTTAATTAGCGATCGCCTGTCCTGCTAACCAAGAGGTTGTCCAGGCACTTTGAAAGTTAAACCCCCCCGTTACTCCATCAATATCCAAGATTTCTCCTGCAAAATATAACCCAGGACATTTTTTGCTTTCCATTGTTTTAAAGTTGACTTCTTTTAAGTTGACGCCGCCACAGGTAACAAATTCATCCTTAAACACACCTTTTCCTTGAATCCTATATTGCCCCTGAATAACTTCTGTAGCTAGTTTATTTAGTTCTTTTTTGCTAATTTCCGACCAGACTTTTTCGGGTTTGATTCCTGCATATTTAACTAGACTTTGCCAGAGACGTTTGGGCAAATCAACAGGACAATAATTGATAATTTTTTTCTTCGAGCTAGCTTGTTTTTCGGTGATTAAAATCTGCTGTAACTGCTCTTGATTATATTTAGGTAGCCAGTTGACTTGTAGAGGGGAATGATACTTGAGAGTGGCTAAAAATCTGGCTCCCCAGGCGGATAATTTAAGGACAGCAGGACCACTTACCCCCCAATGAGTTATCAGCAAGGCTCCTGTTTGTTCGAGCTTATTTTTACCAGTACCTAGCTTAACTTGGGCATTATTCACACTAACCCCAGCTAAACCTTGTAAACGAGCATCTTTAATATTGAAGGTAAATAAAGAAGGGACTGCCGATTCAATTTTATGTCCTAAATTTTTTGCCCAACGATACCCCAGAGGATTGCTGCCTGTAGCGATTAATAAGCGATCGCACTTTAAAATTCGGTCATTTTTAAGCTCTACCTGAAAATAGTTTTGCTCCTGGAGATCGATAAACCGCTTAACAGTCTTAACTCCGACTCCAGTCCGTAAATCGACTCCAGCTTTTTTTGCCGCCTGCATTAAGCAGTCAATAATAGTTTCCGAACTATTGGTAACAGGAAACATTCTGCCATCAGCTTCGGTCTTTAGCTTGACTCCACGAGACTGATACCATTGCACTGTATCTTGGGGTTGAAAGCGGCTAAAGGCTCCCCTTAGAGCTTTGCCTCCCCGAGGATAATTTTCCACCAGCTGAGCAGTATCAAAACAGTGGTGGGTGACGTTACATCTCCCGCCACCAGAGATCTGCACCTTTGCCAGGGGTTTACGCCCAGCTTCAATCAAAGTAACTTTAAGTTTGGGATTTGCTTCAGCACAGGCGATCGCGCCAAAAAAGCCAGCAGCGCCACCGCCAATAACAATTACGTTCAAATTTCTCTAGTCACATTTTTGGATAATAAAAGCTTAGTCAACTTTTGACCAAAAATAAACACTAGAGCTGTCCAATCTACATCTTCCAGCCATTGTTAGCCTGTTCTAATACATATGCCGCTACTGTTTCGATTTCTTCCTCTTTCAATCGACCTTTGAACGCTGGCATAGCAAGCTTACCGTTGGTAACTTGATAAATAATTTTATCGGCTGAATTCATCTCCCACTTTTCCAAATCCGCTTGCTTGAGGGTCTTTGCCGAATTGACACGGTTTGTGCCCAAAGCATGACAGGCAGCACAATTCGCTTTAAAGATCTTGGCACCATCAGCTGCATAAGCAGGATCAGGAAAAGCAAAACAGAGGGAGAGCACCACAGACAGGACTCCAAAGGTGATTTTTTTCATTTTGACTTGTAAATCTCTCATCAAGCAGAATAACTAAGGATTTTTACCGTTGTCAAAAGACACCCTGTCGTACTTAGGTGGTCAGTGAAGACACTATTAGTTGGTTAGTTAGATCAGAACCAAATTTTCTAATATCTTCGGGTTTTAAATATCCCCCAGGTCAAACCAGATACGATCGCCGTCATGAGTAATGCAGAAATAACTCCTCCTGGCAAAAAGGTAATCAAGCCGATTCCTCTTAGAATATATAGAGCAAGAAAACCCATCAGGGAAATAAAGAAGATGTTGGGCAACATGGCTGTGCGGTTTCCAATGTTAAGTTAAATAACCATCATAGATTTCCCTTTACGATACAGCAATTTTTAGAACTTGTTAGTTAACTACCAAATCTTCTCCCTCGATGTTGTTGCATTAATTCCGCAGCTTTAGTTCGTTGTTCGGTAGTTAGTATTTCTCTGATTGCTAGTGTCGTTTCAAAACGCTCATTGCCCAACTGATTTCGGAGGTCTTGAGTTGACTGATATTGTTCCCGTAGTTGAGCTGAAGACGCATCGCTAGAGAAAAGGGATTGCATTTCTTGACGTTGAGTTTGCAGCTGTTGTTTTAATCCTTCAGCATCGTTTCTAGACTGCTCTCGAATGGCTTCTATTTGCTGAGATTGCTCAGGAGTAAGATCTAATTGTTGCAGGATTTTTTCCATTCTTTGCCCTCTCCTCCCCATGTTTGCATGTTTTGCGCTATGAGCAAGATGAGACACCTGATCTATTTCTGGCATGTTGTTGAACTCGGCTGCGGACTTAGCAGCGAAAGTACTCACTGGTAAAATCATCAAAGCACCTGTTGTTACAGCAACTATTTTCCAGTTCAGCATTCAATTTCACCTCAAATTGTCCGTAATTTTAATTATTTCAATCTTAAAAAACTGCTTGCTAAACTACCTCGATCTAAACTCCCAAATATTTCTAGTACTTTAGGACTATAAATTAATTGTGGAATCATTAGGAGGGGAATATCAAGGATTTTCCAATAATAAATAAGTAATAAGTAATAAGTAATAAATCAGTACGTAAGCAAGGAAACTTGCTAAACTATCATTACCTTACGAAGTTCCTGCAACCAAGAATCAGCTATAGGATTGAAGCAGAGGGTAATTCGTATTGATGGAAGTCCGAGGTATGGCACTAGAATCAAGCTCCTCACCCTGGACTTTTTTGAGTCTCAATCAAGATAATTATGTCAATTATTCACGGCAGTTGGATCGTTAATTCAGGTAAAGACTATTTTTTTGTTTGGGGACAAGCTTGGCGTTCTCTGGTCAACGAAGTTTTTGCCCTCAATAAATCAGGGGATTTTATTCATCCTTTTAATGTGTCACGTTCTGAATTATTAGATTTATTCCACAGCCATGAATTAGACGTTGCTGATTTATTAGCTCAAAGTAGATGGCACACTCAATTAGTAGGCATGCCAACTATTGTCACAGGAACAAAGGAAAGTAAAAAAGTTCAGCCAGTTTTTGCCGGAAATTCAGTTGAAGGAGAGGCTAAATTAGATTTATATCTATGGGAGGTGAAGGGATTTCGACTTACCCCCGCAGAAACGATCAGGCTATTGCAGATATTATCTTTGAGTTCCTTACAGTCTCATACTGACTATTTAGCAGGGGATATTCGATTTTGGTCGCACATATATCGTTGGGCGCTGGATTTGATTGTGCGACAAAAGTTTTTGCCAGGAATTGAAGTTCAAAAGTCTCGCCGCACTAATTATAGAAGCCTTTGGCAGCCATTGATTGATAGTGAGGTTGACCTAATTCGTCTGGCTAAATTTACCCTCGCCTTGCCTGAAGCTTGCCTAGCTTATCTCGATGCTGAAGAATCGGAAGCTGACACTACAGACGAAGAGCTGTTACTAAGAACCCTCTCTCTGATCGTCGATGCCCGATTACGCAGTTGGATTGACTACAATCCCAATAGTTTTAAAGAGCTTACCGTAGAACCTTGGTTACGATCGCTTTCTAATGAACCAGAAGTAGCCGCCAATCCACAAACAGCTAATCGCTTAGTTAATGCGGTCTATAATTGGACTTTACCTGTTAGTGAATACTTAGTTAATCGCCAAAGTAATCTCGGTTCCAACCGCTATCGAGTTTGTTTTGCCCTAACGCCCCCCATAGAAGCCGCCGAGAATGGAGAACAGCTTGATTGGTCGCTAAATTATTATCTCCAGGCATTAGATAATGCTGACTTTGTAGTTGATGCTGCAACAGTATGGCGTTGTCCCGCCGAATTTCTGACCATTGGCGATCGCACTATTGAAAATCCTCAAGAAACTCTCTTAAAAGGCTTGGGCTTGGCAACACGCATCTATGACCCAATTCGAGCTAGCTTGAACCGTAGTCAGCCAGTTAGTTGTCGGTTGAATCCGATTCAGGTATATGAATTTATTCGGGCGATCGCCTGGCAGCTACGGGACAATGGTCTGGGGGTAATTGTGCCTCCTGGCTTGACTTCTGATAGCAGCGAACAGCGATTGGGCATCAAGATGACCGCTAGTGTCCCCCAGAAAAAAGGGGAACGCTTAAGTCTGCACAGTATGCTGAAGTATAAACTAGAAATTGCCGTCGGCGAGCGTACGGTTTCCAAACGGGATTTTAAAAAGCTCCTGGCGCAAAAATCACCCATAGTCGAAATTGATGGACAGTGGATTGCCTTGCAGCCTGCGGATGTGAGGGCGGCGCAGGCGGTATTAGATCAGTCTAACGATCAGCTCGATTTGTCCGTGGAGGATGCGCTGCGTTTGTCCACAGGAGATACTACCACCTTAGCCAAATTACCCGTGGTCAAATTTGAACCCACAGGAGTCTTAGCAGGTTTATTAGATAATTTATCTGATGATAAATCGGTGGAACCAGTCGCCAAAATTAAAGATTTTCAAGGGGAATTACGCCCCTATCAAGCCAAAGGCGTAGGCTGGCTATCTTTCCTGGAAACTTGGGGCTTAGGTGCTTGTCTGGCAGACGATATGGGTTTAGGAAAAACGATCCAGTTAATTGGCTTCCTGCTCAATCTCAAACAACAAAAACTGTTAACCAAGCCAACACTTCTGGTCTGTCCCACTTCGGTCATTAATAACTGGGAACGAGAAGTGAGAAAATTTGCTCCTAAATTGAAAGCGATCATTCATCATGGGGATAAGCGCGAACAAGGAAAAACTTTTGCCAAAACTGTTAAAGGAAAGCAGCTTGTCATTACCAGCTATTCATTAGTACATCGTGACCTGAAAACACTCTCAGGGATTGATTGGCAAGGAATTGTCCTAGATGAAGCGCAAAATATCAAAAATCCCTCAGCTAAACAGTCTCAAGCTGTTAGAGAGATTCCTGCTGGCTTTCGGATTGCCTTAACAGGTACTCCTGTGGAAAATCGCCTAACAGAACTCTGGTCAATCTTAGACTTTCTTAATCCTGGCTTTTTGGGCAATCGTAACTTCTTTCAAAAGAGATTTGCCGCACCGATTGAAAAATATGGCGATCGCGAATCCTTAAATATTTTACGTTCTTTAACGCAACCGTTTATTCTCCGACGTCTCAAAACTGATAAGAATATTATTCAAGATTTACCTGATAAGCAGGAAATGAATGTTTTCTGCGGACTTTCCGCCGAACAAGCGGAACTCTATCAACAGTTGGTTGATAATTCTTTAGCCGAAATTGAAGATTCCGAGGGTATTAAGCGTCGTGGTTTAATTCTCACCTTGCTATTGCGTCTCAAACAACTTTGCAACCATCCTGAATTGCTAGATAAAGAGAATAAAAAACAAGCAGCGCTCAAAGCAGAAGACTTTAGCGATCGCTCTGGGAAACTACTGCGCTTAGAAGAGATGTTAGAAGAAATTGTCGATGAAGGCGATCGCTCGTTGATCTTTACTCAATTTTCGGAGTGGGGCAAAATGCTCAAGCCCTATTTGTCACAAAAACTCAAGAGTGAAGTGCTATTTTTATATGGTTCAACCAGTCGCCAAGCCCGACAAGAAATGGTGGATCGTTTCCAGAATGAACCTAATGGTCCCAAGATATTTATCCTCTCTTTAAAGGCTGGGGGAACAGGACTCAATTTAACCAGAGCTAATCATGTCTTTCACGTTGATCGCTGGTGGAACCCTGCGGTAGAAAATCAGGCAACAGATCGGGCATTTCGCATCGGACAAAAGCGTAATGTACAGGTACACAAGTTTGTCTGTACAGGAACCTTAGAAGAACGGATTAATGACATTATTGAAAGCAAGAAAGAATTAGCCGAACAAACTGTAAATGCAGGAGAACAATGGTTAACGGATCTCGATACTGGTAGCTTACGTAATCTCCTATTATTAGATCGCGATGCCGTTATTGATGATGATTAAGCTCAGTTATTTCTTGATGAGTATCATTACAAAAACCAACAGTAACAGTAAAGTTAATTAGGTAGTGTTGCCAAAAATGGGAGAAATTTTAGTTGCTATTTTTGAAAATTATTATTAGTTATTTAAAATTAATTTTTAGCAGATATAATTGACTTTTAATTTTCCTGGAGGAAATAATGAATAAGAAATTACTTACTACTTTGGGCTGTTCTGGTTCGATAGTGTTCTCTCTATTGGGAACCAATTCCGTTAGTGCAAAGGAGTATGTTTTTACTGCTCCTGAATTAGATAGTCAAATCGCAGAAATTCCAGAAAGTGAGACAGACTATCCTTTTGTAGGCTGTAGTTGTAGTGCTTATGATGCTGAAACCGCCGCTGCAATAGATCGAGAAGGAGATAAGGCGATCGAACTTTACGGTTGTGACTGTGCTGGTCATAGAAATATGGTGCGGAATATTGATTCCAATAAAACAAACGACAATTACAATAATTTAAAGCTTTGAGAAAAATATGATCGCCTAGATCTTGGGGGGTTTTGCAAAAAACCCCAATTACAGATGCTTATTCGACTCATCCCGAACTATTGGAACTGACACTCCATAATTAAATTGAAGCTAACTAAACACTTCCCCAGTCTCTTGTAGAGAGTGTAGACGATGATAAATACCCCCTTGGTTTAATAATTCCTCATGGCTACCTACCTCAATAATCTCTCCTGCATCAAGTACCACAATTTGATCGGCTTCGCGGATGGTGCTAAGACGGTGAGCAATAATGAGGGTGCTACGAGTACCAAGAATTGACTTCATTGCCAGCTGAATCGACCGTTCTGATTCATAATCTAAGCTGGAGGTAGCTTCATCAAAAATCAAGACATCGGGGTCAACCACCAAGGCTCTGGCAATTCCTAAACGTTGCTTTTGTCCACCAGAAAGTCTGACTCCTCGCTCTCCCACTAGAGTTAAATAACCTTGGGGTAGTTCGTGGATAAACTCATCAACTCGCGCTATTTGACAGGCTTGTTTAACCTGTTCTCGGTTTACCTGAGGATTACCGTAGGTGAGATTATCCCAGACTGTACCATTAAAAATATCCACATCTTGATGTACGATCGCCAGACGGCGACGATAATGAGCAATATCTAAATCCTTGATGTTGGTGCCGTCCAGTTTAATTGACCCCTGATTTGGTTCAAAATAACGGAATAATAATTTAACCAGGGTGGATTTACCCGAACCTGAACGACCCACTAAAGCCACGGTTTGATAGGGTTTTATGACGAGGTTAATGTCTTTTAAGATTAAGCGATCGCGATCATAACCAAAACTAAGCTGGTCAAATTCTAATTTACCGTCAAAGTGATAGGGATTGTCCGCCACATCTTCCAGAATCAGGCTAGCAGCATCGGCACCAACTTCAAGCTGCATAAAGTCGTGAAACCTTCTCATCGAGGCATAACGACGGGCGAAGATCTCCGCTAGTTGACTAATGGGTTCTAATTCCGCATAAGCCATGCTAGAAACCGTCAGGGTAGTAATAAAGTGACCCAGAGTGATGTTCCCCCTAACGGTAGAGATCAGAGTAAACAGCAAAATCAGGAAGACGCAGGTTTGAATTACGGTGCGCGACCAAGTAATCAGATCGACATAACCGCGATGGATACGATAGGTGACGTATTTAAACTCCCGTTCAAACCGCTGACGTTGCCGTTGATATTCCTGAGCTTCTGCGGCAAAAGACTTGACGGTTTTAATATTGGTAATAATTTCTGAGGTACGACTTTCAGTGTTTTCCTGATGCTTTTCTAATAATTCCTCTTTGGCAATCAGAACCTTAAGGTGTTTTAAGCTGTAGGTCAGAATCAAGACAAAAGAAAGTAAAAAGGCGATCGCAATTCCCGCATCGATCAAGAGGATCATCACGAAAATGCCCAAGATTCTAGCTAGTTTCGGAATTAACTGTCCTGCAATTTCAGGATATGTCCAGGTATGATTTTCAATTCCCCGTGCAATTCTACCCGCAATCCGTCCAGGATTATTCTCGTCATAGTAGCCCAAGGGTAAAGTAAGAATCTTAGCTACTACCTGGCTAAAATGATCTCTTCTCGCCTTGAGAGCAATTGCCCAATGATGCCAGACTCCAATCCACGGCTGAATTGGCGATCGCACTACCGTCACCAGAAAAATAATCCCCAGTAATACTCCCAGAGATAACCACTTACCTTGGGGAAAGCTACCAAGATTTTGCACTAGGGCAATTAAGCCCGCCAAAGGGCGATCTAAAGGCTGATTAGACAAAACATTTAAAATCTGTCCAATACTGTAGGGAACAACCAAATCGATAATTTCAAATAGACTGGATGCTGCAATACTAAGAATGGCGATCGCCTTATATTTACCAAAATAACCAACGATATCTCGAAAAGAAGACATATTAGAGGGATGAAGGATGAGGGATAAAAGAGGAGGAATGCGTATTAGGGCTTAATTATTGACCAATTATTGCTTGGAGGTGGAGGTAATCTTTTTCTTGCTTACCACTTATGATGCGTTGCTTGAGACTGGATTAAAGTTAATTTAAGCACCAGCCCGATCTAATATTTGTGGTTTTTTCCTTAACTGAACAATTTTCAGGGAGAAAAGCTGCTTAGATAGATAGAGGCAGTTCAGCCAGCTCCTAATAAATCATTTTCTATAGTTAAATTTCTAACAGTTAAATTAATGTCACCCAATTCCACTATAGCTATTCCTAACTTACATCGCTCAGTGTTAAATAATGGCATCACCCTGATCGTTGTCGAAAATCAAGCTGCGGATATCATTTCAGGGCGTTTCTTTTTCAAAGGTGCTGGTACAATTGTCGAGAATTCTCAGCAGGCTGGATTAGCTCATTTAGTTTCAGCGGTAATTACCAAGGGCACAGAGAATTTTTCTGCTTTAGAAATTGCCGAACAGGTTGAGTCGATTGGTGCAGGTTTGGGTGCGGATACGGCTCCTGATTATTTCTCCTTAAGTCTCAAAACAGTCTCTTCAGATTTTCCCCCGATGTTAAAGCTGCTGGGGGAAATTATGCGATCGCCAACTTTTCCCACTGCGGAAGTGGAATTAGAGCGGAAGTTAACCTTAGAAGGAATTCGCTCCCAAAAGGAACAGCCGTTCAACGTGGCGTATAATCAACTGCGTCAGCAGATGTACCCCAATCATCCCTATGGCATTTCTGTATTGGGTACCGCAGCTAGCGTGGCAAACTTAACACGAGAAGAGCTGCAACAGTATCATCAGACTTATTTTCGTCCTGATAATCTCGTCATCAGTCTATCAGGCAGAATTAATCAAGAACAGGCAGCAGCTCTTGTTTCCGAGGTTTTTAGAGATTGGAAACGACCCGACTCGGTATTACCTCTACCGAACCTCAAGGCTCCAGTTTTTCAGCCCTCCCACCAGGAAATTATTCAGGAGACTCAACAGTCTATTATCATGCTGGGTTACTTGGGAACTAAAGTAAATCTGGAAGATTATCCTGTATTGAAATTAATAAGTACCTATCTGGGTAATGGGCTTTCCAGCCGTCTATTTGTTGAACTCCGTGAAAAACGAGGATTAGCTTACGATGTCTCGGCATTTTTTCCCACTCGGATCGATACGGCACCATTTATTACTTATATCGGTACTGCACCCACCAATACCCAAATCGCTACTGAAGGTTTGAGTACGGAGGTGGTTAGGTTGACTACCACTACTTTAACCAAGTCAGAATTGCAGGGAGCAAAAAACAAACTGCTGGGTCAATACGCGTTAGGAAAACAAACCAACGGCGAAATTGCTCAAACCTATGGTTGGTACGAAACATTGGGACTGGGAATTGAGTTTGATCAACTCTTTCAAGACCAGATTTCTCCCATTACCCCCGAGAGGATTAGGCGGGTAGCAAATAAATATTTAACTCAGCCTTATATTTCGATTGTTAAACCCGAAGGTTAGACTTGAGATTTTATGACACTATAATTTTCACACTATAGTATTTTAAGATTTTGTTGGCACTAAGAGTAATATACTTTGGTTTGGTTTAACCAAGAGAGCGATGGCATTTTATAGCTGAGCAAATCTCGCAGATCAAACCATGATGACAACCAGGGATAAGTATTAATTCAAGCTGGGAAATATTGCTCAAATTAAGCTTGGCGATCGTGATACTTTTCCTGCTTCAGCTTAAATTAAATTGTCAAAATTAACCATTTAATTTAAGCTATAATTTGATGTCAAATAGACATGATCAGGGTTGGGGATCGGCTGCGATTGAGGTGAACCAGTGAAAATAGTTTGACGATTGTGGTCGAGCCTGCTACTGTCAGTAAAAATTCGGTAATTAACAGATCTGACTTCAAATTTGACTAAAGCGATTTGTCAGCAGAAGATTTGAAGCGATTGTTCAATTTGAATTTTAAGTTCAGGATTTGACGATAAATTTACTAACTAATGATAAAAGTATAGATACTTTAGACCTACTATTAATATGAGTGTCAGTAAAGATCCGTCAGCTTCTATTGTATTTTCTACCCATAAAAAGAATCCTTCTATTTCAATAGTGATTCCCACCTATAACGAGGTAGAAAAAATTGAAGAAGTTGTGAATAGCTTTCTAACTTCCAAATATCCTAATCTATTGGAAATAGTGGTTGTCGATGGAAAAAGTACTGATGGCACCAAAGATAGATTACAGCAGTTAGCAGTTGCTTATCCCCAAATTAAGGTGGTGGAGAATCCCCAACGAATTCAATCTGCTGCGCTAAACATTGGTTTGCAGGCTTGTAGCGGAGAATTTTTTTTGCGTGCTGATGCTCACTGCGATTATGCGGCTGACTACATTGAACAGTGTGTAGCTGCTTTTCAGAAATCTGAAGCATTGAATGTAGGGGGCTGTCAGCGTTTTGTTGCTAAAGAGCCGTTTCAAGCGGCGATCGCTATTGCAGCACAAAGTTGGTTAGGCAATGGTGGCGCTAAGTACCGCGATCCCAACTACAGTGGTTATGCTGATACGGTATATCTAGGTTGTTTTAAACGCCAGGCTTTGTTAGAGCTTAATGCATTACCCAGTGGAACACTGGGCGTCCTAAAGGAAGATGCGGGCAAGCCCTTACATGCGGCTCAAGCCTTTGTCACTCCGCATATGGAACATTCGCCGTACGACGGCGCGTTTCCGCCCACTCAAGACGTTTTTGATACGACTCAAGTTACCAATCAAGACGCGGAATTAAATCAGAGACTATTAGATCTAGACCCCAAAGCAATCTACATTAGTTCTAAGATTAAAGTTTGGTACTATCCCCGAAAAACTTGGAAGTCATTATGGACTCAGTATTTTAAATATGGTCGCGGACGCTATCTCACCAATAGTAAACACCCAGAGCGATCGCAAATTAGAGGAAAACTACCTTTTTTATTTCTCTCGACCATAATTTTGCTTTTGATTGTCGATATATTTGTTCCCTCTATTAATCTCTATATGGTGGAGATTTGTATTTTTGGCATCATGCTGGCATTCTTAGAAAGTTTGCGGGTCAATCTGAGCCTCCGCAAAAGTTTTTCCAGCAAAATCTGGCGTGGTCATCCTCGCAAACGACCCTCCTTCTTAAGCCGCTGGTTTTATTGTGGCATCGTGATTTTGACTATGCCCACGGCGCATTTTTCGGGTTATGGCTTTCAAGCTTTTAAAAACCGAATTTTAGCCATCAAGGGTTGGTAAAGCATTATTTTCCTCAGGTATTTTTAACTCCAGCGACTGTCTAAAATCACTGCTATTGTTGCTCCAGTTATTTTGCAGTTTATTCCTATGAAGTAACAAAATTTGGTTAAATATTCTAAGTTACTATTTTAGCGATTCCATTTTTAAGACAGAATCGTTTAATTATGAATTTTATAGTTGGGAGTAAAGTATGAAGGTTATCATCTTAGGAGGAGACGGTTTTTGTGGCTGGCCTACCTCTTTGCACTTATCGAATCTCGACTTTGAAGTAATTATTGTCGATAATTTATCTAGGCGAAATATAGATAATGAATTAGAAGTTAGCTCTTTAACTCCAATCGCACCCATTGGTCAAAGGTTAGCCACTTGGAAGAACATTACGGGCAAGGAAATCAAGTTTCATAATATCGATATTGCTGAAGAATACGATCGCCTATTAAGCTTAATCTCCACTGAGCAGCCTGATGCGATTGTTCACTTTGCCGAACAACGAGCCGCCCCCTATTCGATGAAGTCTTCTAAGCACAAACGTTATACGGTTAACAACAACCTCAACGCTACTAACAATCTACTTTGTGCCATTGTTGAATCTGGGTTAGATATTCATTTAGTCCACTTGGGAACGATGGGGGTCTATGGTTATGGTACTGCGGGGATGAAGATTCCTGAAGGTTATCTCGATGTAGAAGTGGTGACTGATACTGGCGATCGCATCCAGCAGGAAATTCTCTATCCTGCTAATCCTGGTAGCGTCTACCACATGACCAAAACTCAAGATCAGCTATTTTTCTACTACTACAATAAAAATGATGATATCCGCGTCACCGATCTCCATCAGGGTATTGTCTGGGGAACAAACACTCCCGAAACTTTAAGGCACGAAAAGCTAGTTAACCGCTTTGATTATGATGGTGATTATGGCACAGTTCTTAATCGGTTTTTAATGCAGGCGGCAATTGGATATCCCCTCACGGTTCATGGTACTGGTGGACAAACCCGAGCCTTTATTCATATCAAGGATACCGTGCGTTGTGTTCAGTTGGCGATCGAAAACCCGCCACCAAAAGGAGAACGAGTGAGAATTCTCAACCAAATGACGGAAACCCACCGTGTGATCGATCTGGCTAAGATGATCTCAGAAATGACTGGGGGCGAAATTGCCTATCTTAAAAATCCCCGCAATGAAGCAGTAGAAAACGAACTGTTTGTCAAAAATCAACGTTTTATTGATTTAGGATTAGAGCCAACCACCCTCAGTCAAGGGTTACTTAAGGAAGTGACTGAGGTGGCAGAGAAATATGCTCACCGCTGTGATAAGAGTAAAATACCCTGTACTTCGTTATGGAATCAGAAAAAAGAGTCTTCCGCAGCCAACAATGGTTTAGAACCTGCTGAAACGACTAAAGTCTAGTTAGCTGCTGCTTACCAGGGATTAATAGTTGCTTCAAAGAGGTGGGCAGTTTTGTCCACTTTTTTTGCTGTCGAGAATCTTGGCAGACTTTGACATTAATCAAAGTAATACCAATTAGAAAAAAGAATACAACAGATAACTTGTAGGGTGGGCGACACGTCCTTTGTTGCTTCGCATTGCCCACCTTACTTTAAATTATTTATTGTGTCGCAAACATTTATCGATTTGGGATAAGATTTGGTTAAACTGCATCTGGTTTGAAAATCATAGTTTTTGTGCTGGATTAGGGACAAGGGAAAAGCTTAAGGGTTAAAGGTTTAATGGGTTTAGTTACTCGCTATTTAAAAACTCCAGTTTTGAATATGGACGAGGTTTAGCTCAACATCCTGATGATATTACTCTGGTTAATTAGATCAGGACGCCTACTACATGATTACTTCAGCGAGTTGACCTTAATGATTTCCTGTCAGAAATAAGCTAAATTAAATAGACTTAAAACGATTTAACAATTAATTGACAATTTCTAGAAGACGATATCGGGAGATCCTGGTTAATATTTTCTTGCTGCTGGTTTTAGTGTGGCAGGCTACCCCGCTTTATTTAATATTATCGTTAGTCATTAAGGGTTTACAGTCTTCAGTTCCCGCATTAATGCTCTTGATCAATAAAGTGATCGTCGATTTGGTAATTGCTAACTGGGGTAATACTGATTTTGTCTGGCGACCACTAATTTTGCTGGTAGCAATGCGTTTTGGAGTCAGCTTACTGGGAGCAATTTTTAATCAGGCTAGTCTCTATGTCAGTCAAATATTTAACGATCGCCTCAATTTACATACCAAATATATCCTACTAGAAAAGTCTACTCAGCTAGATCTGGCTCATTTTGAATCTGCTGAATTTTTCGATACCCTAGCGCGCGCTCAAAATAGCGGCAGTAATCATCCCGTGAAAGTGATCCAAACCCTGACCAGTGTCTTTGGACAGGGTATTACCTTAATTAGCTTATTGGGCTTACTATTACAGTTTAATCTGGCGATTATTCCCTTACTCTTTTTTACTGCCCTGCCTTCATTTTGGACAAGCATTGTTTATTCTGGTAGGCGATTTTGGATGACGCGCATGGAGACAGAAAGCGGGCGGTTATCAAATTATATCCAGCAAGTTTTAACCTACCCAGAATTTGCTAAGGAAGTCAGACTCTTTAATTTAGGTCGGCATCTTTTGGGACAATGGCAGGACATTCGGACTGATTTTAATCGTAAGTCAGCGGCGATCGCTAGTGAATATGCTCAGATGCGTGGTTTATCGGGAGTTTTGGTTAATAGTGGCTTTTATTTAGCCTACGGCTGGACTTTGATCAAAACCATCGGGGGTAAGATCTCCGTCGGTGACTTTACCATGTATACGGGAGCATTTAGCCAGGCACAACAGTTGTTACCCGCTATTTTAGAAAACATTGCTAAGATCTACGAATCAAATCTCTATGTCTCCCAATATTTTGAGTTTCTCAACCTCCAGCCCCAAATAGTTAATCCTTCTCGTCCTCAATCTTTTCCTCAGCCGATTAAACAGGGATTATCACTGCATAATGTCAGCTTTACCTATCCTGGGGCAACCAAACCCACTTTACGCCACCTCAATTTAGACGTTAAGCTAGGAGAAAGTATTGCTCTAGTTGGTCTTAATGGTGCGGGCAAAACAACACTCCTCAAGCTACTCACCAGACTATACGACGTAGATTCAGGTACGATTACCATCGACGGTATTCCCCTCCCCGAAATAAAATTATCAGAGTTACATACTAATATTGGCGTACTCAACCAAGATTTTGCCCGTTATCAACTCAGCGTCCAAGACAACATTGGCTTTGGTAACTTGGCACAGAGAGAAAACCAACTCCGAATTGAACAAGCCGCAATTGATTCAGGAGCGTCTCAGGTAGTTGAAACCCTAGAACAAGGTTATCAAGCTCGTCTGGGAAAAATGTTTAAAGGAGGAATCGATCTTTCGGGGGGACAATGGCAGAAAATCGGCATGGCTAGAGCTTTTATGACTGAAGCCCCAATTTTAATCCTCGATGAACCTACCGCTGCCCTCGATGCGATCGCTGAATACGAATTATTTGAAAAATTCCGAGCCTTAACCGCAGGAAAAATGACCTTTTTTGTCAGCCATCGATTTTCCACCGTGCAGTTAGCAGATCGGATTGTTGTACTAGAAAACAGCCGTATTGTTGAAGTTGGCTCTCACTCAGAATTGATGACGCAAGATGGTCTTTATGCCGAGATGTTCCTCAAGCAAGCATCAAGCTATAGCTTATAAAAAAATTGTTTCTTGGTCACAAGATTTAATGATTGAGACGGTAAAATTATTCAAAAATCAGTATTATTCAATATAAGTATAAAAAGTAAGTATCAAAGCTTTTAAATAGAATTTTTATGAAGCCAAATTTACATTCTAAGAGATTGCTACAGTCTCTAGAGGATTTTGTGCAACGGATGCACATCTTAAATCTTGCAGATGATCCAAAATTAGTTTCACAATTAGTTATCAAGTGGACTAAAGGTCAACCCTTACTGACAAAAAGCCTCCTAGACTTGATCTTAGACTCCAGTTCCAAAATAGTTCGAGGTCAAGAAGCTATTGCCGTTGAAAAAATTGTTAGAAACCGCCTAATTAAAGAGTTTAAACAGGATAATTTGACCCTAGCAATTAGAAAATTACTCTACACTAAGGATTTAGTTCGATTACTAACTAAAACGGGGGGAAAGATAACCAGTAAAGAACAAACATATCTCAAAAGAGTACAGAATGAATTAGGTTTGTCCCAGCAACAAATAAAAACCATTAGTGAACAATATCTGCAATCTCTTCACAAATTAAATATTCGTAACGCCTCGACATCAAGCTCTATTCAAAAATTTAATCCTAATCGTGATAGTTCAGCCCTAGGAGATTCCTATCAAGAGTTGATTCTCTTAGTGGAAAACTCTCCTATTTATGAGAAATTAGCTGATACTAACACTCTATCTAATAATAGTAATCAACGAACATTTAATCTATTTAAGATTGTCAAATTTAAGAGTTGGTGGTTATTACTAATAATCCCGTTATTATTTCTAATTATTAAAAGATTTTCTGAACAACCAGAAACTCAAACCGTTTCCGCGATAGATGTGAATCTAGCAGAAACTAAATGTCCAGAGTTGAACCTGGTTCAATCATCGCGTATGAGTTTGGGAGATAAGCTACTCACCAACAATCAAAAATATAATAACCTCAATCCTGCGAGTAAAATCGCTTTGTATCAAGCTATTGCTGCATTTTCTAATTGTGAATATACTCTGGCTCAGGATAAATTTGAGCAAGCACTTAAAATCAATAAAAATAATCCAGAAGCCCGCATTTATCTCAACAATATTCAGGCAATTACTCAAGAAAACCTCAAAATTGCTGTCAGCGTCCCCTTGGGTAGTGACCCAGGAGTCGCCTGGGAAATTCTTCGCGGTACAGCCCAGGCACAAACAGAAATCAATCAGCGAGGAGGAATTCAAGGGAAACCATTGGTTGTGCAAATTATCAATGACGATAATGATCCTGAATTAGTCCCTCAACTAGCTCAGCAGCTAGTCTTTGACCGTAGCATCCTGGCGGTAGTGGGACATAATGATAGTAATACTTCTCTTGCTGCTTCCAGTGTCTACCAAAAACAGGGTTTGGTGATGATTTCTCCCACCAGTTCCAGTACCAAACTGTCTGATATAGGTAGCTATATTATGCGAACAACCCCCAGTGTAGCGATTCTGGCAAATACTTTATCTAGTTATGCTCTAGTTAGCTCATATAACAAAATTGTTGTTTGTGCTGATTCTCGTAGTTCAACCAGTACTTCTTTTGCGGAAGAGTTTATAGCTGACATCAATCAAAATGGGGGAGAAATTGTTGCGGTGGAATGTGATTTCGCTGACCAAAACTTCAATCCAGTACCAGTAGTTGAACAAGCAATTGCTCAGAAGGCAGGCGCTTTACTGTTGGCAACTTCTGTGAATGGAATCGACCAGGCAATATCTCTCGCTCAGGCAAATCAGAATCGCTTACCATTATTGGGCAGTCATAGTCTCTATACTTTTGAGACTATTAAAACGGGGCAAGCCGCCGTTGGAGAAATGGTCTTGTCTGTTCCCTGGCTGCCAGAGGCTAATTCCCTGGCTAATTTCACCGCAGATGCTACCGAGTTATGGGGTGGACAGGTCAATTGGCGCACGGCAATGTCATATGATGCCACTCAAGCAATTATCCAAGGACTCAAGCAGGCTCAAAGCCGTAATGAACTCCAGTCAGTTTTAACCAATCCCGATTTTTCAGTCAAAGGTACGACGGGAGTATTTCGGTTCCAACAGGGCGATCGCCTTGGTCAAGTTTTACTGGCATATATTGGCAAGTCGCCACAGAATTCAGACCGTTATCAGTTTTTACGCCTCCAAATCAACCGTAATCAGTAATTCCCAAGTCCATCACCTCAAAGTTTTGAGCATAATCAAACCCCCAAGCAAGATTAAAATTGACGGTTAACTATCCCCAGACTCTGGTAATTTCTCAAGCGATCGCCCACATGAATTTGGGTAAAGATTACTGCTCAAATCTACTGCGACGAGCAATTTCTCGTTAGTATTTGAAATGTAGCCCTTAAATTATGGCAGAGCAAAGATCACTCTAGCTATCATTACAAAGTTGCCAAAACTCTAAGTCTAAGTTAATCGCAATTACCCTGAGATTTTTTTGACTAAATTAGCCAAAACCCTAACAGCTGTTACTTTTTCTCGCTATTCATTAAAAAAATTTGTTTTCTGCGAGAATAGGTAAAATGTATCCTCTAATACCATAGCAAAACCAATCAAGGCTTTTTTCTAATAATTTCTTAATTTTTTTGGGCAACTATGTTAATTTAATTTAAGTAGGGACTCACACAACCCTAGAAATTCTTACACATACCGTTTCTTTCGGAATAAATAATGACAAAGACTATCTCGGCAGTTAAGGCTTTCATTTCCAAGCATGACTGTGAGCCTCTGGCATATCAAAATTTGAGTAATGCCGTAGAAGCTATTTGTTGTAACAAGCAATTCAGAAACTTGTTGCTTTCACTGATTAATAGTCCAGCCTTCTCACGCGAACTAGGAGAAGAGTTTGCTGCTGTAGATGCAGTCAAAGGTTTATCAGCCTCTCGTAAGCTTCGGAGTAGCCTCAATCTCTCCTTAAGCAACTTTTTCGGGTTACTGGCAGAGTTGTTTTCTGCCTTTGATGCAGCGATCGCAAATGAGTGGTATGCTCTAGCAAATCGAATACATTCCTCCGAATTGAGTCAAACTAAACTCTTAGACTATCTGTTAGCAAGTAGTGAGCAAGATTTTTATCGTGACTTAGCAGAGCGTTTAGTATCAGAAAATCCTCACGCGATCTATCCTACTTCCAGTTATCGAGAAAGCCGAGGCTATGTTGAAAGCACTTCAGACGATCAAACTATCGAAGCAGTAGTAAGCTCAAGTACCTTCACTTCAGTCAGAGTTATTGATAACTCTCTCGATCCTGAGCAGTTGATGTTAAGAGATCGGTATATTTCTCACGGACGATGTGTCTGTCTAGTAGATCAAAATGTAGAACGTTACTTTGGTGAGCAGCTCGAACACTATTTCGACTATCACGGTATCAAATTAGAAAAGCTGGTCTACCGTGCTATGGAAGTAGATAAAGGAATTTATACCGTTGAGAAAATGCTCGGTGACTTTAAAAATTTAGGAGTCTCCCGCAATGAACCCGTACTGATTGTCGGTGGTGGCGTGTTGGCTGATACGGGTGGATTGGCTTGCGCTCTCTATCATCGCAATACACCATACATTATGCTTTCTACTTCGATTGTAGCTGGTATCGATGCTGGTCCTTCCCCTCGAACCTGTTGTGATGGCTTTGGCTACAAAAACCTGTTTGGAGCCTATCATCCTCCAGTATTATCAATTACCGATCGCTATTTCTTCAAAACCTTAAGAGAAGGTTGGTTGCGTCATGGCATCATTGAGATCATTAAAATGGCGGTAACCAAAGATGCAGAACTGTTTAATTACATGGAACAAGCAGGTCCCAAATTGATTGAAACCCGCTTTGGTACCATGAACTGTGAGCCAGAAGCAGAAATCAATGACCTTTCACAAAAGATTTTGGGAGCTGCTCTAAGAAGCTATGTTGCGGCTGAGTACGATAACATGTACGAGACTCATCAATGTCGTCCCCACGCCTATGGACATACCTGGTCTCCTGGATTCGAGATTGAAGCTGGGTTACTACACGGACACGCCGTGGCGATTGGCATGGGCTTTGGTGCTTACTTGAGCTATCGTCTAGAGTGGATTAATAAAGAGCAGTTTGAGCGAATTATGCGTCTGATTAGTTCTTTTGGCTTAAGTCTCTGGCATGATATTATGCTCCGAACTGATACTCTATGGGCATCTCAACAGAAAATATTTGAAAAACGTGGTGGCAATCTCGCTGCTCCCCTACCCAAGGGTCAGATTGGACAATGTGGTTACTTAAATTATCTTAGCCGTGAAGAGCTTGACCTCGCGGTTGCCGAGTATCATGAAATTTGTAACTCTTATCCCAGAAAAGGTTTGGGCATTGAACCCCATTGTAGTGATGTGGGTCTAGAAGATCCTTCCACAGTAGCTCATGCACCCCTAGAATCTACCTCGATAATAGAATCTTCACTTTCAGCCGTATAAACTGATAACCTTGACCTATAGATGGCAGCTAGATATATGACTCCAGAAGCGTTTGACTTTGTAATCCCGCTTTATCGAGTGCGTTGGAATACTCGTGCTGTTCTCGAAGGAATTACCTTTCATTACCAGCCGCGTTCAATCCATATTATTGCTCCTGTTGACCAGGTGCGATCGCTCAAACAACAATCTCTGGATTGGCAAACTTGCGCTCTTCACCTGCACGAAGAAGAAACCTTTTTTAATTCTGATAGTTTATCTAAGGAAAAAATTTGTGCGGAGTTAGATTTGGGAAAATCTTTATACACTCCAGGTTGGTTTTATCAACAACTATTAAAGCTTGGGGCTTATGAAGCGATCGACAATCTGAGTGAATGGTATGTTGTTTGGGATAGCGATTTACTTCCAGTGGATACTTGGTCTCTAATCAATCAACAGTCTCAAGGTAATCAACATTCATTCGCTCTACTTCAACATAACGGTTGGGGTAATAATCGCATTGTATCTCAATGGGAGCAATGGATTACGAAGGTACTAGGCGTAAAAGCTATCAGTAACCATGAGGGAACTTTTATCCCTCACCACATGTGGTTTAAACAGCAACATCTCAAGTCATTTGCTCGTCAGCTAAATCAGTATTACAAATCTGAATTACATTGGCTGTTGTTAATGATGCGTTCTGCTAATGAATTTGGTACTTTTAGCGAGTATTGGTCTTATGTCTCGTGGGTATCGGCACAAGCACCCCAGGATCTTGCTTTTTATCCTTACGAAAGTTATGGTTCAAGTACAGAGAGATTCTTCGATGATGGAACAGGTTTATTCTCGAAAGCTATGAGAAAGTGGCTCAATCTGGTTGAGGAACGAGGTGATTTTTGTCCAGCGTACCGTGATATAGAGTCATTCATCAGGGCAGAATATGATCTTAATTCACTACCTTCTTCTCTTTCATTTGAAAGTAGTCCTCGGCATCTAAAAAAAGATGAAGAGAATATGCATATTGAAGAACGGCGATCGCGCTGGAATCCCAGGAATATGGATTCTAGAATAGATGTAGCTTAACCAAAGCCTAAACAATGTAATTAAATTAGTGTTAGCAGACATCAAAATGTTGGTAAATAACTAAAATATATTTATATTGTTCAATATTTGTTGATTAATTATTCGTACTTTTCCCTGGATGATAACTAGCAATAGGTGTCATCCACTTTGCTATGCTAAGGTATTGATATTATTGGCAGCAAGAGAGCTAGCTATCTTCACCCATATTAATGATCGCAATTGCCATCAATTTCAACGTAAATTTCAATTAGATAATTAAAAGCTTTAATTTTGTTGCTGACGACAAACATCAAGGTAAAGTGCAGTTAAGGGAAAACGCCTTCAAATCAGCAGAGTTCTCTACTCCAAATTTAAAGTGACTGTTACCAGACTTATTTTTGCTAAACCAATCAAAATATTTTACAACTATGTTTAAACTCCATCTTCGAGGAAATCTTGGAGGAAAGGTTTTTTAGTGTGACCAGAGAAAAAAACAATTATCAAAACTTGATGAAGTCAACCCAAGCCCCTTGCTTTCAGCGCGGGGTACTGTTGACCGATAGCTGCCGCGCTTTTATCGTGGCGATGATGCTCTTTTCATCTAGTCTGATTATGGCATTTGCCTGGCTAGGACACCTAAAATTTAGTCAACTTCCTTTGATTTGGGCAACCTTATGCTGCTGGCTGCTGGTTCTTCCAGAATATTTACTCAACATTTTAGCAATTCGGCTCGGTCATAAAATTTATACAGGTGCACAGATGGCGGCTTTTCGCCTCAGTTCAGGAGTAATTTGCGTGACATTAGTTTCTCGAGTTTTACTGGGAGAGGATTTGAGTACCAGAAAGTTGTTTGGGTTGGGACTAATGATTGCAGCTATGGCTTTAATTGCCAAGCAATCAAAGACAAAAGAGACTAATACCAAGTTCGATTGAACAGTTAAATATTTTGGCTGAGGTATACAGAGATATAGGGAATTGGGGACTGACTTTACTGACTTTATTTAAAGTCACTCTGTACTTGGTATGAAACCAGTATTCATTAAATTTAAGTAAGCGATCGCTTCTACTATTTTCAAGACATTTCTAGTGACTCATCAAAATTAATTTATGGGGATCTAGAGAAACATACCAAGGAAAAGGTCGATCTTTTTTTACTGATATTGGAACATAATCTCCGTCACCATAATTCTTGCCATGAGAGCAAAAACAGTCGCCACCAAAGCTGTTTGGAGCAAGATCCATAACGGAGAAAATCAAGATGCATTATGTACTGATGTCAGGCACTAATTAATTGATGAGAATGAAGAAAAAAGAAAGGGAAGCTTGCTGATTACTGATTACTGTTGACTACTAACTGATAAAGCCGTAGTCTGCAAAAATATTTCGGGCATCATTACTCAAGAGAAATTGGATGAAATCTTTGGCACTTGCTATCTGCTTGCTATGACGGATAACAGCTGTGGGATAGACAATTGGAGCATGAGAATTTATGGGAGCTGTCTCGATAATTTTGACCTGTTTTGAGATCCGAGCATCAGTACGATAAACCATGCCAACTTCTACATTGCCAGTTTCCACATAGGCTAAAACTTGGCGCACATCTTTGGCAAAGACAAATTTGGATTCCAAAGACTTAGGTAGCTTGAGAGAGTCCAACACTTCCTTGGCATATTTCCCTGCGGGTACACTATCAGGATTGCCAATGGCTATTTTACCCACAGCACTACTCGGCAATTGCGAGAATTGATCGATCTTAGTATTATTCTGTGCTGTAATTAGCACTAACTCATTTTTAAGTAGGTTATGGTGGGTATTGCTGAGTAACAAGTTTTTTTGTTCTAAACTATCCATATGTTGCTCTGCTGCGGAAATATAAACATCCACTGGCGCACCTTGTTCAATCTGAAGACGCAGGGAGCCAGAAGAACCAAAGTTAAAGGTAAGCTTGACCCGAGGCATTTGTTGACCGTACAAATTACCCAGATCTTGAATTACATCCTGTAAACTGGCAGCAGCAGAAATCGTTAGGCTTACTAAGGATGTATCTCTACTCTCTAAGCCAGAGGCAGTGCAAGCTGACAAGAATGCAATCAGACTTAAGCTTAAAAACTTTCGTCTTCCGTTCATGGAGGTACCTCAAAACAATGTACTTGACGAATTATTAGTCAGCATAAATAATTGTCCCCACATGTTCCCCATTAAGAGCTGCATCTAATCTTTCAGGAACTCCTCCGTTAATAATTTGGAATTGTTCAACTAAACGAGAATTGTGCAACAAGTCAATGAGAATCCGTTCAAAGGGGAGTGTTTCTAAATTACGTTCCTTTAACTCAGTAGCGGAAATTTTGGGGATAAAATTAGCTCTAGAGTCAAGTTTGGGGTCTCGATCATAAAGTCCATCAACATCTTTAACCAGGGTCAAGGTTTTGCATCCAAAACATTCAGCCAGGAGAAAACAACCCGCATCGCTACCGTGAGATGGAATCCGTCCTACTGCTGAAGGGTGTTCCCAAAGAGAGTAAGGAGGCACCCCCGTAAAAATTACTCCAGGTACACTATTAATAAATAAGGGTAGAAGATGACCAAATATTTCTGGCGGAATCGCAACTACGCCATATGAAGAGAGCAATGCACCGAGAATATGAGCATTTCCCAAAGCGTCAGCTTGAGCTAGTTGAGCCAAAACTCCCGCTGGCATCCCCAAATCAATGCCAATGGAAAATACATGACGACTTCTTGCTCCTCCTCCCGTACCGAGAATCAGTTTTTTGGAATCAAGACAGGTTCCGATCGCTTCTACTAAAGGATACATTAGCGATCGCCCCGCGTCTAAAATCGATCTACCACCTATTTTGACGACATGAGCATTAGGCAGCATGCGGATCACTGGAGCTTCATCTGACTTTGGCTCTGTAGATCTTTGTACCGCCTTATCTAACAAGCTTTCCCGCATTAGCATTGATTGCAGATGATTGCGTTGATCGGTGTTGAACTCTGTATAGGTCATAGTTTTTTTGTTGTCAGTACCACTTAATGACGTTGAAATTGCATGGATGCACAATAATTTCGATTGAAAAGCGATCGCTGTTGATTAGTCTGCATAAATTAGCGTACCCACATCTTCTCCATTGAGAGCGCGAGTCAAATTGCCCTTAACTAGTCCATTGATGATACGAATTGAGCGGCTATTTTCTGCTCGCTGCATCATTTCTAATACGGGACGTTCCACCACCACGTCTTGTAAATCCAAGGCTTGTAGTTCGGCAACAGAGATTTTTTTGATAAATTTAGCATCAGGATCTTTTTTGGGATCGGCTGTATATAAGCCTTCTTCGTCTTTGATAAAAATCATCGACTTCGTGCCAAAAACTTCACTAATTAGATATGAACCTGTATCTGTACGATGGGGAGGAATTCTGCCTACTTCAGGGTTCTCATGCCAAAAGATATAAGGAGGCATGCCAAAGAAAATTACTGCACCACGCTCTGCTAGATAAAGAGGTAGTTGGGGGAACTGCACTGGTTCAATAAAGGGGATACCGTATTTAGCCAGCAAGAAATGGATCATCCTGGCATTCTGCATGCTGACAAAAGTACCAAGTACACTGAGAACTCCAGTTGGTAATCCTAAATCTAGCCCAACGCTATAACCATGACGGGCACGAGTTCCTCCGCCAGTACCAATAATCATTTTATGGCGACCAAGATTTTCGACAATTTCATCCATCAGTGGGAAAACAGCCTCTCTTCCTCGATCAATAAAACTCTGTCCACCAATTTTTAACAGGTTCGCATCGGGTAAAATTTGGATTGGTGGCTGGGTTGCAGTCTGTGCCAGAAGCCTCTCATCACTAAGAGAGCCTGAAATTAGAGATTTTCCCAATTCTGAGAGAATTTCGTTGCCCTGGTTCAGAATCATGTTTTTCATAGGTAATTCAGGCGCACGCCTTGGAGTATATAAGTTTCTTCAGATTCGATGGGCTGATCTAGGTCGCCAAACCTTGCCTCTGCCCAAACTTGCAGACAATCAAGAACATTCTGCTTAATCTCGTCATCTAGCTCAATGCCAGCTAAGTTGCTTTTTCCTCGCCAAGAGTCCAAAGACTGTCTGGGTGTATTCACTACTTTCCAGTGTGATATCTCTACAGGCTCAATTACCTGAGCATCATGCTGGATAAATAATTCAATCAGTTGACTAATGAGCTTATTTTTTTGTCGTCCTCGCAATATTTTTTCTGTTAGAAAAGTTTGCATCTGCTTTCTCATCTGATTTTTGACACCCTGTTGCTCCCGCTGTACACTGCCCATTATTACTACGGCACCCTCTGGATGAGCAATACGCAAGCTTTCGTGCACAACATGTTCTAGGTTCAATAAGTGTAAAGTGCGGGAACTAAAAATTAGGTTCGCTTTGTTCTCAACCACTGGCCAATGTTGATTAGCGTCTCCTTGGAGTAGCTTGATGTTTTCTCGGGAACTACCTAAGTGCTGCCGGAATTGTTCCAGCATCGGCTCGGAAAGATCGAACCCTAAATATTGAACTGGTTTCTCAGCAAACCATTGACCAACTTGCCCTGTCCCTGCTCCTACTTCCACTACTTGAGCATTAGTTTTGATTTCTGCTAAGTCAAGAGCCATTCTTACTATGGCTTGGCAAGTTGATTCCGATAAGCCAGTCCTGGTTTCAAAAGTTATTGCCTGGTCATCAAAAGTCACTTTATTTCGATGTTAACTACAGTATTTGCGGGGTCAAATTTTTGATCGATAATTCGCGAGCTAATTAATTTGCAACTGATAAAAGTCAGATGCCTAAAGCCAATACAACTTAAACACATTGATGCTAGCTGTTGATTCTGGTGTTGAGTGATATCGCCATCAATTAACTATTGCCTAATTAAATATAAAGGGTACTTTTAGCTTTAAAAAACCTCTTTGATAAGGAGAATAAAATTCCAGATTACAATGACAAAATATCTTTCAAACACCCTTACATAAATTGAGTTTCTAGTTAACTAATATTTGCATAAATCCAGCAAAGCTATTAACAAGTAAACTTACCTAAACTATTCTTTAACTAAATCTAGTGATTTAACCCTGGCGCACAGATACTCTTAATTGATTAAGCTCTTCTACTAAACTAACCAAGCCAGCTTTTGTTTCTTTATCTAAAGCCCCTCTGGAGTCAACCCAGTCCCTAATTATTTGCATTTCTTCCTCTTCATCTCCTACATCCATTTGCATAAAACGATAGAAATAAGGAATATCAAATTCTAGATAATGACCTACTACATCAAACGGAGCAACAGTCCAATCAATTTGCCAAACTTGTTTTGTTAGCTGAGCCACAATTTTTTCACTACCCTGCTTTGTGGAAATTAGATCGTCTAATGCGCTAGTTAATGCATTTTTGTTCATGATATTTACCTCGAAATCAAAATAACTGTTTATTTGCGGGGCTTATTTTTCACAATACAATGAACTTTTACTCTGTCTATTTTTACTCCCGAAATATACATACTTCTTTACAGTTTTGTATTGTATTTTAGATTACATTAATTACTAAAAT
>JBCDEP010000128.1:0-18706 GCA_039179675.1 Cyanobacteria bacterium P01_G01_bin.67
GAAATGGGATTTCCAATCACCTACTTCTCCTTTACGAATGAATGGTGTCATCTCAGGCAGTCTCTGACGAGGTTCGAGAGATCGAGTTCGGGGTTAGTTACTTCCTCTGCTGCATCTCCAACAATTCCCGTAACGCCCTCTGTAGTCTGACTCAAATCAGTCTCACCTAAATCCAGATCAATTTCGGAATTAAATTCAGGGGCATCAACTTCGGTATCTGCTTCGGAACTAAATTCAGCATCTAGAGGTTGTTCGAGATTGCGATCGCGATTGAAAAAACCAGCAGCGGCAGCGGCAGCACCACCTAACGCCGTGGCTCCTCCCGCTATTGTCGCACCACCTGCTGGAGTTGTCTGATCGATAATTCCTGTGTCAGTCTCGCTAGTGAGATCGAGGTTCGAGAGATCGAGTTCGGGGTTAGTTACTTCCTCTGCTGCATCTCCAACAGTTCCCGTAATGCCCTCTGTCGTTTGACTCAAATCTGCATCGTCAACTTGGTTACCTTCCAAAGATAATGTATTTCTTGCTTCTTCTTGTAAAACAAAATCACCACTAAACTCTGTCCCAGGATTAGTTTCTCCTGAATTATCTGAATCAACTGTACTAACAGACTCTAAACGATTATCAGCTTCCTGATTAATTAGATCCGTAGTTTGCTCTGACTGTAGTTCGGCAATGTCTGTTTCTAATTCTCTGGTTAATGTACTATTGTTTTCGACAGTATTATCTAGTATCAACTCATCTGATAAAGTATCAAAATTGGTAAAGTTTTCTGAATCTGCCGCAACTCCACCGACTACCGCTGCGCTAGCCCCATCGGTTTGGATAGTATTATCGCCGAATTTAGAACCCAGTTCATTGTCGGGCTGTAACTTGGTAGACTGTTCTCCAACCTGTAACTCCGTTTCCTGCTCGGTAAACTCACTAACTGGATTCACTGGTATTTCAGCAGCAGCTCCAGATTCACTTAAATCTAAATCCAGATCGATATCAGTTTCATCTTCTGCTCTATTTTTTCTATTTAGAAGATTTGCTGCTGCCGCACCTCCAGCTATTGCAGCACCACCTGTAGCGATGGCAGCATTTCCTAATTTAGAAGTATTGCCCACAGCATTTCCCGTAACGCTGCCCAAATTACCCGATACGTTAGTTCCTATTGTCGAAACGTCGCTGCCGTTTGGAGTTCCTGGAGAATTGATTCCGCCATTAGGTGCATCTGGCTGAGGTATATTGCTAATAGCAGGTTCTTGATCGCTTTTTTTCCTTCCCCCAAGGGCAAACATCGCCCCTAGTATGGATAGTCCTAGGAGAGGGATTAGCCACAGCCACCATCTACTTTTAGTTGCCGTAGCTGATTCAGCAGTTGTTTCTCCATGTGGTGCCTCAGTTGTCGCTGCATCATTTTGAGCGATCACTCCATCGGGAGTAGCTTCTCCTTCCAGTTCAGTATCGGGTGCCTCAGTTGTCGCCGCATCGTTTTGAGAGATCGCCCCATCGGGAGTAGCTTCTCCTTCCAGTTCAGTATCGGGTGCCTCAGTCGTCGCTGCATCATTTTGAGCGATCGCGCCATCAGGAGTGGCTGCACCTTCTGATTCAGAGTTATCTGAAGTAAGAGATTCCCCGCTAGCATTTAAGTCAGTATTAATCTCCCCACTGTCTTCAACATCAGGATTAAGAGTTCCACTATCATCCAAACCAGGATTTAGAGTCCCACTCTCTTGATTGTTTAATTCAGGGTTAATCTCACCGCTTCCCGTAACTTCAGAATTAAATTCCCCACTCCCATTAAGTTCGGTATTGATATTGCCACTATCTTCTAAATTTTCGTTAACCGAACTACTAGCATCGACATCAGTATCAGCTACAGTCTCATTATCCACTGTATTAGGGTCGGTAATACCTGCATTATCAACTGCATCAACCCCTGTTGAAGGTGGCGCCTCATTATCGACTTGAGTGCCAGCTATATCTTGATTGGCAGCAGCAGCGATCGCTGCTGCAGTTGCAGTAGCTAAAGAACCTACTCGATTGGCAACCAGCTCTTCAGCTCCTTCGGTAGAGGCAAATCCTAGATACGCCTTTGCTGCTTCAGAAGGAGTTCCTTGATACACTAAACTGAAAGGCTGCGAAAAAGGATATCTTTGGTCATCAGGCTGAGTCTGATGCATGGTTATCACCCTAACATCATCCCGATCTATCACATCATTGGCAACAGCATATCCTACGCCATTTTCTCCTAGTTCAGCAATCATGGCATCAGTACTATCTTGCTCTAGCTTAACTGCGCTAGAACCTGCACTAAACTCCGTCTCTTGAAACACTGGATAACTGGGAAAAGCCTGCCTCGTATCATTACTGTCAGGTAAATCGACTAATTTGATTTCACCTGGGTTTCCGCCTAACTCAGACCAGTCAGTAATTTCTCCTCTGAAGATTTGAGCAAATTGACCAATACTCAGATTGCCATCGAACGAATTGTTATTAGAAACGACAATGGCAATTTTTTCTCGACTAATCGGTAGTGCCACAAACCCTTCTGCTTTCTCCTCTGGAGTCAAGGCACGACCAATTGAGACTAGGTCTGCCTTGCCCTCGGCTAAACTTTTCAAGGCTGTAGCTGAATTTTGGGTTTCAATATTGACCTGTGCTTCGGGATATTTAGCAGCGAAACTTTCTTTTAAACTTTCGTTAATACTACTGGTGCTATTGGAAGCTGCTATCTTTACTTCTGAGTCTTGAGGTAGTTGCTCGGGTACAGAAAATGTTGAAGGAACTGTATTCAATTGCGCTAACATAAAAGCCCTTGCTGGTTTTGATATTCCCACAAAGGTCAATAATATGAAGAGTGTAACTACAGAATTATGTCTTTTATGTAACATTTCAGGTCTAAATTTTATCTAATTAATTAAGCTGACAGTATATTAGGGCAAGGACCCAGGCACCGATAAGGTTAGATTTATTTAAGTATTTTCCTTCAGTAAAAATACTGGTACTATTTTGGTCAACACATATTACCAAAAACAAATTTTTTTTTCCACTTCAGCTATTTTTTGGCTCTAGTCTTCATCAGAATTTATTGTCAAAGACAACTATTTTTCTGAATTAACTTCAGAAGACAATATTTAAACAAATGTAAATGGTGGATTTTTTTAAATATCTGAGTTTTGTCAACACAGTAAATAGAATTTAACCAAAAAATCTAGTGACAAATTGATGACATGCCACTAGATTTACTCAACTTTTCAATTTTTAAATTATTTCAATTCACAAATAAAAATTATGATTTTAACCAACGCTCCCCCGCAGGCATCTTTGTTTTGTGGAGGTGTATTGGTGACTATTTGTATTTAGCGTTAATAGTAACCGAAGTTTCTACAGTAGTTGATACCATTGCTGACACAAGCTGTTGTGGAGAAACAGAAAAAGGTAATCGATGTATATCTGATTTGGGTTGAGTGGCGATCGCTGCTACCTGGCGTAGTTGAGCTAGAGTAATCTCCCCAAGACCCAGCTCTTCCAGGGTTTGGGGTAACCCAATTTCAGTGTAAAACTGAAGCAGCTGTCTTCTAGCAGATGCAGCTAATTGATTTCCCTGTATCATTTCTTCTAAACGTAACTGTACCAAGATACCGTAAGCTACTTTCTCCCCATGAAGTACGTCGTGGGCTTCGAGTAGATGAGTCAAACCATTATGCACCGCATGAGCAGCTACAGTGCGACAATCGGCACCACCAATGCCGCCAATTACTCCCGCCAGTAATACTGTGGCATCGACCACCTCGCGCCATTCATTACTATTTGGCTGTTTTAGAGCGATCGCCGATTTTTGGAAGAGGATATCTCGGAGGATGCGGGCTTGCTGAACAGCGGAAATCAAGAGGGTAGCAGTAGCATCTCCACTACTAACCGAAGCTTCATACCACTTAGCGATCGCATCACCAATGCCCGCCACCAAGGTACGTTGGGGTGCCGTACGCACTAAGCCATAGTCCAAAATTAATAAATCGGGGCAACGACTAAGGGTAACATCATATTGAAATGCCCCAGCTTCGGAATAAACATTAGAGAGGGCAGTCCAGGCAGCACAGGTAGCTCCCGAAGTAGGAATGGTAACTATGGGCAAATTACACTGAGCGCCTAATAATTTTGCCAGATCTAAAGCTTTTCCCCCACCAACACCAATCACAACGTCCGCTTGATGATTTTTAACCGCAGCTTGCAGCCTAGTTAAAGAAGACTCGGTACAGTCGGGACTGTAGCTGGCAGTCTGACAAGTTAGCTGTTCGGCTTCTACCACAGGTGCCATAAAAGATTCTATGGTCTTCAACGTCTGATTGCCGCCCACTAGTAGAGGGCGGTTGCCCAATTGGGCAATTTCTTGACCCGAGTTTACCAGGCAATTCTCTCCACGTAATACTCTGGCAGGGGCGATCGCTAAAGGAGCATAGGTGTTTTTTACTGCTTTAGTGGTTGCTGTGGTAGCTTTTTTGCTCATATCCTAATGAATTGTTGAATTACTCTTGATTGTTTAAAGAGACGAAGGTAGCTGTTGCAAATTCTGTTCAAAAACCTTAGTTTCGATATCTTGATTACCTTGATTAATTAGCATTCGCTTGGCTTGACCCAAAAACAGAGGTTGAGATACCCCTTCTTGAGGGTGCAATACAGTTCTTAATCTGACTGTAAACTGATTATTTCCGCCTACTCCTGTTCTACCATATGAGTATAGATCGGTTGCCGCTTGAATCAAGGTAGGTTCAATGGCGGATTTCTCTATATCTGGAGGAACCGCTACTACTGCTAGGTTCGCACCACTGTCGTAAATTAGGGAATAGCTTACTGCTCCAGGTATTTCGGTATGGGGAAATAATCCCAAGCCCAAAGCAAAAATTCCTGCGGTCAATACTCCCATAAAACTGGTTACTCCAACGAGGCGAAAGCGAAAGCTCCAACCAACCACAAATGAGACTATGGCTACTAGCAGAAAAACCAGAGTCGCAATTCCCGACCACTGGGCATAGAGAAAAAGATCTGTTGAGAAAGTCATTATCAATTAATTTCCTGTGTAAGATAAAAATAATATTTTTAATATTTTCCTAAAAAAATTAGGCATCGGTAATTAATATTTTCCCGACACCTAGTAATAAAGATAATATCAGCTGCACCGTCAAATGCTTACTAGTGAAGTAAATGTTATCGTGCAACTTTCAGATTTATTCGCTTTGAGTTCCAGGAATTTTATCTCCTAGATCTTTGATCGCATTACCAGCGTCATCCACGCCTTGCTTTACATTATCTAGACCCTCTTGCGCTGCGCCAGTTGCATCTTTTTGCAGATTCTTGGCACCATCCTGAACAGCGTCGCCAGCATCCTCTGCACCATTTTGCAGATTTTCTAGTCCTTCTTGAACAGCGTCGCCAGCATCTTCTGCACCTTGTTCTACGCCTTCAATACCGTCTTGGACAGCTCCGTCAACTGCATCAGGATTTTCGATAGTTTGGTTTCCTGAACAAGCGGTAACTGCTAGAGATAAAGCTACGAAAGCAGGAGCAGCCAAGTTTTTGATTTTGATATTCATCATTTAAAGATTCAAAAGTTTAATTAGACTACTATGTGATACTCGATAATTTTTATAGAGTCAAAAGGACTCTGATTTTATGGATCTAAATTAATTACCCACGTCCTACCTGAGTAAAAATCTCAGCTAGTATATCACCTGCTCCCTGCTCCCTTAATTTGGCTGCCAAATCTTTGCCCAATTGCTCTGATTCAGTTCGCCTGCCGTTTACAGTGTCTTTTAATAATTGCTTGCCGTCGAGGCTGGCAACCATTCCCACCAGTGTCAGTTGGTCATTTTCGATTTTAGTGTTGACGCCAATCGGCACTTGGCAACCGCCTTCTAGCTCTCTCAAAAAAGATCTTTCCGCCAGAGTGCGATCGCTGCTTTCGGCATCGGCTAAAACTTGGAGAATCTTAAGAATTTCTTCATCACCTTCACGGCATTCAATGCCCAAAGCACCCTGCCCCACTGCATGAAGTGAAACTTCACCTGAAATGATTTGATGGATGCGATCGCTCATATCTAATCGCTGCAACCCTGCGACAGCGAGAATGATTCCGTCATATTCCCCAGCATCCAGTTTAGCCAGTCGAGTATTAACATTACCCCTGATGTCTTTAAATTCTAAATGGGGATAATGATGACGTAGCTGTGCCAAGCGCCTCAGAGAAGAAGTGCCGATGATTGAACCTGCGGGAAGAGTTTCTAGCTTGTGATTTTTGTGCTTTTCATTAACGACAAAAGCATCCGCAGGATCGACTCTTTTAGTAACACAGCCTAACATCAAGCCTTCGGGCAAATTGGTCGGTAAATCTTTGAGGGAATGCACCGCAAAATCAGTGGTATTGTTGAGCATACCCACTTCCAATTCTTTGGTAAATAAGCCTTTGTCGCCAATCTTAGCTAAGGGAACATCGAGGATTTTATCTCCTTGAGTACTCATTTTCTCGACTTCAAATTCGATCTCGGGAAAATGTTTTTCTAGTTCCGCCTTAACCCAATAAGTTTGAACTAATGCCAATTGGCTTTTGCGGGTACCGATCCGAACAGTACGTTTGTCAGTTCCAATGGTGGAGGTCATAGGAATTATCTTAAAAAAATCTAATAAATCACTCGATCTAGGGTATCGCAGTTCACGATTCGTATTGATTAACTTTTGTTTGCTTTTTGCACCTTATTAGCTGGGGGTCTAAAATTAACCGTAATTATAAAATAGATGTAGTTTCGTCGGATCAGAATTGTTGATTAGAATTAGAGCATTATGAGTAAAAAAGCAGCATTGTTGGAAGCGATCGCCGGTAAAAATCGTGGCTTGCTAGCTAATGAAATTGATAACGTGCGAGTTCTCTCGGCAATTCAACAATTAGAAGATCACAATCCTACCCAGAAACCGCTAGAAGCCAAAGAGCTACTTAATGGTGACTGGCGATTGTTGTATACCACCAGTAAAAGCATTCTCGGTTTGGATCGCTTTCCTTTATTCAAACTCGGTCAGATTTATCAGTGTGTTCGACTCTCAGAAGCCAAAATTTATAATATTGCCGAGATTGTCGGCTTGCCAATGCTAGAAGGTTTAGTAAGCGTTGCCGCTACTTTCGATCCTGTTTCTGAGCGGCGGGTAAATGTCATGTTTGAGCGTTCAATCATCGGTTTGCAGCGTTTATTAAGTTATACAACTCCTGCCAAAATGATTCAACAGATTGAGTCTGGTAAAAAATTTCTGCCCATAGACTTCAAAATTGATCGCGGAGAGCAAAAAGGCTGGCTAGATATCACCTACTTGGATCAAGATATGCGAATTGGCAGAGGCAATGAAGGCAATGTTTTTGTCTTGACCAAAGAAACATCAGTGGCATAGTTATAAAAAATATAGCTAACGAGTGTTAGTTTGGGACGATAGGATATTTTCTTTTAGGGAATAGGGAACAGGGAACAGGGAACAGGGAATAGAGAAAGCCCTAAGGCTGTTTGTAATGATATAGTTGCTCGTTCACTATCAGTCAGAGATTACTTCGTTGCTTTTGAGGCTAATGCTCCATCGTCTTATATTATCCAGTACCCTTACTAGGCAATGATCTTAGCGCTTTGCCCTCTAGGCGGACTAATTGATGACTCAGCCCCCTTTAGAAGCGATCGCCAATCTTAAAAATGAACTCCGCATCCCCTTCGTCATTGAGAGCGAATTCTGTACGTACAGCGCCCAAGGGAGTTAGGGTGCGTAAACCTAAACCATAGCCCAAGCCATCTCCTGGTCGCTCGCGGACGACAGCTGGTTGACCAATGACGGCATCAGCAGAGCCTAAATCATTAGCATAATCAACAAATAAGGTGCCACCGACATCAATTAGATTACGAAAGGCATTGAAGTCGAAAATTGGATAGCGATACTCGACAGTTGCTTGAACAAAACTGCGAGCAGTACTAATCTCACTGGTATCATACCCTCTGACTGAGCTAGAGCCTCCCAAGATAAAGGCATCATAGGGAATGGCATCGCCCAAAATTGTTCCCCCCTGAAGGTTAAGCACCAAAGTTCTGGCACCTTTACCAAAACCAAACAAAGGCACTGGTAAATATTGAGTATAATTAGCGGCTAGGCGATTTGCCAAAATATCAGCCTCTCCAATAGGTAAATACTGATCGCTACCAAACTCCAATTTAAAACCACGGGTAGGATTTCTGAAATTATTTTGCTTATCTAGGACCGCAGCGAAATTGAGGGTCAACAAATCATCTTGTCCATCATCACTAACCGTAAGTTGATTACCAAACTCATCTAATGGTTCAATATCCTCGGAAAATGCGCCATCGCGCAGGGAAACTCGTTGATAAGAAATTCCAATTGCTCCCTCAAAATCTGGGGCAATTCCTTGAAAATACTCAATACCTCCGCCTAAGCGAGTCACCCAAGGATCGCCATTGCTGGGCAAGTTTACCTCCTGCTCTCCTTCATCAAATTCAGGTTCGATGCGTCGACTATTAAAGAAGTTCACGCCAATACCTTGGTCGTGCTTAAAAAAGGTTCGGTATCCCAGATTAAACCCAAAAGTTTCAGTCCCAGCTTCGATCCCTAAATCTAGTTCCTGATTATTTCCTCCCAGATTTAAAAATCCGAATTGAACCCCGCCGCCAAAGCCATTGGCAGTATCAGAAATTGCCTGCACGGTTACAGGTTTAACGGGTCCTTGTAATGCCGTTGGTGGGGGTAAAGTCAAACCAAAGTCAATCGATAGTCGGCTACTTTCCTGAACTGCAACCTTCATTAATGCTTGATTATCAGTCGTTTTTTCTAAAGTAAGACTGGCAAGCTCAACAATTGTCAGAGCCAAAACCCCTCGTAAGCCCTCTCTTGCTAATTTTGCATCATAAATATCTCCTGGCTGAAGGTCAAATTCCCTAATAATTACATCAGGATTGGTTTTACCTGAGGTTGGATTACCATCTTGATCTACATACTCCACCACAATCTCAATGATTTTTTCCTGATTGCCGACAGGAACGATCGCATCTTTTCGCATCTTTTGCTCGCGGAAGGTAGAAGTAGGCGATCGCTGTTTGGGAGATACGGTAGGTTGTTGTGATTGATTAGCCACAATACTTTGATTGGGTCTAGGTTCTGATTGTGCTACTGCATCACTATCGATAAGTAACGTTGTTAAGGATATTAAGCTAAATACAGCCATTAACTTGGTCTGTAGCGTTAAGTATCGATACAAGATGTTTAACCCTCAAGGAATTAAGATAATTTGTAAACATCTGTATTGTCTCAGACAAAGGGATATTTGATGATAGGGCTGAAAAATCTTCTAAAATCAACTTTTTTCCATCAGATAGCAACTAGATTGGGTGAATAATTTTGTTAGATAATCAATATAGAAGCTTGCATGGGAGATTAACAAGTAATCATGAAAAGAGTATTAGTTACGGGAGCAACAGGAAGAACTGGTTCCCTCGTCCTCCAAAAACTACGCAGTTTACCTGATGAATTTCAAGTAATTGGCTTAGCGCGATCGCCCGATAAAGTTAAGGATCTATTCGGCTCAACAGCAGATTTTATTATCGGCGACATTAAAGATCAGTCCAGTGTGTCATCGGCAATAGCAGACTGTGATGCTCTAGTAATTCTAACCAGTGCTGTTCCCAAAATGGTTACACCGCCTGCTCCAGGAGAACGCCCCCAGTTCGGGTATGATCCTGAAGGTATGCCAGAAGCAGTCGATTATTACGGTCAAAAAAACCAAATTGATGCTGCTCAACAAGCAGGTGTGGAACAGATTGTGTTGGTAGGGTCGATGGGTGGTACTAACGAAAATCATCCTCTTAATCAAATGGGTAACGGTAATATTCTGATCTGGAAGCGAAAAGCAGAACAGTACTTGATTGATTCAGGCATTGACTATACGATTATCCGTGCTGGTGGTTTAGTCGATGCTGAAGGTGGAGTAAGAGAATTACTAGTAGGCAAAAATGATACCCTGCAAAAATATCCTCCCAATGGAATTCCGACAGCAATTCCCAGAGCAGATGTAGCCAATGTAGTAGTTAAAGCTTTAACCGAACCCAATGCTCGCAACAAAGCTTTTGATGTGATCTCCAAGCCAGAAGATGCTCCAGATGCTACGGTAACTTCTGACTTTGCTAGCTTGTTTGCCCAAACTACCCCAGGAATTTGACAAAAACTATTTAATTGATAGAGATTGAGCATCACTATTACGAATTGTTAACTAAGGCATAATTAAACCCATTTCTGAAGAAGTTACCACTGATGTATGTGTGTAATTACTTAGTTATGCTTGTAAATGAAAATGCAAACCAAAATTTATTGAAGTGTATATTTATTGTTGCATTCTTGGTTGCTCTTCCCGACAAACTAACGGCTCAAGTTCCAGAAATTCCTGACCCAAATTTTCCCGATATTGCAGCAGTTGCTCCTCATCCACAGTACGGAGCTGTAATAATTTACAATCCAATAATATGTCAACAAATTGGTGCTGCTTGTAACTTTTTTAGAGCACATGAATACGGTCATATTAATTTAGGTCATCACTTATTGCACACAAGCGCATATCGCCTAGAAAAAGAGGCTCAAGCAGATTGTTATGCAGCTCAAACTGCCAACTCAAATGATATTTTTGCTGCCGTCCAGCTTTTCTTAAATTACCAAAAAAGTTTTGATTGGCGAATATACGGAAATCCAATAGAACGTGCAAATCGAGTTAGAACTTGTGCCATCCAAGCTGGAAAGTGGATTGGTAAATGAGAATTTTTATTGTAGAATTCAATATATTTAACAATAACTACAATAAATTACAAGACTTCAAATAGCATTAATTTTAATATTCATATCTCAAATTTATAGATAACATGACACAAGACAACATAAATATTACTGAACTTAAAGATCAATTTGAAACTTTACAAGATAGATTCAATAATCAAGCTAACAAGCCTTGGTATAAAACGCCTTCAACAATAATATCTCTGCTGGCGTTGCTATTTTCATTTGGAACAACAGGTGTTTCCTATTATGAAAGTACCCAAGCAGAAATAAGAGAAAAAAGGATAGAATTGAGAGGATTATTGCAAAGAATTGCTAATCTTCCTAAAGAAAATGTTGAGTTGACTGATAAATATAAAAATTCTCCAGAACTTCTTTCAATAAGAAGTCTGATTAATCAAGAATATAATTTGCTGACAACTCAGTCCGCTGAAATCACTAATGATATTACCAGTTATTTGTCTGCAAACGAATTTTACTCTGTTGCTTCAGCATTGATGCAAAGTGCTTCTTTAAGTGAAGTAGATAAATTTCTCCAATTAGGCATCAAGAAAGCGAATAATAATCCAGCTGAATTAGCTCCTCTATTAAGAACACATGGAACTTTTCTAATTGGAACAGGTGAAATATCCGAAGGTAGAAAATCTTTTGAAAAAGCTCTACAAGTTTGGAATGGTTATAATGAACAAAATCCTTATTTTAAAACATCAGAAGATATATATACTCATTTAAGCTGGGCTAGTATTGAAAGACATATAAATAACGTTGAAGAGTCAAAAGTACATATCCGTAAAGCATACGATCTTTCTAAACGGCTTACTCCTGGACCGAATACGGATAGTATTATTGAGCAGATCAAAATTTATGAAACTCAAGTCAATGGGGGGATTGTAGTAACTCCAAATATAACTCCTTCTCAAGATAGCCTGAAATAATCATCTTAATTTCTTCTATTCACGCACATAAATTAGCTCTATAATTATCTACTGAAGGTTATTTAATAATTTAACCTTCAGTTTTATTGAGACAATTATTGATATTACTTTTTGCCAAAGACATCTCTGATGCGATAAATCGGTCTTCTTTGAGATTCATGGTAAGTCCGCATCAACAGTTCCGTGACTAAACCAAAACAAAACAGATTGACACCAGTAATAACTAACAATACCGCTAAGATTAATAAGGGGCGATCGCCAATATTTTGATTAAAAAACAGTTTAACCACCGTTAGATATGAACCCATAGCAATCCCCAAAGCGAGTGCAATCACTCCTCCCAAGCCAAAAACGTGCATCGGACGAGTGAGGAATTTTTTCATAAAGTAGACGGTTAGTAAGTCCATGACTACTCTAATTGTGCGTCCTAAGCCATATTTGCTTTGTCCAAAGCGTCTTGCATGATGGCGGACAGGTACTTCAGTAATTCTTGCCCCCTCAATATATGCCAATGCTGGTAAAAAGCGATGGAGTTCGCCATATAGGTTCATATCAGCAATTAATTCGGCGCGATATGCCTTGAGAGAACAGCCATAATCATGTAACTTAACCCCTGTTACCTTAGCAATAATAGTATTGGCTATTTTAGATGGTAATAATCTAGTTAATGCTGCATCCTGCCTTTTTTGGCGCCAGCCGCTAACGAGATCGTAGCCCTCATCTAATTTTGCCAGTAACATCGGAATATCAGCAGGATCGTTTTGTAAATCTCCATCTAAGGTGATAATTACTTTTCCCATCGCCGATTCAAAACCTGCTGCCATTGCTGGAGTCTGACCATAGTTACGACGGAGAATAACTGCCTTGAGATCGGTTCTTCTACTGGCAAGATTGGTCAAAACTTGAGTTGAGCCATCTTTGGAACCATCATCAACACAGATAATTTCATAGCTCAAATTTGTAGCGATTACAGCATCCGCGATCGCCTGCACCAAAGTTTCAATACTCTCTGCTTCATTATAGATTGGCACAACTACTGATAGATCTAGTTGAGACGAATCAATGACTGAGGATAAATTACGATTTTTTAGTGATGGGGTTTGCATAAAAGAGTTAATAATTAGGCAAGATTTAACTGAACTACAATAATGTGTTGAGATAGAAATTTGGTTATTTTTATAGATTATCTAGCATTAAATATCGGTTGTCACTAAATTTGTTTTTTGAAAGTCTTATTTAGCTTCAGGCAGCACAGTTGACTAATAAAATTGTAGTGCAATTATCACCCGCAGCAATTATCTCAGCTTATATTGAGTTGAATTGGCAAAGCATGGTCTTAATTCGCAACCATAGATGACCCACTGACTCTGATCGCAGCACTTTAAATTGTGTCCAGCGGGGAATATTCTCTGTTATTATAGGAAAGCTGCATCAGGAGAGGTGGCAGAGTGGTCGAATGCGCTCGACTTGAAATCGAGTGTACGCAAGTACCGTGGGTTCGAATCCCACCCTCTCCGTAATCAGAGTAACTCTAGCATTATGTATGCATGTCACTGGAAGCATAACTTTTCCGTAGCGGAAAGAACAAGCGGAAAGCTAATACTTCCATTTTTAGATTTACCGCATTAGATTCTAATCTAAAAAAAATCCCCCTAAACTATAGGAGGATTGTAAATTGGGGATAGGTCAAATTGATTAAATTTAATCAGTGTTAAAGCTATACGCCTCGTTTTAGGGAAATTTCTACTTGCTTAAACTCTTGGTTTAAACGTTTTTTAAGCTTTTCTGGTACGGGACGATTACCGTAAGAACTATAGTATCCTGCGATCGCATTTAATGCGGTTTGCATGGTTGTAAACGATCTCAAGCCAGCAGTTTTGTCATTACGGCGATAGCGAGAAGCATAGTCACTAATTTGACGTCGTGCTAAGGTGACTACCTCTTTTTTGTTACTAGCGTCATCGGGTAAGTCAATTGCCGATCTTAAATTTTCTAACACTGCTAGAGTATCTTGGCTGTAGTTGCCTGATAGCCCAGAAGGACTAGAAGTACAGCCCATGAGGCTAATGGCAACTACTAATACCAAAGCTAGTAGACGAGATAAGTATTTTTTGTCAAACATATATTTTAATTGTAACGATCCCAGATTCAACCTATCCTATCAATAAATCGACCGCGAGAACGGCTTTCTCCGATAAAGCATTATCTTGGGGATTCTTGAATGTCATAATTCCCCGCTTTGAGGCACATTAAAAAATCCTGATTAAAATTTATCTTAGGATAGCTTCCAAATAAATCAGCCAATCAATAATTACCCAAAGCGTCCGCTAACATATTGTTGAGTCGCTTCCTCTTGCGGATTTTGGAAAATTTGTTCCGTTGGCGCAAATTCTGCTAAATATCCCTGGCGATTTCCTCCTTCTACCTCAGTAACGTTGAAAAATCCAGTGTAATCAGCTACCCGAGAAGCCTGCTGCATATTGTGAGTAACGATCACAATCGTGTAATTTTCTTTGAGTTGATGAATTAATTCTTCTACTTTAAGGGTGGAAATTGGATCAAGTGCAGAGCAGGGTTCATCCATCAGTACCACGTCGGGTTGAAGAGCAATAGTTCGCGCAATACACAGTCTTTGCTGCTGTCCCCCACTAAGTGCCAAACCGCTTTGTTTAAGCTTGTCTTTAACCTCATCCCATAGTGCGGCACCCCGAAGCGATCGCTCTACTAGTTCATCCATATTACCTTTATAGCCATTAATCCGAGCGCCAAAAGCAATATTGTCATAAATAGATTTAGGAAAAGGATTTGGTCTTTGAAAAACCATCCCAATTTTGCGCCTTACCTGAACAGGGTCAATATCTTTACCATAAAGATTTTGATTGTGGTAAGTAACTAATCCTTCAAGGCGAAAAATGGGAATTAGATCATTGAGGCGATTGTAACAACGTAACAAAGTACTTTTGCCACAGCCAGAAGGACCAATGAATGCCGTGACCCTATTTTTTGGTACGTTTAGATAAATTCCTTTAACTGCTAAAAAGTCACCATAGTAAACATTGACATTTTCTGTTTGCAGAACTGCCTCTGTTTGGCTAGCTGCCTGTTGATCGTAAATCATAAAATTTTCTTGCTCTGAAATTTTAATTTAATAAGTCAATCTATTTTTTGAGTCATCATTAAACTCAATGCTACTGGGCAAGAGTTATGACCATTTTAACTTTTAGTTAAAGTGCTTCTTAATCTATTCATAACTCAATCTTAATCCTGTCACTTTTGTGAGTGATTAATAAATAAAGTACCCAGGTTATAGTACGTTAATTTCAAACCTCTGATAAGGGATATAAATTTTCTCGCTCAAAAATTTACTTTCTCAATTACCAATATTCAGGGACGTTGATATGTTGAACCAAGTACTGCTTAAGGTTACTAATGGTAGTAAATCATCTTCAGGTTGTTGAACAAAAATTCCATCTCTGATTTAAAGAGCGAGCAAATGCTTTTGGGTACTAAAGTTTAGCAATCTTACCTGTAGCTATCGGTATTGATTCCTAGACGAGACCACATTATCTATCCCTCATGCTCCTATGTCCATGATATTGACCAGATTGGGGGTTTGGAATTACTAACAATAAATTCTAGAAACGTCAATTTTGGCTTAATTTCACTTTTAGGAAAGCTTTTTGGTTAACAAATATTTACAATAAGAAGAAAGTAAACTGTAAATAAACATGATTAATCTTACTTATTTTGATAGTAACTCTTGGCTAATCGAAATTGAAAATCAGCGTATTTTGCTCGATCCTTGGCTAGTGGGCAAGTTAACCTTTGGTAATTTACCGTGGCTGTTTGAGGGCAAAAAAAATAATCCCCAACCAATTCCAGAGAACATTGATCTGATTCTTCTATCTCAAGGATTAGAAGATCACGCACATCCCCCTACCCTAAAACAGCTGGATAAAGATATTCCTGTGGTCGCTTCGCCTAACGGAGCAAAGGTAGCTCAAGAGCTTGGATATAAGACAGTGACATCTTTAGAGCATCAATCAACATTTGAGTTAGAACAGGTAACAATCAAGGCTGTTCCAGGTTCGCCAATTGGTCCAACCTTAGTCGAAAACGGCTACATCATCTCGGGATTAGAGTCAGGACAAAATATATATTACGAACCTCACGGATATCACTCAGAATCTCTGAAGAAAGAGGGGAAGATTGATGTCATCATCACTCCTCTGATTAATCTGAAGCTGCCCTTATTAGGAGCAGTAATCAAGGGTCAAGAAACAGCTCTTCAAGTTTGCCAGTGGTTAAACCCTCAAGTAATTTTATCCACTGCCGCAGGTGGGGATATCGATTTTAAGGGATTGATTATATCAATTCTGAAGGCAGAAGGTACAGTAGAAGAATTCAATCACCTATTAGAACAACGTCAGCTTAAGACAAAAGCGATTGATCCTCAATCGGGAGAAAAAATCGAATTATCCTTAGTTTAACTACAGGTTGATTACAGTTCAGGTTCAAGACGACCTAACTCCCACGGCTAGATCAAATTTACTAAATCAAATTTAAAAGTATCGATCTCACTAAATCAGCCTAATTGCAGTCTAAGATTTTTAGTGTCAGCTTATGGGTGACAGCTTTTTGCTTTTCCTCAATGAACAATAGACAAATTTCCCTCTCCATAACTAACATAGTTCTTTTAGTTACGTTGCCTTTACTGTTACTTCTATTTTGGCAGTTGAGGAGTTTAATTGTAATCCTAATGATTTCGGTGGTGTTGTCCGCAACATTAGCTCCCATTGTTAATACCACTCAGAAAGCAGGATTACCAAGATTTCTAGCTGTTTTGATCGTTTATGCTGGCTTAATCGCTACTCTGACAGGGTTTGGGTTGATTGTGGGTCCCACGGTGGTCAGACAGATTCAGATTTTAATTGGGAAATTTCCTAGCTACATAGAAACTTTGCGATCGCTACTATCGGGATTGATTTTACGTTTTGGCATGAGCGAAACAGGGGCACCAGATATTATTAATCAAATGCTAGATGTCCAAGGATTAACTTCTTGGGCGATTCGTTCTAGTCAGCAGTTGGTAGTTCGCTCCTATAGTGTTACGAGAGGCATAATTGGTAGCGTCTTAAGTGCTTTGTTAGCACTGTTGCTTTCAGCATATATGCTCTCAGCTTCTAAGCAACTCTTGGAAGATATAATTAATTTATTTCCTGCGCCCTGGAATAAACGCCTGTCGATACAAATTGAACCAGTAGCTAAAAGGATGGGAGGGTACATTCAAGGTCGCATCCTAGTTTCCAGTATTTTGGGGGTGGTAATTAGCGTCAGTCTAAGATTTCTGGGATTGTCGGAATTGGCTCTTGGTTTGGGAGTAATTGCAGGTTTTACTAATCTTATTCCCTTTTTTGGACCAATCTTAGGTGCCATTCCCGCTTTAATTGTCGCTACGTCTCAAGGGGGATTGACTGTTGTTTGGGTCTTACTTTTATTTGTCATCATCCAAAACTTAGAAACCTATGTCTTAGATCCTCTTTTAGTAGGTAGTTCCGTTAAAGTACCTCCCCTATATCAATTGTTAGCGGTATTGGGGGGCGCACAAGTTCTCGGAATTATTGGAGCGTTGATTGTACCCCCTTGGGTAGCAGGAATGGGAGTACTACTAGAAAATCTCTATATCAAACCGAAATTGATTGCTGAAGGACATCATGAACTAGATCGAAATGATATCTAAAATTGATAGCTAAAGCCAGGAAAGGTTTAAAGGCAAAGGGCTGAAGGAGATTAATTTATCAGTCCTAAAGGTCGGAATTCAGGTAATCTTAAGACTAGAGAGTCGATTTATTCCAATTGTATTAGGTATGGATATCAAGAATGGGTTTGTTGCTACGGTCGGAAATACTCCTTTAATTCGCCTCAATAGCTTTAGCGATGCCACAGGATGTGAAATTTTAGGTAAAGCTGAGTTTCTTAATCCTGGAGGATCAGTTAAGGATCGAGCAGCACTATACATTATTGAAGATGCCGAAAAAAAAGGACTTCTCAAACCAGGGGGAACTGTAGTTGAGGGGACAGCAGGCAATACAGGAATTGGTCTAGCTCATATTTGTAATGCTAAAGGTTATAGGTGTTTAATTATAATTCCTGAAACTCAATCACAGGAAAAAATTGATACTTTAAGAACATTGGGGGCTGAAGTTAGACTTGTTCCAGCCGTACCCTATAAAAATCCCAACAATTACGTCAAGGTTTCAGGAAGAGTCGCTGCTGAATTAGACAATGCCATCTGGGCAAATCAATTTGAGAATTTGGCAAATCGCCAAGCACATTACGAAACTACTGGGGCTGAAATTTGGTCACAAACCGACGGACAGATCGATGGTTGGGTAGCTGCCACAGGAACAGGAGGAACCTATGCTGGAGTGGCAATGTATCTCAAAGAGCAAAATCCCGATGTCAAATGTGTAGTCGCTGATCCGATGGGCAGTGGTTTATATAGCTTTGTCAAGACGGGAGAAATTAAACCTGAAGGTAGTTCAATTACCGAAGGTATTGGTAATAGTCGCATCACTGGCAATATGGCAGGGGCACCTATCGATGATGCGATTCAGATCGACGATCATGAATGTATTAGAGTTATTTATCAACTATTACACCGTGAAGGTCTCTTTATGGGAGGCTCTGTCGGTATTAATGTTGGCGCAGCAGTTGCTTTAGCCAAGGAAATGGGACCTGGGCATACTATCGTTACGGTGTTATGTGATGGTGGAGCAAGATATCAATCTCGAATCTATAATCCAGAGTGGCTCAAAGGAAAAGGTTTAGCCCAGGATTAAAGCCGTAATGCTCCTTAGTCAAGCGATCGCTAAATTGCGGCATCAATGAATAATACCAGAAAAAATTTGGGTTGAATAAACTATTGTGTA
>JBCDEP010000205.1:0-9742 GCA_039179675.1 Cyanobacteria bacterium P01_G01_bin.67
AAAAACAATCTTAGAATTCACTATGTACAGAATTAATAAATAGTCCCCTGACAATAAACCAAACTAATACAATAAATAGTACAAAAAGAACAAAGCAATCTCCTATATTTTCGGCAATCAAAAAACACAATCTTGAAAAAATTCGCAAATATTATAAAAAAGATCATTTAGATCGACTTTGTCAGTTTGGCTATCCTCCACTTTGGTACGCCATTAATGAAGAATTATACGACATAGCTAAAGAAATGATTGAAGCAGGAGCTTCAGTCATTTTTGCAAAAGATACACTTTTAGCTGCTTGTGCAACCAACCACAATTATGACTACCCGAAAATAATCGAAATTTCCGAATTAATAATTAGCAGAGGTGTAGATATTAATCAAACTCTAGTTGATGAAGAGCTAGATTCTGTTAGCGGGTATACAGCACTTATGTGGGCAGCGAACCGAGGAAAAAAGCCACTTGTAGAATTATTATTGAATAATGGTGCATCTGTAAACATTCAATCTAAGCGAGGAGATACTGCACTAACCACAGCTGATCCCGAACATCTTGAAATTGTAAAATTACTTTTGGATAGTGGAGCAAATCCTGACCTAATAAACGATCAAGACCGAAATGCTGTGTCTGAATTATTATGGCAAGCAGAGGCACTTAAAGATGCAAGTCTTGGTTTTAGTGCTAATCTAGAAAGAGCAAAATTATACATAAAAATGGCATCATTTATTCAGAAGTATAAGTAGATTATTATTATCCTAATAATCCTTTAAAGAAAATTCGATTTTTGCAGAGATTAGCCGAAGGTTGTAAAAATTCAAGATTCTTGAGATCGCTTTTCGGCTCTTCTGTTAAGTTTGTCAACTGCATTGGATAGTAATCAGATACTATTGAATTGACACTTCCCTGTAATGCTACAGCCATGATCGGAAAAGTTAAGTACAGGTATTATACTGAAAACTTTCTTGATAGTAAGAATCACTTCAAGACTCAAAGAACTGTAGACTAACTCCATTAGGAGCTTCAACGACGATCGCCCTAGCACTTTCCTGATCGCAATTATATATTTCAACTGGTTCAGATAACATCTTGATAGTGTTAGCTTGTAACTTTTCAATCAAAGCCGATAGATCGTCCACCGCAAAGGCGATCGCAAATAAGCCGAGATGGGGAGGTTTGGCAACATCAGCTAGAGACTTACCCTTAACCGAGCATTGAATAAACTCCAAGGCAGCATTTTTGCTTCCTGTTTGATTAATAAATGCCATCCTCGATTCTGTACCCGTTGGTAAATTCAGAATCTTATCAATCATGCCTGTTGGTAATACTTGGTCGAAGACTTTGTTTAATCCCAGAATATCTACATAAAACTTAGTCACCTCTTCGATGTCTTCTACCACTTGAGAAGTATCCAGCATAATGCCAAAATCACCTTTAAATTCTGGTATTGGTTCGCTCACCCGTTCGATCAAAGCGATCGCTGTTTCATTAGGAGCGACCATAATTGCTTCTTTGACGGTGACGGGAACCCAACTAGGAGTATAGGTAATGGGAGGACAGATAAATTGATAACCCTTTTTTTTCAGGGTTTCATATGCCGCATCAACATTTTTAGCTCGCAGGGCGATCGTAAATAATCCATAGTCCGTTGTATTGCCTCCAGGACGGATAAATCGATCGGATTGAGGCTGGAATTCTATTAATTCTAACAAGGTTGTCTGTTCGTCATTTTTGAGACAAACTGCCTTAGCTGTTGTTTCTGGTGGTAAGTTCCATAGCTGCTCGACAGTATTTTTATCCAGGGAATATTCCCCCTCTACAGTCATCTGGAAAATATCCCGATAGAATTCCACCGATTCATTTAGATCCTTAACGCTAATCAGAATTCGGGCAATGCCGTTTTTAATCATGGTTAAACCTCAATAGAAAGATTAAAGCGAATCTCAATCTTTATGAGGGCTTATGCCATAAGCCCCTACAAATACGCTTGTATTAAAATTTGACAATGACTTTGCCGCAATTTTTGCCCCCCAATAGATAATCTACCGCAGCGGGAATAGATTCAATCCCGATAAACTGGCTGGGATCGACTGCAACTCTTATTTGACCTGAATAGAAAAGATCGAACAAGCGATCGCGTGCTTCGGGGATATATTCCTTATACATGGGCATCAGAAAACCTCGGATTGATGCTGCTTTCCAAAATAGCTTATGGTAAATGCGGGATTGAGATATTAGCTCTAGATCCTTGCCATATTCTGAAATGAATCCTACCACCACCAATCGCCCTCGAACCGCTAGATTATCGACGCAGGTATCAAACATCTCCTTGCCAATACATTCAAATACTAAATCTATACCCTGAGGATATTCTTGCTTCAGTACATCAGCGACATTTTCTAAACGATAGTTAATGATGCGATCGCATCCTAATTCTTGTAATAGCTTGAATTTTGCCTCCGAACCACAAGTGCCAATCACATGATTTCCTAGCAGTTTTGCCAGTTGCACTGCAATATGACCCGTTCCCCCTGCGGCGGCGGTTATCATCACGGTTTCTTTACTGGTCATCATTCCTACCTGTTCTAAAGCCACCAACGCCGAGACTCCAGTAGGCATCAAGCTTAAAACTTCGGGAGTTGCTTCAGGGACTTTAAATCCCCGACTGGCATCGATCCTCTGATATTCTCGATATCCTCCTCCCCGTTGGGTAGTTAATACCGCATCACCCACAGCAAATTCTGTCACCCTATTTCCCACTGCTTCAACATATCCCACCGCTTCCACCCCGAGATCGAGTGGTGGTGTTTCGGTAAAATAGGGAATCTTGCCTTTGCACAACAAAGTATCAAAACCTGCATTAACTCCAGCAAACTTATTGCGAATCAAAATTTGATTGTCAGCAGGTTCGGGAATTTTTTCCTCAACAATTTCCACAGCAGAGTGAAAATCCTTGCTAAAATTCTTGGCAACTAATTTTTTATAAGTCTGGGAATTCATAAAATGGGCAATACTCGCGAAGTTATTATTCCTCCAGGTATGGAGATTCTCTACGAAAAATACCATTACTGTCCTGGGATTAAGGTAGGCAATACTCTATACATCTCAGGACAAGTAGGCAGGGATGAAAATTTACAGGTAGTAGAGGATATTGAAGCCCAGTTTGTCCAGGCATTTGAGAATGTAAATAAGGTACTAACGGCAGCAGGATCGAGTTTTGATGATGTGGTCGAGATGATTACTTACCACGTCACTGGGGCGAATGTTGCTGAAAATCAACAGTTAACTATTCCTCATCTGCCTCTGTTTATCCAAGTAAAAGATCGTTATTTTACCAATCAATATCCTACTTGGACTGGTGTAGGGGTGACTGGGTTATCTACCGCTGGATTAATTGTTGAAATTAAGTGTACGGCAGTTCTCGATCATTGAGATTAAATGTTCAAAATCCTAAATTAATAAATTCTGGTTGACTCTTATGCTTCTAATCTTTTCATTTTTTCCAAGTTCTTGAAATCATTTTGGCGATCGCTAAAATACTAACCAATAAAATTACAGCCACGAAGAGATTGTACAAGCAATAGTTTGATAAGATGTCATTGAATTTTTGTGATGGCGCGTGGATATATACTTATTGGGTTTGTATTTGTTTGCTCGAAAGACCAATGACCAACAGCTACAATTTGCGCCTTTAATATTTCATCTAGTGTCGCCGATAGCACTTCTTTTCCCTCTAATTTGAATATCTGACAATCTTCATTGATTCCTACTCTTACCTCTCCTTTTTTCCGAGCAAATGCTCCGTATTGAAAATTATTTAGATTCAAGAATGCCACTGTTTTCTTCTTGTATATTTTTTCATCAGTTTTAGATGACGAAACAACCCTACCGTATAAATTATCGTTAAATATGTTGTGCGGATCGGGATCGACATAAGTAATCTCATCATAGGCATCTTGAAAATCTTCAATTTCCAATAGTCGATCGAATACTCTACTTAGAGATAGATCTGTTGCTAAATCTTTTACTAAAGGTTGTATGGCATATAGCTGTGCTTCACAACGAATATTAGGAAAGTTCTCCTTAATTTCTACGATTAGCTCTTCCGTGCGAATGCCTTGTGCAGCAAAACGAATTAGCAATTCTATAGCATTGCCCTGTATCCAATCGTATTCTCCCCAGGCTATCTCTCTTATGAATGGCAAAGTATCTTCGCCAAGATTATAGATAATTTCAAAAATGGCAAACTGGCAAGCACTAAGCCATCCACCTAAACCATATTCTTCAACGGTATAAAAATGAGGCTTACTGGGTGGATTGTGGAAAAATCTATATAGACTATTCAAATTATCTATTTCAACAGAGCTAGCAATTTCTTTTGCCTTGGCGCGAAATTCAATATTCAAACCATTGACAAGTAGATGTTCTGCCAAAATACTAATAGCTGTCTCTATCCTCAATTGATTCTCTCTACAAAATTATTTATTATTAATTGAATTGTATTTTGTTACTACTGCTTAATATCGAGAACGACACCAGTAGTTTCCAAAGCGCGATCCGTAGGGTACGCGGATGCGCGATCTGTTTTATCTTGCTCTGCAATAGAGCGATCGCCTTATCCAAACTATCAAACCATATAATCTCTAGCCAATTTCTGAGCAACTAAAGCATTAAGAGAAATCCCTGCTTTTGTGACTTCTAAACCTAGATTACGATGAATTCTTCGATCGATTATTCATTTAAGAATTTAATTACTACCTGAGAAATTTCTTCAGGTATTTGATTCATCATGCAGATTGTTCCTGCTTCAAATTCAACCTCCTGACCATGAGGAATTGCTTGAGCCACAAAATGACGGTTTTCTGCCATAGCTAGCCCCAATCGTTCAAATTCCTGCACATCATCTAAACCCCACAAGATTAGGGTGGGACACTTAATCATGCCTAAACGGGCTTCGGCTTCCAGACAGTATTCTTTTACTGCCCAAACAGCATATAAAGGATAACCAAAACACTTAAGATCGTCCAAAACCCAACGCTGATTCAGTTCTGCCGAACCAACGTATCGTGATCGCGCTTGCCATCTTTGCATTAAGTGAGAGCCATCTTCTTGTATCTTAAATCCCTTCTCAAATAATTCCCCTAGTTTGGCTTTTCCTGCCTCACCAAAACCAGCTACATTACCTAAAATAACCTTATCAACGCGATCACTATAGGCTGCTGCAACTTCTGTGGTCACAAAAGCTCCTGTATGATTGCCCAAGATACTAGTTTGTTTGATCCCTAATTCATCCAAGAGAGCAATGACGGTTTTAGCGTAATCGGCAATAGTATACATCCTGGGGGGCTTATCCGAATCACCAAAGCCCATGAAATCCATAGCAATTACTCGTCTCTCTTGAGCCAACAGCGGCATCAACTCTCGATATTCATCACTACTGCGGGGGTTCATATGCAATAACAGCAGAGGCTCACCCTCTCCACCGATACGATAATGAATCTGTCCATCTTCTGTATCGAAAAAAGCTCTTTTAATCTGGTGTTTCATTATTATTTAGAAAATCGACTATTGTTTGGGCGATCGCTTCTGGCATCTGATTCATCATCCACAAAGTTCCATTGGCTAGTTCAACTTTCTGACTATGAGAAATTGCTTTTGAGAGCCAAAGTTGATTCTCTAGTTTAGCTAAACCAGCTTTTATTAGAGGTTCTAAGGCTTTTTGTCCTGACAAAACTAAAGTAGGACATTCGATCAGGGAAAATTGTTCTTTAGCTTTAAGAAAGTAATTCGTAGCTGCCATAGCAGGATAGATAGGAGAACCAAAACATTTGAGATCGTCGATTACACAACGATGATTTAACTCTTGGTTGTCAACGACATTCATCCGAGCATTCCATCTAGCCATCAGGTGAGAGCCATCTTCTTTAAGGTCAAATCCCGCAGTATATTTCTGAAGAATTTTCTCCTGCTCCTCTTGGTCAAACCCTGGTACATTGCAGAGAATTAGTTTCTCAACTCGCTCTGGATAAGCTACGGCTATTGCTCCTGCGATATACCCCCCCGTGAGACTACCAAGAAGACTACATTGTTTAATGCCTAATTGATCCCACAGGGCGATCGCACAATTAACATAATCCATGACTGAATATTCTCTTGGGGGTCGATCTGAATCACCCAACCCCATCAAATCCATCGCGATCACCTGTCTCTCTTGAGCCAGCATTGGCATCAATTCCAGAAATTCATCACTACTGCGGGGAGCCATATGCAGTAATAGCAGAGGTTCGCCTTCTCCTCCTATACGATAAAGAATTTGACCATCTTCCGTATCCAAAAATGCTCTCTTAATAAGTTGGATCATTATTTGCTAATTATCTAATGCCCTAATCCCTTACTATTGCTTACGTTCCTCTTTAATTAGAGTTCTCTGATAAATTTGACTGTCCTTGAACCAATGCCAAGTACGAGCGCGATGATTGTTGCAGGGACTAAGGTGAATCATTTCGTAGATATAAGCATTAGGGATGTCCTTATAACTAAAGTAGAGAATAATTAGAGAGTCATTTGCCTCCCAAGCATTGCCTTCAATACGTTCCGTATCAAACCAAAGTTTATGATCTCGGTATAATCCTGGGAATTGATATTCTTGTTGTTTCCCATCAGCCCACTTGTATCGATTGGTTTGAAAATAAGGATATTCTTTCCCGTCTGGAAATTCGCAGGTTATATGGGATTCATTACGATCTAGAATCTTGCCACTATTGTCAACTGTTGTATAAGTACCAATCCAGTCACCTTCATGTCTTACGAGAACCGGCATTTCTTCTTTGATCTTAGACATAGGAATTTCTCCTGATTTTGCTAATCTCAAATTAAGCTTATGGTAAAAATCCTTAATTTTCCGTTAAATCTTGGGGTGTAGCTTAATCCTGAAGGAAACTTTTACCAAAAATTGTTTTTATACTCAGCTTAAGAAATTAAAGCTTTACTTAAAACATCAGGCTTTAGGTTTGTCAGAGCGATCGCATGTGATTTCTCCAGTTATTTCATATTTAATAAAGCTAATAAGGACACTGCCCTAGCTCAGGGTTTGATTCTCTGAGGAATAGGAAAACAAACCTAAAATTGGTCCTAAAATTGCTCCTGCAATAAACCCTCCTGCATGTGCCCAATAAGCTACTCCTCCGCTTTCCATGCCAACACTAGCTGTAACTTCAAAAGAATAGATTCCGTTCAAAGCTTGTTCAACAAACCAAAATCCCAGGAAGTACACCGCAGGTATTCTAAATAAGGGAAAAAAGAACCCTAAAGGAACTAAAGTTACAATTTTTGCTTGGGGAAACTTCAGAATATATGCTCCCATGACCCCAGCGATCGCTCCACTAGCTCCTAAAGATGGTACGCTGGACATGGAAGAAAAGAACCATTGAGACATTACAGCAAGTACGCCACAGGATAAATAGAAAATCAAAAATTTGCTTCTGCCTAATTGTTCTTCAATGTTATTGCCAAATATCCACAGAAAAAGCATATTGAAGGCAATATGAGTAAATCCCGCATGCAGAAATTGGGAAGTTATAGGCGTGATTATTTCGGGAATATCTTGATGTAGATTAATGCCACTGAAGCTAGCGGTTAATTCTTGAGGGACAACGGCGAATAAATGAAAAAAAAGCTCTAATTGGGCAGAGTTTAAACTTAGTTCATAGCCAAATACGAGTATATTAACTGCAATTAGACCATAGGTAACGTATGGTACTATCTTTACTGGGTTTTCGTCTTTTAAAGGAACCATTTTTTAAGTAAAAAAGAGCGTAATAGTTAAAAAGCTAGCTTTAATAATTTAAGTTGAAATTAAATTGAGAATGATCTGAACTCGTTGATTAACTAGATTTATCATGAGGCCTTAAGTAAGCGCTATTCTAGATTTAATTAAATTAATTAATTTTACATCTATCCCAAGGCAGGTTTAATTAGTCCTAAAGATAGCAGTTACTAGCTTCAATGGAATTCCCATTACTAAATCAGAGGTTTTTGCAATTTTTATGACTCGTTAGCTCTTCTCTTATCTTTTATAATTCAAAAAATTAGGATTATAGTTCTGGCATAAATAATGAATATTGGCAGCTTATAATTACCATCGGGAAATAACATCAAGAATCATCAGCTCCAGGATAATCAAGCTATCTTAATACTTATAAAATGTTGCAACTATACTTGAGCCAAAAACCTTTTCTTTTTTTCTGGCTCCTTTCCCTAGTAATACTGGCTCGCTATAAAACTGTGACAACAAGGCGATCGTATTAAATGTTATTGATAATGATAGAAGCTTTGCCCACCAAAATCTCTAATCAATCCAGGGAATATCCTCGTAGTCAAGTTCTGAGGATGATGATTCATCTATAATTTGAGTATTTTGCACTTTTTTTACCTCAAAATTTTTTCTGCCGATTAATGGAGAGCAACATAAAGATAGAGGTGATAAATTATTTAGAAAGAAATCAACTGTTTGCTGTACAAGAAGTCCTTGAAGAATGGCAACAGAACCAAATTTAACCCAGATCTGTCTTTGTTCTTGCAAAATCAAAGATACTTGCTCTTTAGTCAGCAATCCTGATTTTTCTAGATAATAGCCTAAAGGATACCGCTCTTGTTGTTGAATAATGCAATTCCATTCGTCAGCAAAAAAATTCGCCGTTTGTTGTTTAACCCAGCCTTTAGCAGCCAAGACCTCGCCAAATCTAAGTTTAAAATTCTGCCTATGTTCATGCAATACTATTTGGATTTGAACGTTAGAAATCAAACCTGCATTTTGTAGAATTTCTCCTAATAGTAGGGATTTAGTTGATGTATTCATAGTAATCAAAAAGATAATAAATGTATCTAAGGCGAAGATTTTTCTCCTTAAAGATCTATATATTTGTAAATCTTTTTATCTTTGGTTTTTAGCTTCTCGATAAAAATAATAAGTTCAAGCTTAAAGTTATTATTAACTAAGTAAACTTGCCTAAGTATATTCCGAAATTATCTTCATTTTGTGAATTTATGGTCAAAGATTATTGATTAAGTATAAATTTTAGATAAAGCAAGAAGAAAATAAGAAGTTTTAAAATCAATATAACGTTGATTATTAGACTAGAACTAATTCACAAATAAGAGAAGAACAATAGTATTTTACACAATTCAAAGGTCAAGCATTGAGCAATATTTTATTCTAAATTGGCTTTGTGAGGTAAATATGCAATAAAATAATGGGCGTTGCTGATTTAATGTACACCATGAGATTACAATAAAAATTTTATGGTGATCTATTTCTGGTTATTGGTACATATGAGCATAGTTTTTTGTTATTACATGCACATTTAACCTCTGTTTTTGATTTCGCTAATAAATATTTGAATCAGAAAAATAACATGCTATTAATAAGAATAAATAATAGAAGAATTGAAGTCAGTTAGGTCAAGACCTACTTGATATTTATCTATACATTTTTAAAATCTTTAGATTAATTACTAAGTCATTTTCAACTTAGACTGAGAGACCTTTGGTAAGCACATACTTTATTGAAAACAAGTTAGGATATTGTAAAAAGAGTCAATTATTTTGGAGCTTAAAGTTTATTTTGATAAATTTTAATTTTATATTATTTGATACAGTTTGTTCCTAGAATTATTAGATATAATCTTTCAAACTTGATTGTAGAATTATTCCAGTTTTTCATCAGTCAAATGCCAAAGACCATATA
>JBCDEP010000038.1:0-44664 GCA_039179675.1 Cyanobacteria bacterium P01_G01_bin.67
ACCATCGCCATAGTCTTTAAAACGATATTCGCGGGAACAGTAATTTTGGATCAGGTGAGCAAACAAGGCATTTTTAAGATGTTCAGCATAAAAATCACAATCGTTAGGGTTGATTTCTAGCTGCTGTTTGATGCTCATGACAAGACCAGTAATAAAGTGATCTGATTCGGTAGTAAAAAAACGAGGAATCAATTTCACACGTTCAAGATGAACGGTTTCTGGGGCAATTTTGGCTAATGCCTCAGGTTTAATGGAGAGAACGGCAAATTTTCCCAAGCTTTTCCAAGCTGACCAATGTTCTACATTGGCTGGAACTATATTTACAGAACCAAAGTTGGCTTGTTCTTGGCGATATTTTCCATCTAATTTGCGTTCGGTTTTCATTTTTCCTAACGATAACCCAATCATATGATGTTCCATAAAATAAACAGGGGTTTCGTGAGAGTCATGTTCGTAATAATCAAAATTAAAACTTTGCCAACCTAAATCTAAAGCAGATATTAAAGGTTTTTGAGGGAGAATTTTCTGACGGGATTTTGGGCTAAAGTGACTGAGGACGGATAAATTCATTTCTTATTAGTTAAATAATTTTTTATCATGTAGGCTTAGTGAGAAAAATTAGAAATCAGAAACAATTACTGTAAATCTCGATACTTCTTGGGTGTAACTCCCACAAGTTTGCTAAAATGTTGGGTCATTTGGGATTGAGAGCTAAATCCGCATTCAAATGCAATATCCGATAATGGTAAGTTGCTTTTTGCCATCAATTTTTTGGCTTTATCTACTCGTTGTTGAATTACGTAGCGGTAGGGAGATACTCCTGTGGAGTCGCGAAATAGGCGGCAGAAGTAGTATTGACTAATATCGAGGAGATCGGCGATATCTTTAAGTTTGATAGTTTCGTTTAAATGATCGTGAATGTAGCTGATGGCTTGTTTGAGCTTGAAGGGAGGTAACCCATCACTGTATTCATTGAAAGTTGCGGAAAAAGCGCAGTGGTTTCTCAGTAGATTGACTGCAAAAATATTGGCTAAAGATTCGATGTATAGTCGATTACCCAACTCACCATAATATATTTCCTGAAGAAACTGACCTGCCATAAGATCTAAAGCGGGGTCGCGAGTATTCGCAAGAGGTAAGACTTCAATTTTGTCAGGATTGAGACAATTGGTTTCTGTTGCTATCTGTCGCAGAAAAGCAGGGTTAATCGCAAATATGAGACATTCATCAGTATTTTCCCAATGCCAAAAACCAGAAGAATCCCTTGGTTTAAGCCAAATATCACCCCGTCTTTGTACTCCATCATATTCTTGGTCAGCAATACGAGTTACTTGTCGCGGACTAAAGTCACTTAGCAAATAAGCTAATATGTGATGTTTTGTCGTTTCATTCTCGATCTCATCAGGAGGTTCAAGATGATGGTCGACAATTAAACCTGACGCATGAATCGACTTTCTCGATAGTACCCATTCATCTTTCCAGAAATCCTCAGGATGAGGAGCAGTCGCGGAGCTTTGTTGGTTGGAGTTCATTAAGTTAAAGCAATAGCAATAATTCGGAAAGGAGAAAAGAGTTTCTGGAAATGACTATTGAGAGAGGCGTTAATAATTGCTGTATTTCTTTGGTATAACTTCTACAAGTTTGTGAAAGTGTTGGAATATCTGAGGTCAGGAGCCAAAGTTGCATTTGAAAACCATATCGGATAAGGAAAGACATACAAGTCTGTTTTCAACTTCGCCAATTCGACCCTGAGTTCGTAGCATTAAGATTATTTCCGATCTAACTAAATAATTATTGGGAGAAGATAACTTTTAATAAGTATTGTTAATAGAGATTCTATCGTTAAATTGATTTTTAAGAACTATATGTGATCAATATTTTCTTTATTCATCAAATAGTCTAAAAATAAGCGAAAATTAGGCATTGGTGTCTTTAATCCTGATAAATTATTGGTTATTCTAGCTTTTTTAGAGATCTATAGTCTTCAGAAAAAGATAATATTAAATCATTTTTCTATTGAGAACTATCGTGTAATGGTTACTGTAACCTGGTATGACCCAAATCTCAATTGCTCAAAATAGTATTTTAAAAACCAGATTAAAGAGCAAGATCGTGATACTTTTATTAAGGTAATAAATCTTAAAGGCAACGGATATGTACTTATTTAAAGTTTTTTGAGAGGAATCATGGCGTTGCTAGTCCTAAGCAAGAATCGGATAAAAAAAACAACAACCGCCAAGAAAGTGACGGAAAAATTAATTTAGAATCAAACGGTAGGGATTCTGATGATGAAGTTCGTGTCAAAAAATCAACAAATATCCACTAAGCCATGCTGTTAGAGGAAAAAGTAGCTTTAGTTGTTGGAATTAGTAATGATATCGGGCGGGTCACTGCTTTGAGCATGGCAAATGCAGGGGCTAAAGTTGCGATCGCCGATGAAGATTCAGTCAGAGGAGAAGCGATCGTCAGAAAAATTAAACAAGCTGGAGGAAAAGCTTTTTTTCACGAAACTGATATTACTCTCAACAAACAAGTATCAGTATTAATCAATCGCATTGTCGAAGAATACGGAGGTCTAGATATAGCCTTTAATAATGTTAGTGGAGAAGGACCTTATATCCCCCTTGCAAGTCAACCAGAAGGATTGGTGGCTGAACTAATTAACTTTAATCTCAACGGGACTTGGATGTGTCTCAAGTACGAAATTCAACAGATGTTGAAGCAAAATCAGGGCACAATTATTAATAATGTGAGTATGTTTAAATCAGATGGGAAGCCTGGTTGTTCAATTTACCGTAGTACCAAAGCCGCAGTTAAAGCCCTCACAGAGTCCTCTGCGTTAGAGTATGCTCGCAATAATATTCGGATCAACGCAATCTCTCCTGGCATTCTGCAAAAAGCAACAAGATTAGCTCAAGGTCTCCAAAGCGAAGAAGAAACTCCCTTGAGTTCAATCATGGTACCACTTGGTCGTTATGGAGAATTTCAGGAAGTTGCCAATGCAGTAATTTGGCTAAGCTCAGATCAATCATCCTATATTACAGGACAAGTTCTGAGAATTGATGGTGGTATCAACGCTTTGATTGCAAATTAACTTGTTGATTAATAACTTACTATCTAATACTGAGCAATATTCGCATAGCACCAGCAAAAATCAACAAGAATTATTAATCCAACATCAGTATATTGATAACTGAGTTTATAAGCTGGTTCCATAAATCAAAGAGATAAAGCACCAACTATTGCTGACATCTCTCATGGTATTCTTAGCTTGGTTCATCAATTTACCTGAAAACCAATTAATTGATTTTCAGGTAATTACTTGCCCTCAATATTAATTTTCGTTATCAATATTTATTTGCCACAATCTAACATTATCTCAAGTATGAGATTTAAACAGTTTTGCTAACTTTATACAAAAATTTTTCTGAGATTATTTCCTAAGATAAGGCCTTAAAAATAACTTAGCTTTCTTTACCCGCTCTGAGAACTAACCAATTAGGTTAAATCTTTAAAACCATAAAAACATGAATAAAATCTTACAAAAAATATCATCTATCCCTAAAATGTATGAAATCATGGCTAGTTTACAGCGGGAAAATGTAAGGTTAAAACTGGAAAATGAGCGACTCACAAAATTATCATTACTAGACCCTTTAACGGGAATTGCTAATCGACGTTATCTAGAGCGAAATTTAGAACAGGAATATAAGAACTCGCTACGCCATTCTCATAACTTGGGATTGCTGATGATTGATTTAGATCGATTTAAACTATACAACGATCACTTCGGTCATCAAGCGGGGGATCAGCTTTTGATTGAAATTACTCTAGCTTTCAAAGAAGTGCTACGTCGTCCCAAAGACATGCTATTTCGTTATGGCGGAGAAGAATTAATCTGTTTGTTACCAAATACCTCTGTCGCAGGTGTGACTCAAGTCGGGCATAAACTGTTAACAACTGCTAGAAATTGCTGTGTTACTGTATCTATTGGTGCCATTTGTGCGAATGCCTCTAAGCTAGAGAGTCCTCAACAACTGCTAGAAATTGCCGACCAAGCTATGTATCAGGCAAAAAATCAAGGACGCGATCGCCTAATTTTCAGACAAGTTATTAATCATGCTTATCAAGTAAACGCAGATATTTGCATAAGTAATTAGCACACAACAGCCGTGAATATATCAGTGGATATATTAATCATAAAAATGTTTTGGGATTAGATAGACTACATCAACTTTGAAGCCAGTAGTTCTAAGATATCTGTTTGTAGTAACAGGGAATAGGGAACAGAGAATAAAAAGACTACAGTTTTCTAAATAGACGATGTTTGGCAAAATTTCAATTTTGAGGAATTTATCAACTGCATCTTTTGTTTGGGAACTAAATTTATGCAATAAGCTTTTCAACTATGACCACAATGTAGTTATTGAGTGAGATACAGGATTGTAGTAATTTATTATTAACGATTTATCTTGATCTGTTTGACTTATAGTTTGTAATAAGTCTTTCCATACAGAAATATATAGCAATTCTCGTATTAGTGAGATACGCCACAGTTAGATTTGGGAAATGGGGAAAAAATGTGCCTCAAAATAGTGAGACACCCTACATAACCAATTAATTAAACTCTAATTAATTGCACTTTAAAGCCAAAAGAAATTATTTAAAGCTAGATGCTTTAGTATATTAGATTTCAAGGTATCTACTTGGGAAGAATTAATAAGAACGTAAAACGTAGCCAACACTTCTTACTGTATGAATAATGCGTTTTTCTTGATGCGCTTCTAGCTTGATACGCAAATACCTGACATATACTTCGATAATGTTAGAATCTCCAGCAAAATCATATCCCCAAATTTTATCTAATATTTGAATCCGAGTAAGTACCTGTCGAGGATGCAACATAAAGTACTCCAGCAAATTAAATTCTTTAGCCGTCAAAATAATCGGATTTTTGCTTCTGTATACTTCTCTAGTTAAGGAATTTAATTGAAGATCTTCAAAAATTAGGGTGGGAGTTTTTTCTGACTTCTGTTGACGTAGCCGAGCGCGAACAATTGCCAATAATTCGGCGATCGCAAAAGGATAAGAAAAACAATCATCTGCGCCCGAATTTAAAATAGAAATTCTTTCTTGAACACTCGTAGTATCAGTTAAGGCGAGAATAGGAATATAGTTATTGGTGGAGCGTAAACAATGATAGATATCCAAACTTGATAGAAAAGAGATAGACCAGTCTAAAATAATCAAATCAGGTTCATCTTGCCGAATAGCAATTGTAGCAGCCGCAGCTTCTTTGAAAACCTCTACTGTGTAACCACAATGACGTAATTCAATTTCGATGAAATCAATTAGCAACTGTTTTTTAGCGATTAGAAAAATACATGGTATTTTAGTTCTGGTGGCAAAAAAATTATTTTGATTAATATTAGGTAGCGTATTGAGCTGTCTCGTCATTATCTAAAAGAAATAAAAATATCTGAATAAAGTTGGCTTTCAATTGCTATTGTCTTCTATCGATTCTCTGAATATCTTAAATTTTAAAAGTTATACATCTCATAATTAGATTATTTAGATTGATTTTGAGACTTTACATATATCAACAAATATCAATAAAATGTCTCGAAAATATCACACATTATGTTAGTTTTTACTCAGATACGATGCTATGAATTCAATTTCACACATTGGAGATAATCCTGTTTGATAAGATAAATGTTATAAGCCAATGCGAAAAAAGTCTTGGTGATTATTGCCGTAATTATCAGATTATTGCGTATACATTACTTAACATTATTTGCGCTTTGCAAGGTTTTGAAAAAAGTAATTTTTAAGATAGGGTAACTGTAATTCAATTACTATTGAGTAGTCTCTTTCTCTAGACAGCATCATTAGTCAAGATTGCTCACCTCAAAACTCATTTTGGAATGAGAGGTTAAATAGTGATTATAATGTGGGTTTAAACATCAATTTAGGATAAAGAGTCAAGGAGTTAACTCATTTTGTCAATAGAATTAATCCTGCTCAAAATCGATAACTAAAGTGATCGCACAGCTTAGTTTGCAAAGTAAAAATCGCTGTACCAGATGAACCTAACCTCTCTTTTGTCATTTTAGGATATACATTTCCCTGTTCCCTGTTCCCTGTTCCCAATCATAACCAAGGTGTCCCTCCCAAGTACGAGAAACGCCATAAACCATTAGAAACATGGATAACATATATTTCTAGTATTGTTCGACATTTATTTTGGAGAGTTGATGAATCAAGTTAAGAGTCTGGCTGAATTATATAAAAATACTTTGCTAGAGAATGTTCTACCCTTTTGGTCAAAGTATTCTCTTGATTCTGAACATGGCGGCTATTTTACTTGCTTGGATCGGGAAGGTAAGGTTTACGATACCGACAAGTTTATCTGGTTGCAAAACCGTCAGGTATGGACATATTCGATGCTCTATAATCGCTTTGAACAAAGGTCAGAATGGCTTGATTTTGCCCGCAGCGGCGCCGAGTTTTTGGCAAAATATGGTCGAGATGCAGACGGTAACTGGTATTTTTCCTTAGATCGAACAGGACAACCTTTAGTTCAACCCTATAATATTTTTTCCGATTGTTTTGCGGCGATGGCTTTTAGTCAATTTGCTCTCGCTTCTGAGTCAGAATCGGCAAAGTCAATTGCCTTGCAAGCATATAACAATGTTTTACGTCGTCAAAGTAATCCCAAAGGGAAGTATAACAAAGCTTATCCAGGAACGCGATCGCTCAAGAACTTAGCAGTGCCGATGATTTTGGCTAATCTTTCCCTGGAAATGGATTGGTTACTTCCAGATAACCAGCTAGAGGAGATTCTAGAACAAACGGTGCAGGAAGTGATGGCGGATTTCCGAGATCGTGCTACGGGATTAATGTACGAAAATGTAACGGGTGACGGTCAACATCTAGATTGCTTTGATGGTAGATTGCTCAATCCTGGTCATGGAATCGAAGCGATGTGGTTTGTAATGGATATTGCCAGTCGTCAGCATAACTTAGACTTAATTAATCAAGCGGTTGATACGATACTTGCAATTCTTAACTTTGCTTGGGACAAGGAATACCAGGGAATTTATTATTTTATGGATGCACAAGGACATCCACCACAGCAGCTGGAATGGGATCAAAAGTTGTGGTGGGTACATTTGGAAACTCTTGTTGCTCTACTGAAGGGATTCAAGTTAACAGGCAGAACAGAATGTTGGTCTTGGTTTTATCAGGTTCACGATTATACTTGGAACCATTTTACCGATCAAAATTATCAGGAATGGTATGGCTATTTAAACCGTCAAGGAAATGTATTACTCAATCTTAAAGGAGGTAAATGGAAGGGCTGTTTTCATGTTCCTCGCGCCCTATATCTTTGTTGGCAAGAGTTGGTGAGTTTACAACAATAGAATTTTATACTAAATCCGATTCTCAAAGTACACTTATCACTTAAGAGTAAAAATTAGCTTCAAATCCCTCTGCCCTCTGCCCTCTGCCTCTACCCAATTTTTGAATGGTGTATATTAACAGGATTTAGTATTACTTATCTTCCTGTCTACCAAGATCAGATTTTCTTGTCCCTAACTTTCAACCTCTTGAACAGATATTCTTAAAAACTAGGGGTTGCAAGATGAAAGAGGTTTAACTTGGTAAACTAAAGTTAAGCATAGTAAAGATAAGATACACAAAAGCTTATGTCTCCTGCCAATAAAGCCAAGGATGTTCAGGTATTTCCCGTTGCTGCTAACACTCGTGTACTGCGATCGCGTACTTGGGACCGACTCAAGTTTGAAATTGAGTATGCTTTACAGAAAGGAACCACCGCTAATTCTTATTTGATTGAAGGGGATCGCATAGTTTTATTTGATCCTCCAGGGGAGTCTTTTACCAGAATTTTTCTCGATTCACTCCAGGCAAGAATTGAGCCAAAACAGATAGATTATGTGATCTTAGGACATATTAACCCCAATCGCGCTGCTACTCTCAAGGCTTTATTAGAAATTGCGCCTCAGATCACGCTTGTTTGTTCTAATCCTGGGGCATTATCTTTGCGAAAGATTTTGCCAGATCTAGAGTTAAAAGTCCAGATCATTAAAGGAGAAGATACTCTCGATCTTGGTCAAGGTCATATTTTAGAATTTATTCCCACACCGAACCCACGCTATCCCGATCATCTTTGCACCTACGACAGAAAAACAGAGGTCTTATATACCGACAAGATTTTTGGTTGTCATGTATGTGGCGATCGCGTTTTTGACGAAGGTTGGACTGTAGATCTCGAAGATCGACGCTACTATTTTGATTGTTTAATGGCTCCTCATGCCCGCCAAATTATGGCTAGTTTGGATAAACTGGCGGATAAACCAGCTCGTGTCTATGCCACTGCTCATGGCTCTTTGGTTAGGTATAGCCTGATTGAACTAACTGCCGACTATCGCACCTGGGCAAAACAGCAAAAAGAACTAGATTCCAGCGTAGCTTTAATCTACGCTTCAGCTTATGGGAACACTGCCACCATTGCTCAGGCGATCGCTAGAGGAATTACTAAAGCGGGAGTAGCAGTGGAGTCTATTAATGCCGAATCGGCAAAACCAGAAGAAATCAAAACCGCTATCGATAAATCAGCAGGCTTTATAATGGGGTCTCCTACTTTAGGGGGACATGCCCCGACTCAAATTCAGTCAGCTTTAGGTATTGTCTTGGCTAATGCGCCGAAAACTCAGTTAGCTGGGGCATTTGGTTCTTTTGGCTGGAGTGGTGAAGCGGTAGATTTATTAGAAAACAAATTCCGTAATGCGGGTTATAAATTTGGGTTTGAACCAATTCGAGTTAAGTTTACCCCCACTGATGCGGTACTAAAAACCTGTGAAGAAGCGGGAACCGATTTTGCTCAAGCGTTGAAAAAGGCTAAACGCGATCGCAAAAAGGTCAGACAAGCTCAAGGTATCGATTCCGATGTTGATCGCACTGCTAAGGCGGTAGGTAGACTAGTGGGTTCGATGTGTATTGTTACCACTAAAAAAGAAGAGGTATCGGGGGCAATGCTAGCTTCCTGGGTATCTCAAGCTACTTTCAATCCTCCAGGTTTAACTGTGGCAGTCGCAAAGGAAAGAGCGATCGAATCTTTGCTGTTTAAAGGCAATAGCTTTGTTTTAAACGTTTTGCCTGAAGGTAAGCATATTTCCCTAATGAAGCATTTTCTCAAGCCATTTGCCCCTGGGGAGGAGCGTTTTGATGGCGTAGCGACGGAAGAGGCTGATAATGGTTCGCCAATTTTGAGCGATGCTTTAGCCTATGTTGAATGTCAGGTAGCGAATCGGATGGAATGTGGCGATCACTGGTTGATTTATGCCGTTGCTGAACAAGGGAAGGTATTGCAGTCTGAAGGGGTAACTGCGGTTCATCATCGTAAATCTGGGACTCATTATTAAACATTGAGCATTAAGCATTGAACATTTAACATTAAAAATCATTGCTCTTTGTAGGGTGGGCAAAATTACAATAGACAGAAAATTAAGAGATAAAATCATTTCCTTTGCCCACCTTCTTTACAAAGCATTAAGCTATGTTCTTTCGAGAAATAGATAGTAAGCTTAAGTTAAGTTTATCCATACCGCAGTATGCTGAAGAACTATTTGAGCTCACAAATAAAAACAGAGATTTTCTTAAACAATGGCTTCCTTGGTTAGATGATGTTCAAGCAATATCGGATACAAAAGAATTTATCGAGTCACAGCTACTCAGATTTCAAAAAGGAGAAGGGTTACATATTACTATCTTTTATCAAGATCAAATTTCAGGAGTAGTGGGCTATAACCAGATTGATCCTATCAACAATATCGGATGTATCGGTTATTGGTTAGGACAAGAATATAATGGCAAAGGAATTATGACCAAGAGTGTTAGAGAGTTAATTGAAATTGGTCATAGTTATTATTCGCTTCGTCGCTTTGACATTCGATGTGCGGTAGATAATCATCGCAGTCGCGCTATTCCAGAACGCTTAGGTTTCAAAAATGAGGGTATTATTCGTCAGGCTGAAAAAGTGTACGATAATTATTTCGATCATATTATTTATGGGTTATTGAAAAGTGACAATTGATAGTTTCAGTAAAATGTGATCGCTGTTTTGTGATTCTAATGATGTCCACGGATAAACACAGATGGATGAGTCTGCTATTCTTTAGATTAAATTTTTGTATTGATAACTGATAATTGGGTAAAAGGCTTTAATAAGCAATAATTTCGGCTTTTAACTTAATATCATTTACTTTTTTTACCTGGTAGACAAGTCAAAGCGGCGATCGCTTCAGCTAAAATACTAATCAACCGATACAAAGCCACAGCAGTAATTTCGGTAGGAAATTGGGAGTCACTTAAAAGGCTATATGCCGTCACTTCAAATACCCCTAAACCTCCTGGTGCACCAGGTACAACTAAACCCAACAACCAAGCAAAGCTAAATGCCGTAAATAATTGAGGGATTTGCTGCCAAGTTACAGTCTGCAATGCCACAAAGGTCAAAATAAAGCCAATTCCTCGTAAAATGACAAATCCGATCTCTCCCAAAAAAGGAATCAAGGGATACTGAGTTAACTTAACTGCTTCTGCTGCGGTAGCATCAGCCTGGTTTTTACTCCGACTCAGGCGATGAAGTAAACCATTGAGAATACGTGGTTGAATACCGACTCCCACGGCAATTAAGCTCAATAGCTGTAACCAAAATCCTCCCTTAAAATTGGTTGTAATTCCGCTAAATCCACTAGTAAGTAATCCGATCAGTAATGCCGCAGCAGCCATCAATAAAGGTTCTAATAAGACACTGAGAGTTGCTGCACCCCTGGAACCACCTTTTTTCCCCACGGCGGAAATTCTGCCGTAAAAATGCCAGATATTCCCTGGAGAATATTTAGCGATATTGGTCAATAAATAAACTTTAATACCTTCTTGGACACCTAATGGTTGCCGAAAAATACGGAGAATCCAAGTCCAAACCCAACCAGACCAAATATGAGCAATTATGGTAATTATGAGGGCGATCGCTAATATTAACCAGCCTTGGCGATCAATACTGACTGAGATAATTTCAGCAAAGCGATCTTTTATAGTTTTGCTCAGGAAAAATAAGACTCCTCCTAAAATAAACCAACGCAGATAAGGTTTAATTTGAGCCAGAATCTGTTTCATGCACTGGTTACTTACTACTTACTACTTACTACTTACTACTTACTACCTAAATGCCTAACCTAGTTTCGACTCTGACTAAAGATCTATTTGCTGCTTCCCAGTCTGGTTTTAATTCTACTGCTCTTTGATAATACTCTCGGGCGGTTTGATATTGCCTTAAATACTCAGCTACCGAACCTTTACCATACCAAGCCTCATGGTAATCGACATTGATAGCGAGTGCCTGATCGTAAGAGTTCATTGCTTGCTCATATAGTCTACTTGCCTTCTGGGCATTGCCCAAGCCGATTAATGCAGGAAGATATTCAGATTTAATAGCTAACGCTTCGTTATAAGCTTCAATTGCCTGTTGATATTCTTTTTGCTGGTAGTATAGCTTACCCAAATTATTCCAGGGAACAAAACTGCGATTGGGATCTAGCTCAATTGCCTTCTTAAAATCAAAAATTGCTCGTTCAAATTGCTTCAGGCGCGTATATGCTTCACCACGATTGTTCCACAACCAGACATTTTCAGGGTCTATTTTAATCGCCTTATTGTAAGATGCGATCGCCGAATCGTATTTTTTGAGACTATAAAAAGTTAAGGCTTTACAATTCCATAACTGAGGACTTTGATAATATTTCAAAGCAGTACTGCAGGTTTGCAAAGCTTCCTGAAAGTTATCTAACTGTCTTTGTGCTTTGGCTTTTTTGAGCCAAACCTGTTCAAAATTTCTGACTTGTCCCCTGGTATTGGGTAACTTCTTCAGTCCATTATTGTAGTAGTCAATTGCCTGGCGATATTGCTTCGCCTCTAATTTAATATCTCCCTTGTAAAATTCTAAAATTGCTACCCGCTGCGCCCACTGTGTCAGCCCAATAACAGTTCCTAAAGTTAGAATTACGGTAATAAATAAATACTTATACAGCCCCTTAAATCTCGACTTGTGCTTGATCTTCTTCAGATCTCTAATTACCTTATTCAGGGCTGGATATCGCTGATTTTTATCAAGACAGATCATTTTGTCCAGAATTTTAGCGAAACCAGGACTAATTCTAGCTTTACGATGCCATAGTAACTCTCCTGTGCGGGGGTTTTTGTCTAGATTTTGAGGAGAAGTACCTGTCAAAATGTGGATGGCAGTCATTCCGAGGGCATAAATATCGCTGGCATAGATAGCCCTGCCCGCAATTTGTTCTGGGGGAACATATCCTGCTTGACTGTTAGGAAGCAAATTGATGGCTTCATTGACTAGGTTGAAATCGACTAAAGCGATTTTTCCCTCACCGCTACGCTTGATCAAACTAGAGGGCTTGATGTTGCCATGAATAATATGCTGTCGATGAAATGTATTTAAAGCATTGGCGGCATCAATAACAATCTCAATTACCTCAGTTTCTGAAAGAATTAATTGATCTTCAACAACCTGCGCTAAATTTTTGCCCTCAATATATTCTTGAACAATATAGATTTTAGATTCATCAACTAAATATTCCACAATTGAGGGAATTCTGTGTGCCTTATCAATCATTGATAGGTTATTAAAACCAATCATTATTTCTTGAGTAATTTTAGACAAAGAAGGCTTTTGCGAAGTGTTTAATTCTAATATTTCCAAATAAGATTGAGACCTGCTTTGATCAAAGCTTTCAACTACATATGAGTGTATTTCTTGCTCTCCTTCGAGATATTTAACGATTTGATATTTACTGCCAATAGTTGTCCCAATTAGCTTTAAAGGTTCAAGATCTTGCAACACTTCTTTGGCACTTTGATACCTTTGAGAAATCTCGTCAGTAGTCATGCGATTAACAATCTTCAAAAAAGCTTCGCTAATAGCTATCTTTTTGTTCCAAGCAACTAACGCCCCAGATTCTTCTACTTCATATTCCGTAGGAGATTTGCCTGTCATGCCGAAAATAACAGTTTTTCCCAGAGCATAGATATCACTGCTATACACTGGTTTACCATTATTTTGTTCTGGAGGCATATACCCAGGAGTACCAATGATTTGAGTTTTTAATTTTTGCTTACTGGTATCAAAAGCTAAAGTTCCAATTTCTTTAACTGCACCAAAATCGATCAAAATCATTTTGCCATCTTGTTTGCGTCGAATTAAATTAGATGGCTTAATATCTCGATGAATAATACCCTGTTGATGGACTGATTTCAAAATGCCCAAAATATCAAACAAGAACTGTATAGATTGGGACTCATTTAATACTTGGCGATGAATTTCCTGCTCAAATTCTTCACCTTCAATAAACTCTAGAACTAAATAAAATTGTTTTTTTTCTTCAAAATGTCCAACGAATTCAGGAATTTGCTCATGTTTACCGAGCCATTGCAACACCATTGCCTCCGTTGCTAAACGCTCTTTGGCATTTGCCCAGACAGAAGCACTATTAAATCTTGGCTGGAGCTGTTTGACAGCACATTTCTGATGCTCAATTGACAGTTTATCTACTGCCAAGTAAGTAGTGGCAAACCCTCCACTACCTAATTCTCTAATAATATGAAATCTTTGAGCCAGCACATCTCCTGCTTTGAGTGCTCTGTATCCATACTCAGTATTACCTTCAGAATGGGAATCTTCGGATTGAGAGATGGGAATAGTAAAGTCTGAGTCTGACATAACATATCTGGACGCAAGATTTTTCAATTGTAGCGAACATTGGTAAAGGAGCGGATGGACTTCAATTATTGCTAACCCTAGCATACAGAGCGTTTATTTCTTTGCTCAATTTTATTGCTCGTCAGCTGGTAAATAAAAATACTTAGTTTAATCCTAATTACTAATATTTTTCTAGTTGCAAGTACGAGTTTGAGATAAAATTATGATCTGGCTTTAAACATTGACTTACCGTTTTTGTGAGCCCAAGATTACATTCTTTTTGTTAACACTCCATATGAGTTTTTTTCGTCAATATATCGCCCCTTTAGTGGTAGTTATAATTTTTCTAATGGCTTTGTTTGCGGTAAGTATTCGCATTTTTCTGCCATCAGACATGGCTGCTCCAGCTCCCGTTGCTCTAGAAGACGTTAGTACTCTTGTTTCATATGAAATAGGATATTTTTAAAGATTAGTAGCTTGATTAATTCTTATTGCTGGCTAAAAAACTAAACGACAAGGGAATTAAGATTAGCGATCGCGCCTCTGGAGAATAACAAATTTGCGATCTACCCGATGACTTTCCTGAGCTTCCTTGGGGGATTAGCTTAGCATTTGACAGCAAATGGGATTTTGTTTTTAAAGTCCCTTTTGGTAGAGACGGACATTATTATCGTTTTGAGATTAAATCGTCGATCATTAAACTATAGCTTACGAACGAACTTTTGATTGCTATGTTACTAATGTTTAGTTGATTTCTAGGAGTAGAAAATTATAGTTTGCAAAACCTATGGGCGATCGCCTAAAAGGGGTTTATCGATTTGGCACACCATCTAGCGGGATTGTTTCTCAAGTCGAGATCGTAGCAAATGGTAGTAATATTGCTTTAATTGCTAGCACAGAAGCTTTCTATTTTAATTAGAATTATTCTTCTAACAGTCCTATTATTGCTATTTGGCATTATAAGCACCATGCTAATACGATCAAACTAGCTATCAAGACTGAGCAAATTACTACCCAGATGATTACTAATCATCAAACAGTTAGAATGATTTTTTAGAGATCAGAAATTGACTCAAATTGATTATGTTATGTGCTTTTTTTTTAGCATTTCCCTTACAGTCAATAGCTAATCAACTATCTTTGCTTGCTCGGCAGGAGGAATAAGTCTTAAACCTCCCTCACATAAGCATATTCTCTTCAGTTTTTAAAGATCCAAATCTTGATTTATTTCTAGCTTTTAATGACAAAACTAGTGCAATTGCCAACTCAAAATTACTGACCAAATTTGGCTCTTACCTGTTCGACAATATCGGTAGTTACTTCCTCTAATCCCGCTGCACGAGTGACCTCTTCAATCCTGTGGCGTGCTTGGGGACGAGCGAAAAAGGGAATCATTTTCAGTTTTGCTTGGGCTTGGGGTGTCCAATACAGCTCGTTATCTAAGTTTAAGTTCTTCATCGAGTACCCCCCTACGTTATCTTAAGATGATGTTTTTTTTATTGTAAGACTTACTGTTCAAAGCCATTGATTTAGCTTAGACAAAGTTAATCGAAGTAAAACTCACTGATCAGAATTCCACAACCACAGGTGCGTGATCGCTAGGCTTTTCCAATTTTCTGGGTTCGACGTCAATCCAACACTTAACAGCTTGTTGATAAAGCTCGGTTGTTAAATAATGATGGTCGATCCGCCAACCTCGATTGCGGGCAAAACCACCAGAGCGATAATCCCACCAGCTAAAATGTCCCTCATCCCTAGTAAACTTCCGAAAAGCATCCTGAAAACCCAGGGTCAAAATCTCACTCAATGCCGCTCGTTCGATGGGAGAAGACATAATATGTTTGTCTCTACCTTTTGCCGTATAAATATCTTCATCTGACAAAGCGATATTAAAGTCCCCACAGACGCATATTTCTTGGACGTTTTGCTGTAGTATCGAGAGATACTGCTTTAAAGTTTCTAGCCACTTCAGCTTATATTCATACTTATCACTTCCAATCGCTGAGCCATTAGGAACATAGAGATTAACAATTCTAACGTTCTCAGCAATTCCTGTAATCACTCGCTTTTGTTGGTCTAAATCTCCCACCTCTCCCATAAGTGGAGCAAACCCACAACTAACATCATTGAGTGGGTTTAAACTAAAAATAGCCACTCCATTGTATGATTTCTGACCTGAAATATAAACGTTGTAACCCAAATCTTCAAAAGCCGATCGCGGAAAATCATGGTCTTGAACTTTAGTTTCTTGTAGACAAAGCACGTCTACTTGGTGTTGTTGTAACCAATCAGTCACAATTTGCTGGCGAGTCCGAATCGAATTAACGTTCCAAGTAGCTACTTTCAATGATTATGTCCCAATTACTAACAATCATCTAAATTATCCAATGAAATCTGCATCATCAACTCTTGATGTTTTTGTTTATGGCACTCTTAAGCCTGGATATGCTAACCATGCGGCATATTGTAAAGGCAAAGTAGCATCGTCAATTCCTGCTTATACTTGGGGTGATCTATATGCATTGCCGATGGGTTATCCTGCAATGACAGTAGGAACTGATAAAGTTTATGGCTTTCTGCTCTCTTTCAATAATTATCAGGCTCAAATTTTAAGTAGTTTAGATTGCTTGGAAGGTTATCAAGAGAATCGTCCACTAGCTCTCAACGAATACTATCGCATTTCGGTTCCCGTCTATGACCAACGGTCACAGCAAGCGATCGCCGAAGCTTGGGCATACTATATGACTACAAGCAGAGTTAAAAATCATCAAGGAATTAAAGTGACCTCAGGTTGTTGGACAGCTTGAGATTTGAGTGGCGATAGGCAATCTGTCTCTACTGACTTTGATAACAAATAATTGATCCAAAGCTAAACTGGAAAATGCTCTCAACTACTTTTTCCTATGTCCAACCTCAAAGAATCATCCAAACCTAACTCTGACATTACTGATTACGAGTGGGGAGTAACACCACATCCAGTTAAAGCAATCATTGATCAATTGCAACAGCTGCTTCAGCAAAAACAAAATAATTTAGATCATCTCCACCGAGAAAATAAATGGTTGCGCAATCAGCTAGATTTAATTTTGGAGCAACCAAATCGCGCCTATGTTCCACCTTTACCAGAGGTCTTACTGTGGGCAGCTATTGGCTTGATGCTAACAACTGCTGGTACTTTTATTCCCGCCTATACGGTTGCTGCTCCTTGGTCATGGTGGACGAATGGAGTTGGGGTACAAACTTTGGGGGTCAGTTACCAGATAGGAGCAGTATTACTAATCGCTTGTGTCGGGGGTAAAAATGCCGCCTTATTGTCCCAAATCGCCTATGTCTTACTAGGCATTTCAGGATTACCAATATTTGATCGGGGTGGCGGGGGACATTACTTACAACAACCCCACTTTGGCTATTTACTGGGATTTATTTTGGGTGCTTGGCTTTGTGGCTGGTTAGCATTTCAAACCCTAGTGAGATTTTCGACGTTGATTGCTAGCAGTTTAGCTGGGTTAACCGTGATTCATCTAGTGGGTATTATTTATTTAACCGTGATGAATTTAGTTACTGGCTTGGGAGAGGGAATTAATTCCTTAGGACAGGCGATCGCTATTTACTCAATATATCCTTTGCCTGGGCAATTGGCAGTGATGTGTGCGGTAAGTTTGGTTGCTTTTCTGATGCGTAAGATCATGTTTACTTGATCTCAATTAGTAACAAGCTCATTTATCTAATGGGTTAGTCATAAGCACTATCTATATTTAATTATGATGGTCTACCCGTGTGACAAGGACAGTAACCAGAAAAAAAGACGTTCTAATCGAACGCCTTGATGTCAAACATAAGTTTTGAATAGAGTGAGCAACATTAAAACAAGATGAATAGATCAAGCTTGTATCTATTTACACTATTCCCTGTACATGCGGGTGAACCCTTTGTCTGTTCCCTGTTCTCTAAAAAAAGTAATTTATGAGGATAAGTAAATCAATGGAACCACAACATTACTCAAGTTTCTTCAGATTTTCGATGCCACCCAAGAATTGATCCGTCAATAGATTCCATACCGTACGGTTTTCATTGATTCTGACGTTAGCTTGAACTTCCATTCCTGGCTGAATAAATTTTTTGTCGTTTTTGACCATAAGGTAATCTTGATCCAAATCTACCCTCACTGCGTAGCGAAAGAAATCATAAGGAGGTTCTGGCTCTAAAGCGCTGGCGCTAATAAATTCAACTTCGCCATCAATGCCGCCATATTGACCAAAATCAAAGGCGCTAATCCGCACGTCAACCGACATCCCTTTTTCTACAAAACCAATATCCTTGGGTGAGATAAACACTTCTGCAATCAAATCTTCTGTTGGCACAATTTGCAGTACGGGACGCGCTGCTTGACCAGAAGGAGGGACATAACCTGGATAAGCTCGGAGATCAAAAACGTCTCCTGTGACGGGAGCAACAATAGTTTGATATTTAAGATTTTGCTCAGCACTGCTAATTTGGCTATTAATTTCCGCAATCCGTTTCGCGTTTTCGACAATGGTTTTATTGAGTTGACTATCTATTTCCGCAAGACGCTTACGATTATCTGCTCTCTCATCAAACATTTCTTTATTTGAGAGCGTCGTCGTATTGTTTAATTGTTCTCTTGCCTGGGAAATATCTAACTGTAATCGCTGTTCTTCTTGCAATAAGCGATTTATTTCAGCTTGGATGGTTGTTACCTGCTGCTGTTGGCGATCGCGTTCTAAGTTTCCTTGTTTCATCGCATCGACCATTGAAGCATTACGGTCATTAATTCTTTGTCTTTGCTGGTCGACCTGAATTTTGGCGATCCCCCCCTCTTCATACACAGGCATAATGGCATCTAGGGTTTCTCGTTCGATTTGAATACTGTCTTCTGCCTGCTGTCTTGCTTCCTTGTTGCGCTCGATTATCTCTTTTAAGTTTTGCCTCCCCGTAACCAACTGCGCTCGACTATCTTCAAGCTGAATTTTATTTTGTGCAAGCTGTCTTTCTAGCTGTTCAACTTCCAGTCTTGCGGCAGCGGTTCTTTCTCTAAGATCGGCTTGAGAGGCTTCGAGTCTTAACTTTTGTTCATCACTCATTTCTCCACCAGAACCGTTCAACATGGCGTTAAACATTTCGTTCTCGTCTTTGAGTTCGGCACGGTTGCGGGTTAGATAGGCTATCTCGCGAGGAATCTCTAAAGAAGCGATCGCGCCGTCAAAATTGCGAGAATCGATGTCTCCACCCATCAAGGCTCGATAGAATTTGTTTTCCTGCTGCAAGGATTTGCGAACCTGACTTAAAGACTCGACCTGTGCCTCAGAAGTAGTAGAATCTAGAACAAGTAAGACATCCCCCTTTTCAACTCGTTGTCCCTCTTCAACCTTAACTTCTTCCACTACACCGTTGGTCGGAACCTGTATCTCCTGTAGTTTACCTGTTGGCTGGATTATGCCTTGGGCAGGAATTACCTGCTCAATTTTGGCAAATCTAGACCAAATGATAGCAAATGCCGTAACACCCATAATGCATCCCATAGTTAACCGAGACCATTTGGGAGAAGGACGCAAAATTACAGTCTGCTCAAATTTGCGCGTCTGCATTGAAGCGGGAGTCCGTTGAGCCAAGGCGGAACTATTTTTATCAGACTTAGTACTGACTAATTCTCCTGGGGGATAAGACTTTTCTGGGGTAGATTCTGGCTCCTGATTTAGGCTGACGACAGAAGACATTACGGGCAGTTTGGCATCCTGTTCTGATTGGGGTATCGATAAATTACGATAAATTCCTGGTCCTATTTGAGCATAACCACGATGAACCGATCTAATGGCATCAGTCAACTCTTGAGCTGGAGTTCCTTTGAGGAGATAACCCATAGCACCAGAGTTCAGAGAACGAGCTACATATTCCTGGGTATCAAAAGTACTAAGAACTAAGACCTTGATCTCGGGAGATTTCTGACAAATTAGTTTAGTAGCTTCCATGCCGTTCATCCCAGGCATTTCCATATCCATGAGAACAACATCAGGATGAAGAGACTCTAACTGTTTAACAGCATCTTCTCCATTCTCAGCAACACCAATTATTTCAATATCATGTTCAGTTTTGATTAGGGCTTTTAATCCTTCCCTAATCATTTTTTGATCGTCTACAATCAGGACGCGAATTTTACTATCTGGGGCATTATGATTGGTTTTTTCTGTCTGGCTGCTTGTCCCTAAATTCGAGGGCTGACTACTATCAGTAACGTAATCACCATGACCGTTGCTGGATGAATTCATAATTTAGATATTTAGTAACTTCTTCAAAATATTTCTTGATGAGCTGGCTTCAATCAGAAACAGCATCGTTATATTTAATTAGATTTTTCAGTACATATAGATATTCTGATGGAGAAAGATGAGAATAACTTAAATATAGATGAGAGTAACTTAAATATAGATATAAAGCTTAACCGATCTGTCAGAGCTAATTTTTTGTTAAATCTAATTAACAAAAGTTGAACCACAAGCTAAATTTTGAGATATCTCAACTATATTATTCCCACTAATCGCAGACGATACTGCAAAAACTTAAATAAAATCAATTTGGCATACAATTACTTTTACGAAGAAATGTAGCAGTAAGAGTGGGTAAAGTTAATTTTTCGGTACATTAAACGTCTTGCACTCATTGCGTGTTAATAAATATCTCCTACAATTTACTCCTTAGCTCTTAAGAGACTACTTCATGATTATTCGCGCTAGAAGTTTACTTAAGCTGGATTCCTCCTTAAGCTGAGTTAGATCGAAATCTAGAGACTCGCCTTCAAACAAGATTATCTGCAACCAACTACCTTACTCCAAAATCAATCATATCTACCACTATGACTTCAGCAAAATCAGCATCCACTGGACAAAGTCAAGAGAAAAATCTCGAATTTGTAAGAAAATTTGCCGAAAAATACGCTCAGCGTACCAATACTTACTTTTGCAGCAATTTGTCCATTACTGCTGCCGTAATCAAAGGATTAGCTAAACACAAACAAGAGCTAGGTTCTCCTCTGTGTCCTTGTCGTCACTATCAAGATAAAGCGGCAGAAGTCAAAAAAGCTTATTGGAATTGTCCTTGTGTGCCAATGCGAGAAGAAAAGAAATGTCACTGTCTTCTCTTTTTAACTCCTGACCATGCCTTTGCTGGCAATACCCAATCAATTACTACTGAACAGATAACTCAACTATCTCAAGAAATGGAGTGAATGGCTTGAATTAAAGATTTTGAGGGACAATTGGAGACTAGATACGAGTCAGCAAAGCTGCTGTTGTTGGCTTATAAGTCGATATAAATACATAAATATTTATTATTCAACACTTAGCGTTATGTCTCCAGAATTTAAACAAGCGATCGCTGAATTTAATCAGCAGCAATTCTATGCCTGCCACGATACTTTAGAAGCTATTTGGGTTGAAGCCCCAGAAGCAGACAAGCGTTTTTATCAAGGTATTTTGCAGGTAGCAGTGGGCTGCTATCACCTTAGTAATGATAATTTACGGGGGGCAATTATTCTCTTAGGGGAGGCAGTAAGGCGATTATACGATTATCAACCTGATTATGAGGAAGTCAATGTCGAACTGTTATTGGAACAAGCTGTAACCTTACTGCAAGCATTACAACAACTACAGCTAGTACAAGCCAGTAGCTTTTGGCAGGGGCTACAGCTAAAACAGGGCGACAGCCAAAATGATTCATTAGAAGATCTCCCTACATCTATCTTGGAGTTACTGGAAAGTTGCCAAATTCCTGAAATTATTCTGGTTAAAAGCTAGTCAAGATGTTCTAAAAAGTTGGGAATAGAGAAATAGTCATGGTTAACTCAGCAACCAAATGTAAAACCGAATTAAAAGGCTAACTATCCCCTTACAATGATCAATGTTGACTAAATTGAAGATAATTATTGGCAACTACCTATGAGCGACACTATTTTTGGCAAGATTATTCGTCGTGAGATTCCTGCGAATATTGTCTATGAAGACGATTTAGTATTAGCCTTTAAAGATGTGAATCCCCAAGCGCCAACTCATATTTTAGTGATCCCCAAAAAGCCGATCCCGCGTCTATCGGAATCTGATTCAGAAGATACGGCATTAATGGGGCATCTTTTAATGACCGTCAAGCAAGTGGCAGAACAAGCTAATCTCAGTAATGGCTATCGCGTCGTCATCAACAATGGCAACGATGGGGGGCAAACGGTAGATCATTTACATTTACATATTTTGGGCGATCGCCCTATGGGATGGCCTCCAGGCTAAATGTAGGCAATTATCTCCAATGTACAAATTTAATTAATAATAAATTATTAATCATGGCAAACGATCTGATCCCTTTTTTGGCAGGCGTTGGGTTATTAGTGGGCTATTTAATTTTTTCTGCTGCCACTGAAATGGGAACCAAACTACCTTGGAAAAAATAGCAATAAATAGCTAAGTTTCTCAGTACTTCTTAAAACGGATAAAATATCGGTGTCAAGGTGATGGTAATTAACCAAAACAAGACATTGAGTGGAATTCCAACTCGCATAAAATCGCTAAAGCGATAGCCACCTGGTCCATAAACCATCAAATTTGTTTGGTAGCCAATGGGAGTAGAAAAGCTAGCGGAAGCACCGATCATAATCGCGATCGCAAAGGGGGTAAAGTCAACTCCTAAATTCTGCGATAAAGCTAGAGCAATCGGGAAAACCAAAGCAGCGGCGGCATTATTAGTAATGGCTTCGGTCAAAAGATTGGTCACACCATAGACAATGGCTAAAGCAAGCCAGGGGTTGTCTCCTGAAAATTGAATCAGACTGCTGGCGATCGCTCCTGCCGCTCCAGTAGACTCTAGTGCTTTACCGATACTCAAAGCAGCTCCAATTACCAGTAAGACAGACCACTCAATATTGCGAAAGGCTCTGACGGATGAGCAACAGCGGGTTAACAGCATAAATACGGAAGCTAAGACTGCCGCCTTCAGCATACTCAAGATACCCAGAGCGGCTAGCAGCACCATCATACACAGAATTAGGATCGCTAAGGGCGCTTTTTCGTGGCGGAGGGGTTCAGAATTAGGGATGCCATTAACTAGGTAAAAATCATTGGAAATACGTTGTTGAGACAAGAAATTAGCATTGGCTTCCAACAAGAGAGTATCTCCAGGTTGAAGACGGATGTTACCAATTTTTCCCGTCAAACGGTATCCATTTCGCGCTACGGCTAAAACAACTGCATTATACTGAGTTCTAAACTGCCCTTCACGAATCGTTTTTCCTACCATCGGACAGGTGTTAGATACCACTGCTTCAATCAAACAACGTTCCGAACGTGGTGTATCTAACTTAAAGACTTCGTCAGTAGCTGGCTGTAGTCCTCGTAAACGGTGTAAATCGACAATCGAGTCAATCATGCCGATAAATACCAGGCGATCGCCATCTCGCAAGATCTCTTTTGGACTAACCGCAGGAATAATTAGCTGGTTGCGGATAATTTCTACTACATATAGTCCCGGTAAATGTCTTAAGCCAGCCTTTTCAATACTTTTACCGATTAAGGGACTATCCATTGGCACCATCATTTCGACGGTGTATTGCCGCACATCATCAGCTTCACTAATAACAGGTTTTCGACTCGGTAACAGCCAACGATGAGTAGTAAATAAATAAATCATGCCAGCGATCGCGCAGGGCAAACCGACAATCGCTAGATCAAACAGCTTTAGTCCTGGTAAATTTGTGGTAGAGACCAAAAGACCATTAACTACTAAATTGGTACTAGTACCGATTAAGGTGCAGGTACCACCAAAAATTGCCGCATAACTGAGGGGAATCATTAGTTTGGAGGGACTAATCCGCAACTTTCGCGACCAGTCACTGACCACGGGAATGAACATCGCTACTACAGGAGTATTGTTCAGAAAACCACTCATGCCCATTACTGGCACCATCAAGCGCAGCAAAGCCGTGTTATGCCCCTTAGGCAATCCGAGGACGCGCTGAGAAATCCAGTTCAAACCTCCTGTTTGAGATAATCCAGTAACTACGATATAAAGCACTGCCACCGTAATCATTCCTGGATTGCTAAAACCTGCTAAAGCATCCTGCTCAGTCAAAATTCCGCTGACAAATAAAACTGCCGTCCCGCCGAGAAATACGACTTCGGCAGACAAATTAGTTAAGGCATTAAATAAGAAAACCCCTAAGGTAACCGCAATCGTCGTCCACGCTTGCCAATTTAGTTCGTAATTAGGAGAAGTCGCCAGAGACGAGAAAAATGCCATCAAACAGGCGATCGCCAATCCCATCAAACTAAGTAAGACCCAGTGTTTCCAGGTCTTGAGTGCAAAAATACGGCGGGACAGAGGTCGTGCTTCCATGCTAAAGATTCTCTTAATATTTGCCATGTTAACCCAAAGTGTATCATAAAAAAAATTCAAATGTTTTCAAATTCAATTTAAATTTGATCTGAACTTAATCTAGATTAGTTTTAAATATTAACTGGGGTTTTCGGAAACGTACACTATGAGAAAGACTATTAATCATGAAAAAATCTTTTAAAACCTTGAATGAGTCAGAGCTTGTAGATAATTTAGTTCACCATAATTTTTTGTTTAAAGATTTAGACCCGACTTTAATTGCTAAATATATTGCTCCCCGGGAACTTGTCAGGGAAAAGCTCTATTCAAGTCGTCCTATTTACACCGCCTTCCGCACAGACACAGCTCTAGAACACCTCTATGTAGTGCTTAGTGGCGGACCAATTATTGTTCGCAGCACCCCCTTAGACCGCATTATTGCTATTACCTACACCAATAGTTGTTTTGGCATGCAAAATTTAGCCCTGAGCTATGGAAACTATTCTCGGGCTTTCCCAAGTCTTGTAGAAGCTTATAAGACAACCGATGTCGTGAAAATTCCTTTAGAAACAATCCGTTTAATACATTTAGAATCTGAGTTGTTTCGCCAACGCTATGGGTTAATGTTTGAACTACAAGAAAAATTTCAATATCATTTGCTCAACTGTAGTACTTATCCACCTCAAGCTGTAGCAGCATTGCTCAGAGCCTTAATTTATCAGGAAAGAGAACTGGGTAATCAACCTCAAGGCAATGGCTATGTATTTGATTTGCCCATAGAAGTAATTGCTAAAGCTTGTCAGTTAAACCATCGTACTGTGGAGCAGGTTTTGAAGGGAATGACCAAGGAAGGACTGCTAAAACCACACAAGAGCGATAACGATCTCATCACAGTGATTAATCCTGAGGAATTGAAGGTAGTTTACGGAGCAACTCGCGATAAGGTTTCCTGGTGGCCATTACGGTAAATTGTCAGTCAACAGTCAACCAACAATAATTGATTAGTATTTTAAAAAATTATTACTGATAGGACAAAGCTCGCGATCGCAACTAGTAGCCAAGCAATTCTTTTGAGATAGCGTTGACGATTAAATCTGGGTGAACTAGGGGCTTGCAGATTATGATAGGTCATTAAAATCTTGTTGGAATCAAGATCGTCAAATATGGGGGCGAGATTGGCTCTCGTGATGCCAAAATCATTTACTTGACTAGTGCGGGTTGTGATGGGCAAGGGTTGCTTACTTTGCTGATTCGCAGCAGGCTTATAAATGCTTTTGCGATGCTTTTTGAAATAGGCAATTTTCTCCTGATACTTGATCACATTTGGAGTCTGAATTTTAGTGACAGCTTGAGTTAACACCTGGGACTCGACAAGAGAATAACCTCTCCCCAAGGCGTAAATTGCTTGCTTAAGATCTCTGAGGAGACTATTTTTGAGTAAGTAACCCGAAGCCCCTGCCTGTAACGCTTGGGTAATATACTCTTCGTTTTTGTGACTAGTCAGCACAATTACCTTCGTGTTTGGGAGATGTTTGCGAATATATCTGGTTGCAGTAATCCCATTCATTTTGGGCATTTCAATATCAATCAAAACCAGGTCGGGCTGTAATTTTTTGACTTGCGCGATTGCACTACGACCATCTTGAGCCGTACCTACAACTTCAATCTCTGGCTCATGTTTGAGAACTGCTTTAATTCCTTCCAGCATCAGGTATTGATCATCTGCAAGCAAAATTTTGATCATCATAAATTTAGTAAATTTACAGGCTTTTCAGCGACTAAAAATAACGGATAGGTTGTTAGCTGGCATTTCAATAACTTGCTCTAGACGTAGGTTTGCTCCTGCTGCTGCATCTACTACTGCCTCTAAATCTCTCACTCCCCACAAAGAATTCCGCTCTCGTAGTGATTGATCAAAACTAGCGTTGCTGGGGGCAGTATGCTTTCCATGGCGACGATAGGGACCATAAAGATAGAGAATTCCTCCAGGGGCTAGAATCTGTCCTACTCCATTCATAAGTCCTAGACAAGCCTGCCAAGGAGAAATATGAATCATGTTGATATTGATCACAGCATCAATGTCTCGTTCAATTACTTGCTGATGCCAGTCTGGTTGATTGACGTCGATTGGTAACGGCAAAGCTAGATTATTAATTGGACTTGTATTGATCCAAGCGGTAATACTTTCCAGAGACAGCGGATTGATGTCTGAAGGAGTCCAGTGACACGATTCTAACTTAGAGGCAAAGTAAACGGCATGTTCTCCTGTCCCACTAGCGATTTCTAGAATATTGCTATCAGAAGGTAATACTTCAGAGAGTATGGTCAAAATTGGTTCGCGATTACGTTGAGTGGCAGGGGCATATTGCTTGGCAGACATTAATCAGTTATTCAAAAATAAGAAAAAGCAAGGATTGTTATTTTATATTAAACGAAGAGAATCTAGATGATTTGTATATTTTCCTTTAGAATTGCCATCAGTAAAATTTATCAGAAATAAAGTTTGACTGAGGTATCCTATTTCAAGATTTTATTTGTCTAATTAATAAGATAAGGTTTACCAACTGAAGTTTGCTGGTTAATATTCTCTTGTATGCTGATAAGTTTTCCAGAGAATATAAAATCTCCAGTAAAAAGCAAATTTTCAAATTTAATCAATCTATTTTAGAGAAATTGCCATTATCATAATTGTTATGACTCATTTCCATGACATAGCTTACTGGAATATTAACTATGAACCTAGTATTGTCGAGAGATTTTTTTATTCTCTAAACTTGAACGATCATGTCTTTTTTGTATTTATATCTGGTTGTTTATATCATCATATTTTTTACACCAGGTTTAACTACAATATTTTTTTGCTGAAAAAAGTAAAATTTGTTTTACTGCCCTACTTATTTTGATCAATACTGCCAATTATATACACCGTATTTGATCTTCATCATGAGTGGATATTTAATATTGTGTTTGATAGTGGAGGAAGAGACTTTCTTCCCAATACAATTCAAGATCGACCTTTTCTGGCAATAATCTGGTTTCTAGTTATAAGGAGAGCGGTTTATGCCTACTGGTTTATTCCGATGGTAATAATACTTTTTGCTATTTCACCAGCAATTAATTATTTAATCAAATCATTATATTTACCACAAATAATTCTCTTGATGATTACCATTTCGATGGTGATTCACTGACCGCTACATAATATGAATTCTCTACAGGCACTAAGTTATTTTTTACTAATATATTTATTAGGCAATTATGCCCTAATTAAAAGACAGATAATTTTAGCTTTTTTAAAGTGGCAAAGCGTAAAAATATATCTGATATGCCTATCGATCTTATTAGGCTTAGTTCAAGTTATAATTTTATAAATTTCAGTAAACTTCAGTAAAAATGTTCTAGAAATTACCGTCCCTGATGTGAATCTAATTCAAAAAATACTCTGTACTTTTTATTAATTTTAGTTTTAGAAATTTGGGAATATACTGAGATTAAAAGCCTCAAAAAAATAGCTAAAACTAGCTTTGCGATCTATTTCATTCATTCATTCCTAATCAGAGCATTAACACGATTATCGAGAAATCTTGGTTTTGAATTTCAGGGCAACATATTGACCCTACTAATTGCTACCATGCTGATGACACTGTTATCGATCGCGATCGCTCAAACTATCAAGCTAGTGTTCCAGAAAAATAGCCGTTATCTAATTGGCTGGTAATCAATCCCTGGTTTGAAGAACCTGTAGCCGATCTCCAGTGGAGATCGTACCTTCGTTTTGGGGAATCATATTAACCCCAAACATTACCCCCCGCTCGCTTAGCTGTCTAAATGTTCCTAAGGTATTAAGAGGTTCTTTCAATTTATTTTTTTCGCCTTGTTGTTGGTCAACGGTAGTAATAATGCAGCGGCTACAGGGTCTTAGCATCTTAAACTGAACTTCGCCGATTTGAATCAGACTCCAGCTATCTTCGATAAAAGGTTCGGTAGTGTCGATGACCACATTAGCTCGAAAGCGATTCATGGGGATGGCTTGGCTTTGTTGCTGGTGAATTTCGACGATCCTCTGATTGAGTTCTGCCAAGGACGCGCTGGCAGTCAGCATCACAGGTGAATTATCGGCAAAACCTAAAGGGCGATCTTCATCGTTAGGATATTTTTTGGCTAACAGGCGAATATGTTCAGGAGACTGTCTCACCAAACGACATACTTTGTCTGACGGTAGATTCAGCAGTTGATGAAACCATTGGGCGACAAGATCTCCCTGGTCAACAGCTAGGATGTGGTCGCGCCAAATTTCAACCTCAGTTAACGAGTCGTTGAGCCTAGACACAAAAGTCAAAGGAGGAATTAGGTTGTTTACGGATCTTAGAGTAATATTTTGCTCGTCTATGGCGATTTGAACTTGTGCCAATTGCGGAAATTGTCTTTGGGTAATGAATTTACCGCTACCAGAAACAAGCATCAATTCTCGATCCCAGAGAAATCCTTTGGTTGTGACTTGCGCTTGCCGTAGTGTAATACCTTGGGCAGATTTAAGTGGATAAACACATAGTTCTGAGACAATCATAGGCTTTGATAAACTGGCAATAATCAGGCGAATAAATTATGTAGGCGATCGTGTTTACCCACCATTTCCCTAGAATTACCTAGAAGCAACAGTTGGAGAATAAATAGACTCTTCAATAACTATTTCTCTCTGCTTTGTAAAGCAAAAATCGCGATTCGTCCACTATTGCCTCTAATTGATTAAGCAAACCTCAAAAATCTTGATCATGATCGCAATTTAGAATCTTGGGGTTAGCCCTAAAGGAATCATCTCAGGACAAAAGAACTAGTAAGATAAAGGTTAAAATCCACAATCATTACATGACCCAAACGTCTCAAACTATTAAATTACCTGATAGTCAAAGTGCGATCGCCTTAGCAGGAAGCAACGAACAAAATCTTAAATTGCTATCTCGGCACACGTCAGTAAACTTAGTATTACGAGGACTAGATTTATTACTCACAGGTCAAGAGAAAGCTGTTAATCGTTGCGCCAGGGCGATCAGAACCTTAGAACCCTTATGGTCAATGGGAAAGCCATTATATGAACCCGATATCCTAACGGCGTTTCAGGCGATCGACACTAATCGAACCGAAGAATATAGCGATTTACACAAGAATATTCTGGCTCGGACTAAAAAAGGAGAATTACTTCGAGCCAAAACTTTTAAGCAAAAGCAGTATGTTAAGGCAATCCAAAAGCACGATATTACCTTTGGCATTGGACCTGCGGGAACAGGTAAAACCTTCTTGGCGGCGGTTTTAGCGGTAAAAGCTTTGCTGGGTGACGAATGCGAGCGCATTATACTTACTCGACCCGCAGTGGAAGCAGGGGAAAAGTTGGGCTTTTTACCAGGAGATTTACAGGAAAAAGTAAATCCTTTTCTACGCCCTTTGTACGATGCTCTCTATGAGTTTATTGATGCCGAAAAAATTCCCGACCTCATGGAAAGAGGCAAAATTGAGGTTGCTCCACTAGCATATATGCGTGGACGTACTCTCTCTAATGCTTTCGTGATTGTCGATGAGGCACAAAATACCACTCCCGCTCAATTAAAAATGGTGCTGACCCGTTTGGGCTTTGGTTCTAAAATGGTGGTTACAGGGGATATTACCCAAACTGATTTACCTTCAAATCAAGATTCAGGTTTAATTGTTTCTCGCAAGATTTTGCGTAATGTCGAGGGAATTGCTTTTTGCGAATTGACTCAGGCAGACGTGATACGACATCCCTTAGTCCAAAAAATTGTCGCTGCCTATGAAGGATATAAACGCTAGGGTTAAGGACGATCACCGAAAGGAATGTCCAGAGGAGTGGGTTAACGGAATTACCGATAATTACCTGGATCTGTTTTTTTAAAGTCTGTTTATCAAAAAAAGGGTGAAGTTTTAGCACCTCTTAATCCGTGACAAGGTTAATTTAAGAGACTATTCACCCTGAAATTAAGTATAGCTTTAAAATTTGGGCAACTGGGGTAGTTTAAAATCTTCAGCTCAGTGAGGATAAAAAACTTATGGTTTGATTGAATAGATGGAAAAATGTTCGATAGAGGCGTCTTTAATAAATACAATCAAAAATTTATCATCAAAATTATGCTGTTTTTGCAGATCTATTTGATGTTTCTTCTTAATTTTAAGACTGATCATCTTAAACCAAAAGCTGGCTTGAGGAATATAAGATATGGGCTGATGTACTGTAACCTCTTGAGTACTTATAAACTCAGCATCATCTAAATTCAACTCATTAATACTTTCATCTGTTAATAATAATAGGTTAACAACAACTATGCCTTGACCGAAAACAGCATGGTTTTTTTTGGCATACTCTTTTAAGATTGACCCGTTGTTAATAACAAAGCTTTTATTTTGTCTTTTATCTAGCGCAATAGGATTCGTCATTTGACATCACAATTTAAAGTATGTCTAAAAATATTTGTTTGAGTGAGTTTTACGACCTTAGCTACTTTGTTGTTGAATTAATCTAAAATGAGAAATTTGTGTCTGAAGTTTTATTTAATCTTGCTGCCAAGATAACAAAAAAAAAACCTGATGCCCAGAGTAATAACAGTGAAAGCTGGTAAGTCTTTTTTTTAGCAATTTCACGTATTTGAAAATAATTCAATGTTGACTGATTCAGCTTGTTACTGACTAATCCCAATCATCTTCTGGCTGCTGTGGTGAATCTGGTTGCTTCTCCAATAATGATATTGCCAATTCAAAAACTTTTTTGACTCCATCTTGACTTTCTTTCTCGACAGCGGTTTGCAAAGCGGGAATTGAACTGCGATCGCCAATTTTCATTAAGGATAAAGCTGCCGATTTACGAGTTTCTGCCACAGGATGATCCAGCAACTGGATCAAGTTGGGAATTGCCGCAGAATATTTCAAGTTACCCAATACTGCTGCTGCTTCACTACGAACATTCTCCGCAGTATCCGTTAATGAGGTAACCAATAGATCTAAAGCTTGGGTATCATCACGATTCTCTTCCGCTAATTTGGCGATCGCACCTACTACTGCCGCTCTAACTTCTGGAGAATCTGAGGCATATGCCGTATAGAGCTTATCTTGAGCCTTGGCTCCGATAAATGCTAATGCCCAGGCAGCATGACCTTTGTTACTCTCTGTGGCATCAGGAGCAGCCAATACTTCTAATAATGGCGTGACTGAAGCTTCTCCAGTGCGAGCCAGGGCACCAATCGCCGATGCCTGAACTACTGTATCTTCGTCATTAAGTAAGGCGTGAATCAGATGGGGTACGGCTTTGGGATCTTCAATGAGAGTCAAAGTTTTCCCAGCAGCTCGTCTAACTACTGCATTGGGATGGTTTAGCAGTGCTTCGATTAAGGTATCAACCGCAGGTTTGCCTACTACTCCTAAAGCCTCAGCAAAGCCCAGTCTGACTAGACCCCTGGTATCCCCCAAGCATTCTACCATCTGCCAAATTAGCTGTTGATCTTGACAATCAAATGTACCATCCCCAAGAGCCTGGTTTACCTGCGCTAAGAGATCGTCAGTTTCTTCATGGTCAAGCAGCAAGGTTTCGCCATTCCTTGCTTGATTAGGGATATTGGTCATCTAATTGCTCGCGGTTAAATTAGCTTGTTGTGATCTTAGTCGTTGTAATTTGGTATCAATATCGGCTAGCTGCGGCTCTAGTTTTGCCATCGTCGCCTTTTTAGAAAGCTTGGCTTTTTTTGCCGCTGCCGTGGTTTCTGTGATCAAGCGATCGCGATATTTCTCAAATTCGACAATTAATTCGGCTAGCTCTTCCGCCGTTACTGGAGTTTCCGACATATCTTTGATTGTTTAAACTTGTGGTAGTGAACGTTGAATTTTATATGTTTTCGATTTTCTCAGATTGTTTGTTAACCGTAAACTATCTAGGAGCAAGTTCAGCAGAAAGCTATAAACTATTGATTAACTATGTCCAATATAAATCAAGTAAATGTGATTCCCTAAAAAGTGTTGAGTCATCAGCTTGTATGTTTCACAATTAGCTTTGTTTGGCAATTACTTCTAAGTTTGAGCTAGTCTCTTGATGCTGGTATTTGAGCTTAAATCTCAAAGTAAAGTACCAAAAATTCAGAGATTGGAGCTAAGGTAATGCACTTTAGGAGTTAATTAGAACCGATTGTTAAATTTATTAAAGTAATGGATAACAGATTTTCTAATATCTTCAATTTAACCGAAGAACAGGCGATCGCCTTATTGAAAAAACCCTTAAATAGTGAAGATGGCACCTCAGAGCGTTACGTCGGTGCTGCACACCTAATTAATTTTCCGACGGAAAGATCGATTAATGCCCTAATTGAAGCAATTGAGGATCGCGATCCAGCTCTGGAAAATCGCATTGCTAGACGGAAGGCAGTGGAGAGTTTAGGTCGTTTGAAGGCAGTTCAAGCCATGCCCACCTTAAAATTCTGTCTGACGGATGAAGATCCCTTGACAGTGGAAAATGCAGTTTGGGCAATTGGCGAAATTGGGACTGAGGATCAGTCAATCCTCGAAGCGATCGCTAATTTATTAACTAAACCGAATCAAACCTATCGGGTAATTATTCATACCCTGGCAAATTTTAACTATCAACCTGCTATTGAGCGTATTCAGTCTTTTACCAAACATGATGATCAATCAATTGCTAGTGCGGCGATCGCTAGTTTAGCTCGGTTAACTGGTGATTATAGTCAAATGGCTCAGGTCGTGGAGTTTCTCCAACACAGTAATGTAAATGTCAGACGTGCCTGTATCCAGGATTTAATTGATACCGAATATTATCCCGCGATTGCAGCGATCGCTAAGGCTCCTATTTCTGTAGCCTTTCGGTTAAGGGGAATACGGTTATTAGCCGCTAAAGGTTTGGCAGGAGGTCAAGTTAGTTTTGCCGAGATTGAACCCAGCCTCGACCAGATAATCCGCGATCGCCCCCAAGATATTGAAATGGTGCATGAGTACGATCAGTCACCTGCTTTAGATTTTTTAATTAGAGAACTGTACCATACTGATTTTGGACGCTGTTATTTAGCAGGAAAAACTTTATTAGAAGTCTATCCTGATCAAGCAGTAGAAGCTTTGCTACAAACCTATACCGCAGAAGCGCATAATGACTATGGCGCACATTTTCACGTAATTAAACTACTTGGCTTACTGAAGCATCAACCAAGTTATGAGCTAATTCTGGAAGCTTTACACAATACTGCTCCTCAATTTCAAAAGTCCCGCGCGGCGGCGGCGATTGCTTTAGGTAATCTTCGGTTAAAATCAGCAATCCCCGTGCTGAAAAAGACTTTATCTACACCCATATTCGATCTTAAATATGCTTGCTTGTTAGCATTAGAACAACTAGGAGAAAACTGCTGGTCAGAAGTAGAAGACGATCAAAATCTGTTAATTAAAGCTAAAGCTAATCATAAAAGTTCTATCTCTTAAGCTAATTTTTGGCAGCGCTCACTTAAACTTACCCCAGAAATTAATTGGAATGGCTAAAGATTCAGTTTGGCAAGATCCTCTGCATCAGCCAAGATTAGAAGACGATCAGGTTCATATTTGGCGTGCTAATTTAAATTTACCCGATCTAGAAATAGATCGCCTCGCTACTTATCTATCACCTGATGAACATGCTAGAGCTAGTAAATTTCGATTTCCTCAACATCAAACAAGATTTACTGCCGCCAGAGGTATTTTGAGGCAGTTATTGGGTAATTACTTGCAAATCAATCCCTGTGAAGTAAAGTTTGACTATAGCGATCGCGGTAAGCCTCAATTATCAAATTCTCAACAAGATCGTCAACTACAATTTAATCTGTCCCATTCTCAAGACTATGCTCTCTATGGTTTAACTTACGACGATCTGATTGGCGTAGATGTGGAGTATATCAGAACTATGCCAGATACCTTAAAAATAGCCCAACGCTTTTTTTCTGCTAGAGAATATGAGTTAATCAAAAATACAGCAGGAGCAAAACAACAGGCTGTGTTTTTCACCCTATGGACGGCAAAAGAAGCTTATTTGAAAGCGGTAGGTACGGGTTTAGCAGGTTCTCTGGATCTTATCGAAATTAAGCTTGACCCTACTAGTTTGCTAGCAATTAGAGGCAGTAAAGCCGCAGCTGCTTCCTGGTCACTTTATCCTTGCGATCCCGCTGCTAATTATGTTGGAGCGATCGCCATTAGAGTAGAGCAAGCGCCAACAGAAATCAGTTTTTACTCTTGGCATCAGGCTTTATAAGTTTTTTTTGTTTAGTTATGCCTTGTAAACAATAACTCTCGAAAACAACATAAGCTATAAAATCGATGTATGATTTCTTATGAAATCTTAATATTATAGTAAATAGGATTTAACAAGAGAAAATTTCTATGACCACAATTACCTTTGTCAAGGAAAATCAAGAAGTGATCGCTGCACAGGGGTCAAATTTGCGTGAGAAAGCTCTTCAAAATCGAGTTGATATCTATACTTTCGGGGGAAAACTGAGAAATTGTGGCGGTTATGGGCAATGTGCTACTTGTATCGTCGAAGTAACGGAAGGTATGGAAAATTTGTCTCCAAAAACCGATTTTGAGAAACGTCGCTTAAAACGAAAACCAGACAATTATCGCCTAGCTTGTCAAACTTTAGTCAATGGTTCAGTGACTATCGTGACTAAACCTAAGCCTGCCAAGAAGAAATAAATATCAGCTCGTGCAGCTATTCCCCTAAGTAATGATATTCTAGATAAGAATGTTGTTTTAATAATTACTTACTTAGGAGCCGCTATTGTATGGAAGTTAATGATTTGGGATTTGTAGCTACTATCCTATTTGTTTTAGTTCCTACTGTCTTCTTACTTATTCTCTTTATCCAAACAGATAAAGATCAAAGAGAAAGTTAATATAAACTACAAAATAAAATAGCTTTTTTTAGTTGAGCAACGAAGCAGTTGTTAGCGACCGCTCTGATAGTTAATTATTATTAGACAGCGGTTGTTGATTTTTATTGCTTTATGTTCAGCTTTTTTAGTGTAATTATCTGACCATTAATAGCATGTTATTCATGGTAATTATCTCCTGCTCAACTATCAATAAGTGAATAGATATAATTTAATACAAAACGGTTTTGGCAGAGAATAGGAAACGGGTGGAGAGGAATGTGTTAACAGTTGCATAGTTAGACGTAGATTTCTGGTTTTATAAATTTTTCTGCCCATCTACTTATTTTAAATAATTAAAATTTAAGACCTTATTAACTGCAAAATGCTTGAGGCAGAATCACCAAAGAAGCTTAGGTAGAGTAAATTAAGCAATAGTAATCAAAAAGCTAAGAAGAGTTTAAAGCAGCACCTTGACGACAAGAAACGTAGTTACTTTTAATCTAAAGAAAGCGAGACTACAATTACGGTAATTTATTTGGTTTAGTTATGGGTTTCAATAGCTTGAATGCTAGCTGATCGAGGAGATAACACAGCAAATCTCTTTATGATTATTATTGAAAAATAGCTTGTAATAAATTATTTTTATTGTTTTAAGGTAAGAAATTCGCAGCTTTCATCTAAAACAAGGCAGCTTGTTTTTATATTAATTAGTACTTTTATAGAGCATATTTTTTCTCGTTGGGTTAATTGACGATCATTTTTATTGTGGCTAAAATTGTGCAGTCTAAAGTCAGAAGCTCAATCTACTAACAGCTCTTATTTTAGTCAATAAGTTAATGCCAAATTAGCTGAAATTTTAAACTGAGAATTATATTTTATATATTCATGAATAGCTCTATTGAATTAACTCAAATTGGACGATACGATTCAGGAATCTTTGATGAAGGTGCAGCTGAAATTACAGCTTATGATCCAGCAAGCCAAAACTTATTTGTAATTAATGCTGCAAATGATACTATCGACATTTTAGATGTTAGCGACCCGACAAATCCTACTTTTACTAATGCAATTGGAATTGATGATCTTGGGGGTGGTATTAATAGTGTTGCGATTAAAAATGGCATAGTTGCTGCTGCGATTGAAGGAGATTCGGCACAAGATTTAGGTAGCGTGGTCTTTTTTAATACTAATGGGAATGTGCTTAATCAAGTGACTGTGGGTGCTTTGCCTGATATGGTCACATTTACCCCAGATGGTACAAAAGTTTTAGTCGCCAACGAAGGTGAACCCGAAGAAGAAGATTCAAGTAATAATCCTGAAGGTTCCATTAGCATCATTGATCTTACCGACGGCGTACTCAACGCTACTACAGCTACGGCTGACTTTGGGGCATTTAATGGTCAGGAAGAAGAACTACGTGGTGATGGGGTAAGGATTTTTCCAGGCATAGCCTTTGCTAATGATGCTGAACCTGAATATATTACCGTTAGCCCTAATGGTAGGAAAGCTTTTGTTAGTTTACAAGAAAACAATGCGATCGCCGTTGTCGATTTAATGACGGAGTCAGTTATGGAAATTCAAGGTCTGGGGTTAAAAGACTATAGTTTAGAATCTAATGGCTTAGACGCTAGCGACAAGGATGATGCCATTGATATTCGGAACCATCCTGTATTGGGACTATATCAACCAGATAGTATTGCGGCATATGCAGTTGGAGGAAAAACCTATTATGTTACGGCTAACGAAGGTGATGCTCGTGATGAAGATGAGAGAATTGAAGATCTAGTTTTAGACCCTACAGCTTTCCCTAATGCCGACATCTTGCAAAGCGAGGTGGAAATTGGACGACTAGAAGTATCGACTATTGATGGCGACCCTGACGGAGACGGTGATTTTGATAGTTTGGTATCTTATGGCGGACGTTCTTTTAGTATTCGTGATGCTCAAGGTAACTTAGTATTTGATAGTGGCGAACAGTTTGCTCGCATTACTGCCGAACAGGTTCCAGAACTGTTTAACTCTAACGGTACTGTCGATTCTTTTGATACTAGAAGTGACGCGAAAGGAGCTGAACCAGAGGGCGTTGTAGTTGGCGAAATCGACCATAAATTCTATGCTTTTGTAGGGTTAGAAAGGGTCGGAGGAGTAGCCGTCTACGATATTACAACACCTGCCGCAGCTGAATTCGTGCAGTATGTTAATCCGATAGATCCCGAGACAGGCGATGCTTTGGATCTTGCTCCTGAAGGCTTAGAGTTTATCCCTGCCGCAGATAGTCCCAATGGGGAGCCATTACTTACCGTTTCTAATGAAGTTAGCGGTACCGTCAGTATCTATCAGATCGATGTTACTGAGATGGATGACGGTAATAATATGTCTGGTCAATTACTACAGGGTACAAGAGACGACGATCAGCTTTCTGGAGGAGACGGGAACGATACTCTAGGGGGAAAAGAGGGTAATGATACTTTAAAAGGTCGTGCTGGAAATGATGATTTGTTTGGTTCTGGTGGTAACGACTTTTTAGCTGGAGGCAATGGTAACGATCTGCTGAGAGGACAGTCAGGAAAAGATCGTCTTGAGGGCGGTGCCGGAGATGACACTCTTTTTGGTGGTAACAGATTTGATGATCGCCTTTTTGGAGGTGATGGTAATGATTTACTACAAGGATATTCAGGAACTGATAACCGTGGTGCTCGTGGCAGATCAGGAAGATATATTCTTGAGGGCGGTAGGGGAGATGATACTCTTCTGGGTGGTCAAAAATTTGATCGTCTTAAAGGTGGTGATGGTGATGATATCCTCGATGGTGGCGGTAGCTTTAATGTATTGAATGGCGGTTCAGGTCATGATTTATTTGTGATTAACGATGGTATTTCTCATATTGACTGGATACTAGACTTTGAGCCAGGGGTAGATCAAATTAGATTAGGTAATGGCATTAACTTAGACGAACTAGAGATTTCAGGCAGAAGCAATAGTATTCTTTCTCTTCAGGGTGAAAAAATCGGCATCTTAATCGGAGTTAAGCCCCAAGATTTAGATCTAAGTAGTATCAGAGAATTTTAAAGCGAGACAAAAAATTGTTTTACAGAATAATTGATTGAGATATAGCATTTCTCAGATGAGTGAGGTACAGTTATTTTCCCTTTAACTTTTTCACCGAACTATACGGCACAAGCCCTTTACCCAAACAAAACCGAGATGTACCTCATAGATACGAGAACCGCTATAGCTTAGGCGATCGCTTTACTATTATTGCTAGTTCTATTTCTTGTTCAGGCGATCGCTTTCCCCTCAGCACTAACAACTAATCTTCACAACATCCTCAAAATATTCACCTTGACATTTAGAAACCAAACAAGTTTGTAAATGTCAAGGTGAATAGGTTTCTTTATCTAGCTGATAGTTGTTAATAAATTAGCCAATAGAGTGTGTCAAGAGATCTACTTTGATTTACATTTTATCGCAGGCAAAATGTTAAGACATAAAACAAAAAAATTGACTTGAGCATTTTTTAGATAATTTAATAAACTCAAGTAAAATATGTAAAATGGACTGCGTCTAGTCAATATAATATAAAGGATCATATTTTTATTAAAAAAAGTTAATAAAAAGTAGGTATTTTTTGTTTCAATAAACTTTAACTAGGATATAATTCTGGCAAGAGGGGGAAACTTAGTTATGAAACTTTTCTTAATAAAAACTCTGAAGTAGTTAAGTACTTTAGAATTGATTTCATTTGGTCTTAAATTGAAAATCAAGGGCAAGTTACATAGTGCAGCTATTTTGGTTAAACCAAAATTTAGCTAATTTTCCCTCCCTAAAATCACTTTAGTTTGGTTTTTTATAGTTTTACGGAGGACAAGTTTATGTCTACTCTTAGTATCCAAGATCTTCCTTATCTGACAGAACTAGATAACCACGAAGTAAGCATTAGTGGTGCTTCTGGTTATGGCAGTTATAAATTTGATTACGGCAAGTACTACGGCAAGTACTACGGTAAGCACTACGGCAGGTACTACGGTAAGCACTACGGTAAGTACGGCAAGAAATATCACTATTGATTTATTGCTAAATCATAGTTAGCACTCTAACTAAGTGAAATAAGTGAAACGGAGAATTAACGAGAAAGACAAATTATCCCTGATCGACTTTTCGTTTACTCCTCCGATGCTCAAACTCTAGGTACAATTTAGGAATGCTGTGTTTAAAAACATGGCATTCTCTCCACTTTTGAAAGATGCAATTAAAAAAATTACCAAATAGCTGAAATTATCTGAAAGCTATAATCAATTAAGTAATATCAATCTTGGTGGAAGAAAAATTAGAGCCATGGATGTCTAGTTAAGGCAGAATAGACATCGATTTAGGTGTTAAAGATGCGATGATTATATCTAATGGGTTTACTTCGGGTGTTTCCCCAAGCACTATTAAAAATATCAAGCTAGGCTCAAAACGTTACAGCGTAGACTAGCGAGAAAAAATAAGAATATCTTAGCGGTCAGGTAGACCGTAATTGCTTGTGGATTAAGCTCTGGCGGCAGTCGGTCTTTGATTTATCTAGTTACCTTGGGATGGATCAAGAATTCCTCACTTTCAGTGAGGGAGGGTTAAGCCCAAAAGCAGTTGAAGGGAGAAGTAGCGAGAAAGACGAATTATCCCTGATCGACTTTTCGTTTACTCCTCCGATGCCCCAAAACTCCAGGTGGAATTTAGGTGTGCAATTCATATCTTACAACATTCTTAATTGGAGGCAAAAGCAGGCAGAAGATAAATACAAAATACTTGATTGTGAGTTTGAGAGGCGATCGCTCTTAAATCAAAGTGAGCGCTTTTTTTATGGTGTTAATTATTAACTTGGCTTTTAAAAATTTGCTTCATATATTCAATTATTGAGTTAAAATCCGTGTGAATTAGATCTTGATTACTTTTATTTAAAATCGGAACATGAATAAAAATACAGGGGATTTTTGGAGCTAAAGACTGAGTATATTTTAAGACTTGATAATAAAGACCTTCACAAACAAATTTACCTGCATCTTGACTAAGTTCAGTTATTGATAGTTGCTGGATTAATTCTGAGATATTTACCAAGGTGTAGAGACATTGATTATTACAGGTTGCCTGAGATTCTATGCTTAGCTTTTTTCTCTTCTCTGCCATACCACAACAAATAATTCCATCAGGTTCTAGAGTTTGAATTTGAGAGATTACTTGTTGAGTAGCTAATTGAACATCTACAGGAAGTTGTCTTAAAAAATATAACGAGACAAAATCATTATTTTGCTGTTGTAAAATTTCCAAAAGATCGTCAGATGAATTTGATTTTTGATGATCCAGCCAAGTTTGAAAAGAGGTTAACAGAATTTTCGATTTCATTACAGAATAGAGCTTATGTCAAGTATTAATGCCTGAGGAGATCCGAGGCTGCATGGACTTTTGATTACAATATATATCGTTAAAACTGGATTTTACCCAATTTCCAATAGGATATTTTACTAGTGTCAAATTAGATTATCTTAACGAACAATTAAACTGATATAGTTCTTGAACTCAAAATTATGGAAATACAATTTAGAGAATTTAATCCCTTTGACTTATGGATTTGGTTGGAATTTCCTACTGTCCCTTCGAGAATGGAGCAACAATATATTGAAGAGTTGTTTGATTCGTGGTTTTACTTGGGCAAGCTTGGTGGATTCAATGCCGAAAACCTCGCTGTTCAAGATATGGGAGTCGAGATTAGCTATATGGAATATGATCGCACAGAATTAGACCAGGCACTAATGTCACCGATGCACAATATGGGGGATTTTGAATATTTAGGGGTCTGGGGGCGTTGCTGGTTTGATTTAGGTACCAGTGATTTAATTGCGATCGATATTTTGATTAATGCCCTGAATCAACTCAGTAAAGAATTTGTTCAAATCAATAAAATTATCATTGGTGGTCAAAATGACGATTGGCCTGTCGAGGAAAAAAGCTCTAATTCTGCTTTTTACAGCTAGGAATTATAAGTTCAAAATTCTATTTCCAGAGGAGTTGTTTTAATTAATCAAGGGCGGGGCAACTAAGTAATAAGATTTTCAATTAGCTTAATTATTTGAAACCTCAATCATTTCCAGTAATACAAGACAATAGTCTTTATTGAATTAGTGACTCATTAAGGATAGACATGCAAAGAAGCTAAAGCAGGACAATAATAGTTAGCAATTTCCTTGGAGATCACATCGGGACGAGCAATTTTATCGAGATTACAAAATAAGATCACCGTAAGGCGATCTTCGATAAAGCGGGTGATGTTGCTAGCAAATCCAACAATCGATCCATTATGACCAACGACTCGTTTATTCGGGTAATTAGGTATTTGCCAACCAAGACCTGCCACATACTTTCGTTTATACCAATTTTCATTGTGGAAAGGAAAATGAGGTGTCCACATCAAATCGAGGGTAGATTGTTGGAGTAAAGTGGGGCAAAATAGCTCTTGTTCGTACTTCACCATATCTTCGATACTCGAAAGCTGTCCGCCAGCCGAATAAGTTACGGAAGGACTGTAGTAGGGCTTATTGATTATTTTATTACCTGGTAGGCGATAGCCAGATGCGCGATGGGGTACTACCTCTTTAGGGTTATTCATCTTGGTTGCGTTCATTGACAAAGGTTTAAACAAGCGCTCATGCATTAGATCGGCATAAGTTTTGCCTGTTATTTGCTCTAGCATCATACCTAGCAGATAGTAACCTGTATTGTCATAGCTGAAATATGCTCCTGGTTGAAACTTGAGAGGTAGATCTTTAACTAAAGCAATAATTTCAGCCTGAGACAACTCATAGCGAATAATATCTTGCCAGTAGTTTTCTACATCTGTATAGCTAGGAAGTCCCGACTGATGGGACAAAATATGTCTTATCTTTACCGAATGCCATGCAGGGGGAAGATTGTCTAAATAGTCAGCGATCGCTTTATCTAATTCAATTACTCCTGCTTCAACCAACATCATGACAACAAAAGCAGTAAATGTTTTGCCTACCGAAGCAACCTCGTAGACTGTTTTTTTCGTTGCAGGAACAGAGTGTTCTAAATTAGCTATTCCATAACCTTTGACCAATAATGGATTGCCTTCTTTAATAACCGCCACAGATATACCTGGTATCTGCTTTTTGGTCATTATATTTTGAATATACTCATCAATCATAGTGAATCGATCAGTCTTATCTCTACTTATGCTCTACAAAGCCCCTGCTGCGGTTTTGTCAATAATGCTGCCATCACTCAAATGAGTCGTAATATTGATCGCTTGCAATACTGGCTTTCCACTTGCACCACTAGGATAATCAATCACGCTCACAGCACAGTTACCCTGTTTGATATTCCAGAAGTTATCAGGCTTGAGTCCCAGTAAATAGCAAATAATTACTTTGTTGATTGCGTCATGCGCCACAACCAGAACAGTTTGCGGTGTTTGCATATCGCTATATTGAGCAGCAATCTTATTCCAAGCAGCTACCCCTCGATCCCAAACCTGCTGTAGATTTTCCCCTTCAGGCATTTGTACGGTTTCTGGCTTATCTTTCCACTGCTGGAGTAATTCTGGATATTCCGCATTAATTTCTGCTTCTAGCATTCCCTCCCACAAACCATGACAAATCTCAATTAGTTCTGAAGTTGTCTCTAACTTGACTCCTGGATGCTGTTCCAAAATAATTTCGGCAGTTTCTCGGGGACGTGACATCGAACTAGAAACAGCAAAATCGAGGGGAATATTCTGAAGAAAGTTACTAGCTTTACGCCCTTGCGATCGCCCGTTTTCATTGAGGGGAATATCTCTAATACCCTGGAAACGAGATTCTTTATTCCAGTCAGTTTCTCCATGCCGTACTAGTAATAACCGTGGTCCAGAATGAGGCGGACGAACGGGAGGAACAGGCAAACCTAAGTGAGAAGTCTGATTTAGCGACTCTAGCTGGACTGGTTCACCAAAGCTTCCTGTAAAGTTGAGAATGTTGATGCAGCAATTAGACTGTTGAATTGAATGATAGCGCTCAATATTTATGCCAATCGCACTCATAATTAAGCAGCGGTTAATGCCGTTATGAGCAGTAATGAGGATAGTTTCTCCTTGATGTTGGGCAATAGTTTCCTGCCAAAAACTTTGTGCCTGATGATATAAAGCACGAACAGGATAGTGATCTTGACCTGCCAGGCTCATCTTGAAATCTTGGGGATGTTCCTTCCAATAACGATAATCTTCGGCAAACCGAACCTTTACCTCATCTTTCTTCATCTCTTCCCACTCAGGTAAATCGATCTCCATCAATTGTGGAGTAGGCTGCAAAACGGGAGGATTAGTCAAGCTCTGGCGGATCGTTTCGGCTGTTTGTTTGGCTCTTTGTAAAGGACTGCAATAGAAAGCATCAATTTTGATTTCACTTAATGCTTGCCCTACCTTTTGGGCATCAGCAATTCCTTGATCGGTTAACACAGATTTATCACAACGACCCTGAATTATCTTTTGTGCATTGTAGGTACTTTGACCATGACGAACGATAATCACGCGAGTAGCCAACCTTCTAATCCTCTTAACTAAGTCGGGTATGTAATGACGCTACAGTAAGTCTTTCACTCCCCTAAGATCTGAGTATTTAATGCCTAAAGCTTTTCAACTTCAAAAACATTACTCAATCCTGTTTACTTTTGATAGTGTACTTGATGATCATTAAGATAGATGTAACAAGATTCTAGGGACTGGAGTTATACTATTTCCTCTGGAGGCAGATGCTGACAACTACTTTTGAAAATTATCCCCCAGATAATACTGCTTAACTAGAGAATTGCTATAAAGTTCTTCCGCTGTGCCAGAAGCAAGAATTTGACCATCCCGCATTACGTATGCCCGATCGGTAATTGCCAAGGTTTCCCGAAAATTGTGGTCAGTAATTAAGATCCCCATTTGGCGATCGCGCAATTGAGCAATGATTTCCTGCATCTCAGCCACAGCAATAGGATCGACTCCAGCAAAGGGTTCGTCTAATAATAAATATTTAGGACCATCTAACCCTGCTGCTAAAGCTCTTGCCAGCTCAGTGCGTCTCCGTTCCCCGCCTGAAACTAGTGCCCCTGGAGTATCTGCTACTTTTTCTAGACGAAACTCCCGTAATAATTGTTGTAGTCTTACTGGTCGAGCAGGACGAGGTATTCCCGTTTGTTCTAGAACTAATAAAATGTTGTCTTGAACGCTTAAATTACGAAAAATACTGGCTTGCTGAGTCAGATATCCCATTCCCAAACGCGCTCGCTTATGGAGAGCTAAGGAAGTTATATTACGGTCATTCAATTTAACGGTGCCCTCATTCGGCTTAACCAAACCTGTCGCAATATAGAAGGTTGTGGTTTTTCCTGCACCATTGGGACCAAGTAAGCCGACAATTTCTCCAGGAAAAACTTGCAAATTGACCCGATTGACAATGTTTCTTTTCCCGTAAGATTTGTGAATATTCTCTAAAACTAAAGCCAAAATAAATCAGTAATCAGTAATCAGTAATCAGTAATCAGTAATCAGTAATCAGTAATCAGTAATCAGTAATCAGTAATCAG
>JBCDEP010000111.1:0-21832 GCA_039179675.1 Cyanobacteria bacterium P01_G01_bin.67
GGATGGAAAGATGTAAGAGCCTGGTTAAGAACTTTGAAAGAACTTTAGCTCATGCTACTACGAAACTTAATCTTTGTTTTGTGCGACTAATGCTTAAGAGACTTGCTACTGCCTAAAAAGATCTCAAATGGGTTCTATAGAAAATTGATGATAAAGGTAATGCTTGGACAATATTGATAAAATTATTAAAGACATAAACTAGAGATCAGATGGTAATTCTCGAACTGTATTTTGTTTAAATTTAAATTTAGCAACTATTTTGATATTGTCAGTTGGCTTTATGTATTTATATCTACTTGATTATACCTAGATACTAGGCATACTATCAGCTTTAAAATCGATTGTTATAATATGTAAGTCAATCAATTGTATTTAGATAAACTATTCTTTATTAAGCTTGTCTGTGCTAAACAATGTCAAATTCATCTAACAGAAATGAGCTTTTAATATCTAAAGCTAGAAGACCTTTAGGAGAAATTCTAATTGAGGCAGGATTAATCACTGCTAGTCAAATTGAATTTGCTTTGCAGCTACAGTCCAGCAGTAATTTGAGAATTGGAGAAATTTTAGCTTCACATAATTGGATTAAGCAACAAACTGCTGACTTTTTTGCTGAATCATGGGAGAGTCTGCTGGCTCAAAAACAAAAAAAGCCTCTCATTTACTACTTTCGTCATGCAGGCTTATTGGATGAACAACAAATTGCCAAGCTAATTCGCGAGCAACAGCAGCAGCAAAAACCCACCAGATTTCATCGTTTGGCAGTAAAGCAAGGATATCTAAAGCAAATAACCGTAGATTTTTTTCTGGCAAATATTTTTAATATTTACAATACCAATGTTTTTTCCTTCGCCAAGCCTTATGAGATTCTGAGTCGATACAACAAAGGCGAAACTAACTTTCGTCGCACAGATTTGAGTAAGGCACCTCTAGTAGGAGTAAGTCTCAAAGGAATTCATCTTGATGGTTCTAATCTTCGCGAAGCTAATCTAAGTAGCTGTAATCTAAGTGAATCTAGTCTGATCCAAAGCAATTTAGCTGCGGTTGACCTGGTAAAAGCAATCTTAACTAAGGTAAACTTTGAACGTGCTAATCTATACCAAGCAGATCTGAGAGAAGCCCATTTAAAAGAAGCTAATTTCACCAAAGCTAACTTACAGGGTGCAGATCTAAGAGATGCTCATTTGTTTAATACAGTCTTTACTGGAGCAGATTTAAGAGACGCCAAACTGCCCTCAGAATACCCCTATGAAGTCTATTACGATTCCAAAACGACTTTTGACGTTCAATTTAACCCACAACAAGCTGGCTGGAAGCAATTAGATTGAAAATTGGACATTTATTTTATGCGTACTTCTACTTGGCAGACCTAGGGAATAGTTGTCCTGCAATTTGAATTGCCATAAACTTTAATCAGTAATTGATTCAGTCCCTTTAGGCTACTTCAAATAACTTAAACAATAAACATAAAACTATAGCCCGATCCCCTTGTGAGATATAGGATTTAACAATTCAGATAGTGTTAGGATCAGACCACGAGAAAAAGAAGCGAGAAAATAAGGAACATAAACTTAATGCAGGAATTTGACAAGTCGATATCCTTTGATGGTCGTGATATTCGGCTTAAAGTAGGCTTGCTCGCACCACAGGCAGGTGGTTCAGTATTGGTGGAGTCAGGAGATACGGCAGTTTTAGTTACTGCAACTAGGGCAAAGGGAAGAGAAGGGATCGATTTTTTGCCTCTAACTGTAGATTACGAAGAGCGACAGTATGCAGCAGGTCGTATTCCTGGAGGTTTTTTTAAGAGAGAAGGTAGACCAGGTGAAAAAGCAATATTAACTAGTCGGTTAATTGACAGACCAATTCGACCTTTGTTTCCGAACTGGTTGCGGGACGACATTCAGATAGTTGCGACTACTTTATCTCTAGATGAAGATGTGCCGCCAGATGTTCTAGCGGTTACTGGGGCTTCGATCGCGGTTTTGCTGGCAGAAATTCCTTTTTATGGACCAATGGCAGCGGTCAGAGTCGGTCTTGTAGGGGATGATTTTATTCTCAATCCTACCTATAAGGAAATCACCAAAGGAGATTTGGATATTGTAGTAGCAGGAACTCCCGATGGCATTGTCATGGTAGAAGCTGGAGCAAATCAGCTACCAGAACAAGATGTAATTGAAGCCATCGATTTTGCCTATGAAGCAATTCAAGAATTGATTCAATCTCAACGTGAATTAATCAAAGAATTGGGAATTGAGATTGTTACTCCAGAAGCACCAACAGTAGATGAGAGTCTAGCCAACTACATCAATGAGCATGCTGCTAAGGATATCAAAAAGATCCTCTCTCAATATGAGTTTGATAAAAAGACTAGAGATGAAGCTTTAGACGAAATTAAGCAAACTAAGATCATTGAGACCATTGCCGAACTGCCTGAAGACGATCCGCTGGTAGTAGCAACTACTGAAGATCCCAAAGCAATTGGCAAAGCGTTTAAGAGTCTAACCAAAAAGTTAATGCGCGGTCAAATTCTGGAAGATGGTATTAGGGTTGATGGCAGAAAGCTAGACCAGGTAAGACCAATTACTTCTAGGGTCGGTGTATTACCTAATCGGGTTCATGGTAGCGGCTTATTTAGAAGAGGACTAACTCAGGTACTTTCGATCGCCACTTTAGGGACATCAGGGGATGCTCAGGACACCCGTGATGATTTGACTAATCAAGAAGAAAAACGTTATTTGCACCACTATAACTTTCCTCCTTATTCCGTTGGCGAAACTCGTCCCATGCGATCGCCAGGGCGTCGAGAAATCGGTCACGGGGCATTAGCAGAAAGGGCTTTAATTCCTGTCTTACCAGGAGTTGAAGATTTTCCCTATGTCTTGCGGGTAGTATCTGAAGTATTATCTTCTAATGGTTCAACCTCTATGGGTTCTGTCTGTGGTTCAACTCTCTCGTTGATGGATGCAGGAGTTCCCCTGGCAAAACCTGTCAGCGGTGCGGCGATGGGCTTAATCAAAGAAGGAGATCAAGTGAGAATCCTGACTGATATTCAGGGGATCGAAGATTTTCTCGGGGATATGGATTTTAAAGTTGCAGGAACAGATACTGGCATTACCGCCTTGCAGATGGACATGAAAATTACTGGTCTTTCAATGGAGGTCATTGCCAAAGCAATTCAACAGGCTCTACCTGCACGCATCCATATCTTAGAAGAAATGCTCAAGGCGATCGATGAACCGAGAAAAGATCTTTCTCCTTACGCTCCTCGGTTGTTAACTATGAAAATCGATCCCGACCTGATTGGCATGGTAATTGGTCCTTCAGGAAAGACAATCAAAGCTATTACCGAGCAAACTGGAGCCAAAATTGACATCGAAGACGATGGCAAGGTGATTATCGCTGCGGTGGAAGCAGAAAAGGCAGATTTAGCCCGCAAAATGGTTTACAACATCACCCGTAAACTGAATGAAGGTGATGTTTACTTAGGTAAAGTTACCAGAATTATTGATATTGGAGCTTTTGTCGAAATTTTACCAGGAAAAGAAGGCATGATTCATATTTCCCAGTTAGCAGAAGGCAGAGTCGGTAAAGTAGATGATGAGGTAGCAGTGGGGGATGAAATTGTGGTTAAGATTCGAGGTTTCGATCAAAAAAATCGCTTAAACCTCACTAGGTTAGGTATACATCCTGACGAAGCTGCTGAAGCCAGAGCATCGGCAATGTGATCAGAGAATCTAATTGGGAAGTTTAAGCACTAGTCTTAGCAGCCAAAGAGAACAAATATGAGGGTTTAGATAGGTTTGTCTACCCTCATTTATTAATCTTGTCTACGCTAGAGGAATTGCTTGAACTCTTTTGGTTGCCAAAACTCGAATTTTGACCACTAGCTCATTTTGCATCGATTCGGTATTGCCACCGATGGCGGTCTGGGGTTTAGCCATCACATCTACTGCTCCTGCCTTCATCACTTCATAAATGTTGTCAATATCCGACTTTTGAACTGCGTTGCTCAAAACCAGAATAGGTGTGGGGTGATGAGCCATTACCTGCTTAGTAAATTCTAAGCCATCCATTTGTGGCATTTGCAAATCAGTACAAATTACATCAGGGTTAAGCTGAGCAACTAAATCTAATCCCTGCTTGCCATTGCTAGCCTTGCCTATAACTTCAATATGGCGAGAAGTGCTTAGCATTTTCTCGTAAATGTTGATTGCCACATCGGAATCTTCAACCAATAAAACTCTAATTTTAGCCATGATATTTACTTTGTTAATAATGTTTTGGATAAAGTTGATTTTGCAAGCTTAGCTTCAATTCAGAGGAATAGCTTGTACTTTTTTGTTTGCCAGTATTCTGATCTTGACAATTAACTCATTCTGCATCGATTCACTACTTCCACCCAGAGCAGTTTGGGGTTTTGCCATCACATCTACAGCTCCCGCTTTCATTACTTCATAAATTTTGTCTACATCAGTTTTCTGTACGCTATTACTTAAAACTAGAATTGGCGTTGGATGATGAGCCATTACCTGCTTAGTAAATTCCAAGCCATCCATTTGTGGCATTTGTAAATCAGTGCAAATTACATCAGGATTTAGTTTGGAGACCAAATCTAACCCTTGTTTGCCATCTTTAGCCTTGCCAATTACCTCCATGCGGTCGGAAGAATTGATCATTTTTTCATAGATGTTGATCGCAACATCGGAATCTTCAACCAGTAAAACTTTGATTTTTGCCATGGTAATTTACAGTAGTTAATTATGGTTTTGATTGTGGACAGGATTGAACCAGTTTTTCCCTAAGGGTTTGCCCCTTGGCAGCTTGAGATCGAAGCAAGTCGAGTAAGCAATAAACGCTTGATAGTTTAAATTCATATTTTTTGAGCATTAATTAATTGTTCTAGAGTTTGGAATAAAAGTTGTTGATCGAAATCACCTTTGGTTAAATAAGCATTGGCTCCTGCATCAGTCCCCCGACGCTTATCTTCTGGAGATGCGAGGGTAGTAATTAAGACAATGGGCAGGTGATCATATTGGCTGTTTTGCCGAATGCTAGCAGTCATTTCTAACCCACTCATCTGAGGCATTTCCACATCTGAGAGAACAATATCAAAATCCTGAGTTTGAACCTGTTGTAATCCTGCCAAACCATTTTCGGCAACGGTAACCTCATAACCACCTCCTTTTAAGAGACGCTGCATTTGAGTACGAATGATGATAGAGTCTTCTACTAGGAGCAATCTATTACTATTAGTAGGCGATTCCTCCCCATGAGAAACTTTCTGCCACTTACCACTTCTAAGAGAATGAAGCAGATCGATAGGATTAAGAATCATGCAGACTTCTCCGCTACCTAAAATAGTTGCTCCCGCAATATTAGGAACACGTTTGAGCAGTTTACTCTGAGGTTTTTGCACTACATCCTGTTGATCTACCAAATCATCAACAATGATTCCAAAGCGTTGAGGGTGTGAGGCTGTTAACGACTCAGTTGAATTTTCCAGCTTGCCGTTGCCTACTTGCAGCACGATACAGGAAAGATATTTTGACTCAGAGCGATTTTCCTCTAAAGTTGGCAATTGAAGTAAACTCCTCAAGGAAGTAATCGAAAGAGGCTGGTCTTCAAAATTGATGGTGGTCTTGCCTTCAATTTCATAAATATCTTGAGGAGTAAGAGTAATCATGGTTTGGATAAACTCTAGTGGCAAAGCATACAAAGTCTGATTAACTTCAACGATCAATACTTTAGTCGTTGCCAAACTAGTATTGAGCCGTACCTGAAATTTACAGCCGTTCCCAGGAGTAGAAGATACCTGGATTGAGCCTTTGAGCCGTTCAACGTTGGCTCTAACTACATCTAAACCAACGCCTCTACCAGAAAGCTCGGTAACTTCAGTACGGGTAGAGAACCCAGAAGCAAAGATTAAGGACTGAACTTCAGATTCGCTCATGGCGGCTAACTCTTCTTGAGTACGTACTTTTCGCTGGAGTGCCGTGTCAGTGATGCGGGCAAGATCTAATCCTCGTCCATCATCACTGATTTCAATCCCAATACTGTTTCCAGTTTGATAACCACGTAGAATAATTGTGGCAGTTTCTGGTTTACCCTGAGCAAGGCGCTCTTCGGGCATTTCGATCCCGTGGTCGATCGCATTCCGAATTAAATGCAGCAGCGGATCTTTAATTTCTTCTAAAATCCGTTTATCGGCTTTGGTATCTCCACCTTCAATAATCAGCTCAATCTCTTTGCCCTGCTGTCGAGCTAAATCTCTCACCATGCGAGGATATATATTAAACACTTTTGATAGCGGTAGCTGCCTCAAACCCTGGATTCCCGACTCTAGGCGATCGCTAATAATTCCCAAACTAGCAATATCTTCATTTGCCCTAGTTTTGAGATTGTTAATTAAACCCCCAAGGGCATCTACCCGCTGTTCAGTTGTATCTAAGAACTGTTTTAGCGGCTGTAAAAGTTCTGGATTCAAATTCTGCTCAATCTCAGTCACAATTATCTGGTCTCGTTTCTGCCATCCTGACCACAAAGCTATAATTTGCTCGATTTCCGTCATCTGTTGCGAAATTCGCAGCTTAGTAACTGCCAATTCACTAGCCTGAGTCATCAGGGTGTCTAGCTTTTGAGGTTCAACCCGAATCGTATCAATTTTATGGTCTTGATTAACTACAGAAGCTTTTACTGGTTGTTGGGCGTCAGATGTAGTTAATGTTTGAGTAATTGGCTGGGATTGAACCGCCGTGGCAAGAGACTCGTTGTCAAATAAATCATCTTCATCGTCAAATAAATCTGCTTCTGAATTGTGACTCTTGACAGTAAAATCCTGATTGTCATCATCGAATAAATCTGCTTCTGAATTAGCAGACTGAGCCAAAAAATCATCGTCATCACCAAACAAATCCAGCTCAGAATTACTAGCGGTTGGGCTATCTGAGTAACTCATCATGGATGCCAAGACTTCCAAGGTATTAATCTCAACTACTTCCCCTGTAACTGCCTGATGGGAAAGCTGATTAATCGCATCAATGCCTTGGTACAGGCGATCGCATAATTCAGGAGTAATTTCTCCCTGTCCTGTCTTGATCCCTTCCACACAGTCTTCTAGATGATGCACCAGCATTTCAATATCATCTAGTCCCAACATGCGAGAGTCACCCTTAAGGGTATGGGCTTCTCTTAAGAATTCTTCTATGGCTTCAGTATCTTGGGGATTTTTCTCCAAAATCATCAGGTCAGCTTCTAGCCGTTGTATGTGTTCGCTACTAGAAGTTTTATAAAGCTGTCTTAGCTCTTCATCTTCAATCATCATAGTTGTGCCATTTAGGAAATTGATCTCAAAAAGCTATGGGTCGTAAGCTATAAAACTCAACTTATCTGGAGCTTAGAGCTTAAAACCTAGAGCTTAAAATTAAACAATCGCTTTCAATTCTTCAGTGGATTGTTTTAACTGTAGTGTTGACGTCTTAACATCTTCCATATCTGCGGCTGTATCCATCGCTCCCAAGTTGAGAGCATTGATCGCCGCTAAGATTTCTTGGATACTTACAGCCTGTTGTTTCGCTGCCTCAGAAATTTCAGAAGTGTTGGCAAATACATTATTTACCGCGTCCTTCACCCCGATAAATGATTCAGCAGTATCCAACGCCAACTCAATACTAGATTCAGCCGTTTTCTTCCCTTCATCTGTTACCATCACCGCGCTGTTCATTGCTGCTTGCACATCGGTTACCAGGTTGTTAATTTTATCGGCTGATTTACGACTTTGATCCGCTAGTTTCCGAATCTCACCCGCAACCACCCCAAACCCTTTTCCATATTCCCCTGCACGAGCTGCCTCAACCGCTGCGTTAAGAGCCAACATGTTGGTCTGGTTTGCCAAGTCCCCTACAAGTTCGGATACCCCCGCAATTTGCTCTGTCTGTTCACTCAGGTTGATAATCTGTTCAGCGATTTCTCTTACCCGTTCCTTCAGACTTTCCATCCCCACCCTGGTTTGTTCAACCGTTTGCGCGCCACTTTCTGCTAGAGAAAGAGCTGTATTGGCACTTTTGGCTGATTCTTCCGCCTGGACGGCTGAACGACGGGAGGTTTCCCCCAATAAATCCACTGTAGATGTGGTTTGACTAACCGAGCTTGCTTGTTCATTAGCTACCCGCTCCTGATTTTCTACCTTAGAAGCAATGTCATCAGAAGAGCGAGCAATATTATCAGAGAACTTATCTAAAGTTTTGGCAATTCGGCGCGACCCAACAATAATTGCAGCAACAATGGAAATACTGATTAGAGCAATTGCTGCTTCCAGAATCTCAAATTGTACCTTGTCCTTATCAAAACTCGCTTCTGCTTCACCTACTGCGGCATTGGTAATTTCAAATAGCTTCTCACTCTCGGCTAATAAAACTGCCTGGTTAGCATCCGTAGGATTGCTTCTGACCTGAGGAATAAATGCTTTGATCTTGTTCCATTGGGCGCGTACTTGCTCCATCTGAGCAATAAAGTCAGCATCAGTTGCTTTCGGCAGTTTTAATTCTTTACTACCGTTGAGCAGACCTTCAATAATATTATCTATTCGGGCAATGAGCTGGTCGTTAGGTTTTTTAACCAATTCCAGCTTAATCGCTCTTTGGGTACCCCCACGAACCACCCCAGCCTGGTTGATTACAGTTGCATCCCGACTTTCAGCTCTAATAAAAATTACTGCTGTGTTAAATACTATTACTGTACCGATTGCGGATGCACCTGCGATTAGCTGAGTTCCAATTTTCATAATGATTTACCTAGAATTTTCGTTAGTTAATAAAAATAAAAAATATCGATTTACGCTGTTAGTTCTACTGTCAATGACCCTTGAGCCAATAATTTCGGTAGATCAATCACGTTCAAAGTTTGATCGAGATAGGTTACTACTCCTTTGAAGTAGTTTGTGGCATTGCTATTTGCCGCTACGGGCATTGGTTTAAGTTCTGCTGGGCTAAAATCAACTACGTCATATACTTCCTCGACCACAATGCCCGCAATAGTTTCGTCAACCTCGATTACTACTGCTTTGGTTGTTTCATAATCATGCTTGCGGTCTAAGTTGAGGGGCTGACTAATATCAACTAAAGTCAATATTTCACCCCGCAGGTTCATGTTGCCGATAATGTAGTTGGGACAGCAGGGGATCTGGGTAACGCGTCCGATGTTAGTAAATTCTCTGACTATGCCCAAATCTAATCCAAAATATCTGCCTTGAATACAGACAATGGCAATTGGAATTAAGTCGTTAGTTACTAAATCATCAGTTGCGCCTTTGAGGTTAATTGCGCGCTGGTGCAGAATCTCTCTCGTGTTTTGAGTTGCTTCAGCAAAATATTGCTCATAAAAATTGCTTTTGGCTTGGTTTAATTCAGAAGTGTTCTTTTCAGGTTCAACTAAGTCAATCAACGCATCAGGATAGCGTACCAAATTATCCACATTGAGCAGCATAATTGTTTCGTCATCGAGGTTGATTACACCTTTAATAAAAGCCTGATTAATCTTTTGTTCTCTTCCGTAGGATATATCTGTCTGAATATATTGATCGTCAATATCATTGACTGTCTCAACCTGATGGACGACAACACCCATGAGTAGTTCTTGAGACTCAACGATAATTACACTATCAGTTAGCTGACATCTCTCAACCTGACGACCAAAACGTAAATCTAGGTGCATTACTGGCACGAACTTAGAATGCAGATTTAGTAACCCGACTATGTCTGGCGGGGCTTCAGCTACAGGAGTTAATTCTGGTAAAAAGAATATTTCCGTAACCGACTCAGCGGCGATCGCATACCGAGTTTGAGCTAAATTTAAAATTAGATAGGGTTTGATGCCCATAATTTATTCCTGATTGAAAATAATTAAAATTATTAGAGTTATCAATTATTGGTTAATGTATTCCTGCACCACCTGCCGTAACTCTTCGGGCTTAAACGGTTTTGTGAGATACCTACTGGTACCAGCTATACGCCCTTTCATTTTGTTAACTAAGCCATCCCTAGCGGTAACCATAACGATTGGTAGATTTTGGAATTTCGTCATGGCGCGAATTGTTTTGCAAAACTCCAAACCATCGACGTCAGGCATAGTGAGATCGAGCAACATTAGCTCCACTTTACTCTCATGGAGAATTGTTAATGCTTGAGTGGCGTTATTTGCCAACAAGACTTTGTAGCTGTCTTGCAAAGCTCGTTTAATGGAAATTTGGATAATAGCACTATCGTCTACGGACAAAACTATTGGCAGATGCTGATTTTCTTGGCTTTGAACGGAATTAATAGCATCGTTGTCTTGCTTTGCGTGAATCCGATCAAGGTTCGCTGATATTTTGTGCCGAACTTCGCTAATGTCCCTAGTAATATTAGGAGTGGTAGTAAAGCTGACCCAGCCGTTGTTAACCCAATTCAGGTAGTTTTTGGCTACCTTCAAGGGATCTTTCCCCATTTTGTCGGCAATGTCAACCAAGCTTCTATCTCCATCCACAGAATTCTGAAAATGATCTTTGACCTGGGGATTATTAATCAACCTCAACTGTTGAGTCGTCACCACAGGAATTGCATCCATGCTAGGTATTTGAGGCGTAAATTTGAGCCATTGCTGCTGACGATGTTTTAACTCTTGTCGAATATCAGCCCAATTTAAACCGTGTTGATTTTGACCATAAGCTAAATCAAAATCATCGTTAATTTCCCATTGTGATGTACCAGGATGGATGATAAATTGTTCTAAGATCAACAATACTTTCTTGTTCATCAGCGCTTCCACTTCTTGCCAAGTAAAAGCTCTCATCCTAATCAACATCTCTAAGATTTCTACAGCAGAATTTGGATTTTTGGCTCTTTCCATGGCAACCGAAAGTCCTGCTTTGATCAAATTGGGCTTGAGTGCCTCGCCAATCCTGCGGCATAATTCTTGATTGTTAGGAACTTGAGTCCCTCCATAGACTAATTCTCCATCGCGTAAAATTAAAATGCAGGAGCGCTGCTGATGCCAAGAATCAACTTGAGTTTGCAAGCTCAAAATGCCACTATTATTTTGGTTAAAAAAAGATTCAAGAACCGAAAGAAGTTGATTTGATGTATATTTTTTGAGAGACATTATTCACTTTTCTTGGCTGTTGCATAGCAAACACCAATAAATTATTTGCTTTGGAATAGCATTATCATTCCCGAAAAAGCCATGAAACTAACATCATTACTATGATTCAAAATAGTTGTGTAATTCCAGATACATATCACCAATAATTTTTTGTTACTTGGTGGTCTTTAATCTAAAAATGTATGAATAATTAATGACCTTAAGTAGTTACAAAATATAATGAAATAATCTTTTAAATAAAATATTGCCTGATGTCTGGAGCTAAATTATAAATCCGCAGATTTACTTGACTTGATAACGCCATAGGGCAATTGCTAACTAGAAATATTCTAGGTATTATTTAAACTTGATTAGGTATTACTACTAATGATTTAATCTACAAAAAACTATCAGGAAAAATAACATTTATTAGATAGGTAAATGTTGATCTAAGATTAAATTAGTTCAATTATTTAATTAAAATCAGATTAAGCTAAAGTTTGATACGTAATAAGTTTTGTCTGTTAAACAAAGCTATATTGATATTTACGCTGAGAAAACTTAAATTATAAACATAGCGATCGCTTAGATCAAGATGTTAGTTTAGTCTTAATCTAAATTAATTGGTATTAGTGATTGCAAAACAGCAATTTGATGTTGGGTGCTAAATAGAGAAGTTATAAGTTTTAATTAGCGGAGAAGATATTCATAAGTTCTCAAGGGTTTTGAAATTTTTATGAAATTATGCGGAAGAATAATGATCTCTAATAATTAATTTAAAATTTGCAGTCCATTAAAAAAGAAAATAATTAGTGCCGCTTCGCAGAAGTCAAGGAACATATCCCATAGAAGCAGATTACAAAACGATTAAAATTAATAGAAACTAAATTAAAAGGGCGGACGATGGGACTTGAACCCACGAATGGTGGTACCACAAACCACTGCCTTAACCACTTGGCTACGCCCGCCACGATTTATCGCTTAGCTATTATAGCATTATCAATTAACATTTAGCTGGCATAGTTTAAAATCAATAAAATTATGTTTTGTGTTGAAACTACATGGCATTAAAAAATATCGGTATGGGCGGGGTGATCGTATTGGCAATTGGGGCGATCGCTTTAGCAACCAATCCAGGAGAACAAAAATATCAAGAGTATGCCAATACTACTATCCAAACTAAACTTAAGGATAAAGTTTGCACGCAAGTCGCTGAGGATCTGGGAATTTGGATTGAAGGACAATGTCAGATTCTGATAACTACAGCTGGTCCTTACCTAGCCGACGCAATTAATCAACAAACAACCAAGCACAATTTTTTACTTTTTAGTATTTATCAAGCAGATCTATCTTTGCCTCAGCCTTTACCTGAATACCGTTTGCAAACCTTAGGCATATTGGGCAACTTCTATATTTATCAGGCTCAAAAACTTTAATTGGCTGATTGGAGGATGTTTATTTAAACTGGAATATAGAAATATTACAGCCTGGAGTTGATATATGAACCAAAAAAACGGTGAGCAGCAACAACCTACTTCGACTAAGTTAGACAGTGATATTACCAGAAATCCTCCTTATGGCAAGGTGAAAAGTTTAGATCAAGGACAAAGGTATTGCATCAACAAGATTGAGATCAAGCCAGGTGAACACATGAGTACGCAAATGCACTATCACCGAAGTGAGCATTGGATTGTGGTTTCTGGCACGGCAAAAGTAATTTGCAATGGAAAAGAAACTTTAGTGATGCAGAATCAGTCTACTTATGTTCCGATGAATACTGCTCATCGGGTGGAAAACCCAGGAGTAATTCCCTTGGTAATGATTGAGGTGCAGAACGGTGAGTATTTGGGTGATGATGATATTATTCGTTACGATGACTAGATTGTTGTTGGTAATTTAAAGATATTGGTTTGGAACATAATTGACATAAGTAATAATTGCTGTTCCTTAAAAACTAGCTTGAACTTAATAGCTGTCAGCTCAACCTTGAGTTTTGGCAGTAGCTATGGTTTTAAACTAGTCCCTAGCCAATCAAGATATGATTTTGCTCCCGCAATAATTGGTAAGGCAATAATTTCTGGCACTTCATAAGTATGGAGTGTCTTAATTTTGGCAGAAAGTTCAGCAAACTTATCAAGGTTAGTTTTAATTATTAGCTGATATTCCTGATCTTGATTAATTTGTTCCTGCCATAGATATATTGAGCTGATCGGAAAAATATTGACGCAAGCTGCTAACTTGGTTGTAATTAAATCTCGGGCGATCGCAATGCCTGCTTCTTTGTCAGCAACGGTCACCAAAACTACTGCATAGTTTGAAGATGGTGATTCCATAATTGAATTGAGTAATTAAGAATTGAGGAATAAATCAATCAGCTTAGGCGATTTGAATCTGATGCATACTGTAGCCACTATCACTAGTCTCATCCATTTGTGAAGAGGGAAGACTGGCTGAGTTTGAATATGAGGCTTCCAGGATGGTGTTAAGCAAAACTGCGTACTCTAAATCAGCATTACTGAGATCGGCTTCTGTTAAATCAGCATTACTTAAATTGGCTTGCTTGAGAGAAGCCTCGGTCAAATCGGCATTAATCAAGCTAGCATGAGCTAAATTTGCATTGCAGAGATTTCCTCCCTTCAGCTGAGCTTCTGACAAATCAGCTCTACTCAAGTTGGCATGATTGAGATTAACATTTCGGAGTTGAGCGTCAACTAAGTTCGCATTGCTAAGATTACTGTTACTCAAATTTGCTCGGGTTAATTTTGCGTGGGATAAGTTAATTCCAGTTAAATCAGTCCCACTTAGATCGACATCAATTAAAAAAGTTTGACTAAGATTAACTCCCGTTAAAGCAACATCTTGTAACTGCGCCCCAGTTAACCTACCTTCTTTTAAATCTGCCCACTTAAAATTGGTTCTCTGGAGAATAGCTTGTCTTAAATTAACTTTTTGCAATTTGGCTCCAGAGATATTTGCTCCTGAAAGGTCTGAAGCTCGAAGATTAGTATATGAAAGATTAGCTCCACTGAGTTTGGCGTCTGCTAAGCGAGACCTAACCATAAAAGCACCACTTAAATTAGCTTTAGTTAAATCTGTTTGTTCTAGCTTGATTTCGCTCATTTTAGCAAAGCTCAGATCTGCCCAATTAAGAGCTGCTTCACTCAAATTGGACTTGGTTAAAAAAGCTCGACTCAAATTAGCCCCCATCAAATTAGCCCCCGTCAAGTTAACGGCAATTAACATGACTCCTGATAGGTCTACTCCACTAAGGTTGACTCCCGTGAAATCTCTATAACCCTGCTCATAAAATTCTAGTAGCTGTTCTTTATTCATAATATTTATAAGCTTTGATGTTACCTAGGTCTAGTTTGAGCAACTTCTATTAATTTAAGATTATCTTTATTATTACTCGCAATTCAATTACTAGCTATAAATCAATAATTTTTGTATAGATATAATTTTTCTTGATTAACTTTTTTTATTTAGTTTTAATATTTTTCCAATATTTGGCGAGATAGTGGTGCGTTGATGGAGGTCTGCTTGAAATTAAAGAAAGTTGTTCTTTAAAACAGATTAATTAATTAGAACAACTATCTTAACCAGAAGAACAATAGTTATCTGACCTTAGGGAGATCGCATAGCTAACTAGCTCCCGAAGTCTTCACCAAAAATGGCTAGTAGTAGAAGTAGTTAAGACTTAGCATTGCATAGATATGGAACGATCAGAACTTGAGAGACTGGGAAAAAATTCTTCTCGGTATCTTAATATCTTTGCTCAATTAAGGAGTTTCTAGTATGGAGTGTCTAGCACTTAATGAGAGAGAGAATAGATTTGTCCATCAATCAAAAGTCTAGTAATTCCTTTGTCTTGAAGATGATGAGAAGTCTTTTGTAACATGCGACCATCGGGAACTTTAATCACGCGTTCACGACGGTGAGAAAACCGCTTTGCGATCCGATGATTGTCGAAGACGGGAAGTGTTCTCTGTTGTACTTCGGTATCGGGAATTATACCTAGATCTCCGAAATCTGCTAAAGGTTTGACAATCAACTCTGCCGAGCGGTCTATAACCAGATAACAAGTTCTAGGAAGCGATGCTTGGGACAAAGGAAGAATTTGGACATCGTTTAATTCAGCTCTTTTACTAGGGTAAGACAAGATTTCGTCTTCTTCCCAATCTTCATCCTCCTCGTCGTCTTCATCATCATTAATATCTTCAAGATCTTCTCCCAGCATTTCTGTAAGAGCCGTGATGTCCATTGCATCATCCTCTTCGTCGTCTTCTGGATCGACTCGATCGCTTTTGAGAATGAGACGTTCACTCTTGGGAACAGCTTCTTCATCAGATTTGTTGCGAATTTTATGATCTAAAACTAGTTTGGTGGGAGAGGAATCTATCTCGCTCTCAGCTGCTTCAATCTCCTTGACCTCAGTAGCAACAGTTTCTGTTTCGGGAGTTTTGATTTCTGGCTGCGCCGCAGCAGAACGACGACGGCGGCGACGACGAGAAGTAATGGTCTGAGATTCAGTTGCACTATCAGTAGCTAACTCAAGCTGGAGATTTTCCGCGGTCGCCAATTCGGGCATAGCATCGTCATTTGCGATCGCCACTGTGGTTGTTTTTGGTTTAGTTGTTGACTGAGATTTTGGCTGAGATTTTGACTGAGACTTTGACCGAGATTTCGATTTGGTCTTAGTTTGGGTCTTGGGCTTTTTAGAGCTGTCCTCAGCTTTGGAAGATGACTTTTCCCCTCGGGGAGTCCGAGCCAAACGTTTTTGCTGAATTAAATCTTCATATTCGACGGTTGACAAATTACTTTTAAGAAAGCGGCTGATTGTAGAACTACTGACCTCAAAACTTTTCGCGAGGGTTGAGGTGGTTGCTTCAGAATTTCGATATTGTTGAAGAATTTCTTGCTTATCGTCTTCAGTTAGTTTTCTAGGACTCATGCTTTCTTAATCAAACTTGTGCTATTAGTTGCTTTGCTATTAATTACAATACTAAATTAATTGTGACAATAATCTGGCTTGGTCTGGAGATTCCCTAGGAATAACTAAATATTATCAACTTACATAGAACAGTCTATCTTGTTGGGTTAAACATTGGTAACGTTAACTACAGTTAAGCTAGCAATTTTTGCGTAATTTCTTAAAGAAATCATTCAGTCCCTGATACTCGATAACTGATAAATTGTTTTGTGGATGGGAGTTAATGTCACTCAGGATTAATAAACTCAATGGGAAATATGCTTAAAACCAATGCTCAACCAGCCCTGCTCGTGTTAGCTGATGGAACTACCTATCATGGCTGGTCTTTTGGCGCAGTTGGCACCGCGGTGGGTGAAGTGGTTTTTAATACAGGTATGACTGGATACCAAGAGGTTTTGACCGATCCCAGTTATTCTGGGCAGATAATTACTTTTACCTATCCTGAGCTAGGTAATACAGGGGTTAATGCCGCTGATGAAGAATCGAGTACGGTGCAGGCAAAAGCCGTGATTGCCCGTAACATTACCCATCGCCCTAGTAATTGGCGTTCCACCCAGTCGCTGCCAGATTATCTGGCAGAAAGAAAGATCCCTGGCATCTATGGCATTGATACGCGATCGCTAACTCGTAAATTAAGAGACTATGGAGCTATTAATGGTGGCGTTTCTTCAGAAATCCTCGACCCAGGAAGATTGCTAAATCTAGTGCGCCAGGCTCCAGACATGGCAGGGTTGAATTTAGTCAAAGAAGTGACTACTGCTGAAGCGTATCAGTGGACAGAAGTAACCAAGCAGGAATGGGAATTTGCTACTGGTGCTAGTCCTGAACCTGACCTCACAGTGGTAGCGCTCGATTTTGGTGTCAAACGCAATATTTTGCGCCGTTTGGCTAGCTATGGATGTAAAGTCATCGTTGTTCCTGCAAATACCTCTAGTGGCGAAATTCTGGCACATAATCCCGATGGTATTTTCTTATCTAATGGTCCTGGAGATCCCGCTGCGGTAACAGAAGGCATTACAACGACAAAAGAGCTTTTAGAGGCGGGTAAGCCCACCTTTGGCATCTGCATGGGTCATCAAATCCTGGGTTTATCTCTAGGAGCAGATACATTTAAGCTCAAGTTTGGACATCGTGGTTTAAATCAACCCGCTGGACTGCAAAAGCAAATCGAGATCACCAGCCAAAATCATGGATTTGCGATCGCTGAAAACTCTTTAGGGGCAGATGTGGAAATAACCCATCTCAATCTTAATGATCGGACTGTGGCTGGATTACGCCATAAAACCTTGCCTTTCTTTTCAGTACAATATCACCCTGAAGCGAGTCCAGGTCCTCACGATGCTGATTATTTGTTTGAAAAATTTGTCCAGATGATGCGGGATAACCAGTCAACAGTACAATAAGGGCATAATATCAACAATTAACAGTCAAAAAGAATTTAATACTTTCTTGTTAGTTGCCTTACCTCCTTCAAGCTAAAGCTTAGAATATCTCGCTAGTGCCTGGAGGGGAAAATATTGTTGATAGAGATGGTATTTCAAATAAAAATGACAGGGGAAACCCGTTCCCGTAAACTGATCTTCATCCCAAGTACCATCAGCTTGTTGGGTTTCTAGTAAATACTCAACGCCTTGCTCTACTGCTTTCTGTCCCTCAAACCTAGTCCCTGAGATCGCTGCCATGATGCCGATTAATGCCCAGGCTGTCTGAGAAGGAGTACTAACTCCCTGACCTTTTAAGCTGGCATCGTCATAACTAGCACAAGTTTCTCCCCACCCACCATCGGGATTTTGACAGCTAACTAACCAGGTTGCACCTGCTTCAATTTGAGTACGGCAACGGTGAGGGGCAATCAAACTGAGAGCTGATAGTACACCACTAGTCCCGTAAATATAATTTACTCCCCAGCGTCCAAACCAACTGCCGTCTGCGTCCTGTTCTGTGGTTAAATAAGCGATCGCTCGCTGTACTCGCCAGTCATCCATCGAGAGATTACACTCCCCTAGCATTTCCAAAACTCTAGCGGTAACATCAGCGGTATTGGGGTCGATCATCGCTTTGAGATCGCCATAGGGAATCAGATTAATCCAGTCCTGATCGTTATCTAAATCGAAAGCCGCCCAGCCTCCTGGTTGACATTGCATTGATGCCATCCAGTTGAGACAACGAGCGATCGCCCGACTTTTTTGAGCTTCATCAGGTAGCTCGACCCCAGATAGCCCCATTACTACCACCGCCGAATCATCGAGATCGGGATAGAACCGATTATCAAACTCAAACGCCCAGCCTCCAGGAGTTACACCCTTATTTTTAACCGCCCAATCACCATAATCTAAGATTTGCTTGTCGAGTAACCACTCTCCTGCCTTAACCAAAACAGGATCGTTAGCAGGAATGCCTGACTCGACTAACGCCCGTAAACACCAGGCTGTATCCCAGACGGGGGAAATACATGGCTGAATCCGATAGCTGGTTTCTGTTTCAATGGCAAAGTTATCTACCGCAGTTAAACCACGCTGAATAATTGGATCATTGACATCATAGTTAAGAGTTCGTAGAGCTAATAATGAGTTGAGCATTGCGGGAATAATGCCGCCCCAGTCTCCTGTAGCTTCCTGTCTTTCTAAGACCCACTTTTCCGCCGCCGCTAGACCTTCTTCGCGAAAAGGGACTAAATTTAAATTTTCTGCTACTTTAAAAGCCTGGTCGAGAGTCACAAAGATATCTGTCCAGTCATGACTGCGGGGTAACTCATAGCGAACGTTGGTTATACCCTCAGCGTAGAGTTCATCCAAGTTAATCGGCTGTTCTAACTGATATACAGGCTTGCGGTCAAAGACAATTAAGAGAGGAACGGTACTACCTCTTGCCCAACTGGACATTTCATAAATGGTGAAAGGAGATGTTTCTGGCAATAGCATAATGGATGGCGGAATGGACGGTAATCCTTGCCAGTCATAGCACCCAATCAATGCCAAATGCATTTTGGTAAAGATCCGTGATTTACTAATGCCGCCCCGTTGCCGAATAAACTTTTTAGCTTTGATCATTGCAGGATCGTTTGCTGGGACACCTAACAGGCGTAATGCCATATAAGCCTCAATGCTAGTGGAAAGTTCTCCCCCATCGCCGTAATAAAGCTCCCAGCCGCCATGACTGCGCTGTTGCGATCGCAGATAAGCTTCAATTTTGTCTAGGGGTCTTGTTTTATCTGTTCGCCAAATCTTATGTAGCAGAACCACTTCGGCGGTAATGGTTACGTTAGACTCTAACTCAGCACACCAATACCCGTCTGGTTCTTGAATTGATAATAAATGCTTTTGACTACGAGCGATCGCATGTTGTACTTTTACCTGAATTGTTGATTCTATTACTGGTGACACCTCAATTTATCTCCTCACTATTGACCAAAAGTATCTTTGAGTCTCTGGGTAATCATACACATTCTATGGATAAGAGAATGGCATAAATTTACAGCGACGAATATCATAACTCAATACTATTAATCGTTTATGAGATTAAAATAATACGAGCAGCAGTAATAGATAAAGAATCATAAAAGCATTAGACATTAAGTCAGTAAATGATTGGTATCTGCTATTGGATTCTGTTGTTAATCGGGGGTTGAATTCTTTTGTACCTAAGATGAATTAGGAAAATATTTAAACTTGATAAAATCTCTTTAGTTGCATAAATTTAGGTGGCTTAAATATAGATTCCACTACCTACTTATTGCTCATTTGATTTTATATACAACTCTAAATAATCAGCGATCGCCTTAGCAATGTTCTTTTTGCCAACTGCTTTTTGCGGAGTAGCTTCTGGAGTTACCAAATAAGCCACCTGGGCACCTGTAGCTTGATGTTCTTCGCCGCGATTAGCTACTACCATTTGATAGCCTTGCTGTAGTCTAGCTTGAGCAATTTCCATCAACGCTTCATGGGAAACCTGTTCCTGATATTTAAAGGTAATCATGCCTAAGCTGGGAAATTTAGCTCTGACTTCACTAATGACTTTTTGGGTAGGCACTAAATCGATTTTAGATAATACCCTTCCACTGGGAATTTTGCCAGGAAATACTTGTGGTGGTTGATAGTCGGCAACCGCAGCGGAAAAGATACCAAAGCGATAAGGTTGCTGCAATTGGTTCATCACTTCCGTTAAATACTGATCGTAGCTGCTAACTATCTGATGAGGTAAATAGTCAGGAGGAGTATAGCTTCCTTGTCCATGAATTAATTTTACTTTTGCTCCTCGTAGATACAATTCCTCTGCAATACAGGTGCCTAACCTGCCTGTAAAGCGGTTGGTCAGGCGGCGAATATTATCGATCGCTACAGGGGTTGGTCCTCCTGTAACCAGAATCGGGATGTCTTTGAGGGGAGATTCACTAACGGCACGAGAGACAAAATAGGCGATCGCTTTTTCAGGGGGCAGCATATTTTTGCCTTGAGCAATCTGTGGCGGCATAATCTTGACTCCCAGACGCCCCAACTTGTGTAGCGATTCAATCAAGATAGAATTATGCAGGCTACCATGCATCGTAGGGACAATAACAATCTGTGTTTTACCCTGTTCCATTCTGCCAATGGCTGAACCCAAAGTAGAAGTGAGAGTTCCATCCGCTATTCCCAAAGCTGTCTTATTGATGGTGTTATAGGTAGCCGGTGCCACCACATAAGCGGCAAAGGGATTCTCATCGCTTAGATGTTCAGCATTCGAGGTTAATTTAGTCACCACTCCATTAGTAGTACTCCATTCCAAAGCCTCGACGGTAGTATATCTCAAGGCTTCAGATGAGACAAAAGCAACTACGTCTGCCCCCTGACGGCGCAAAGTACGGGCAATCAACGGAGCTTTCATCGCAGCAATACTACCCGTAATCAACAGCGCAATCCGCTTACCTTGGAGGTGATTTGATTCAAGAGCTACTTGGCGATCTCCCAATGATGATTCTGGTGGCGGTTGAAAATCCCAATCGTTCATAGTGGCAGAAGTATAGATCGAACTAATCTTAGTATTTAACTACCACAGTTGAGCTTAATTTCAGGCAGGCGATCGCTAATAATCAATTATCAAACCAAAATGTAAATCTTACATTATCAATTCCATAATGCTTCAACATTACATCAATTACATCTTTATCGGAAATGAGAGAATGCAATTCTGATGAATATTTTTCAGGTAACCTTTTAGGCGGAATTGGATTGACGATTCGATGTCCGCGTATGCTAGTGATCTCTTAAAATCTCACTCCACAAAGCAGAAAAATCATTGATAATTGGCAACTGTTTACTGATAACTAAATCTATTGCTTTTGCTGGTTGACAGATCCATAGAGACTATAACTTGCTCGATAGTGCATCCTAGATATCCCACGGTTAATCGACGCTTCTGGGAGTTGGATATGGCATTGGTCGCTTAATTAAGATCATGGAGTGATCTAGATTGCGATCTGCTTTGCTGGTAACGGCGCCTTACGGCATCTATGTGCCATCGTCTTCCGAAGGGGCTTTGAGCGCAAGACTTACGCCTCTGACCGTCCGAAGGACGGCACTGAAAGCATTCGCGTTCGCAGCGCTGTAAACGTAACGTGAGTTCGGGATAAGAAAAGGGACAGGTAGTAAGCTGAAAATAACGACAAATTCAGAAAACCTGCCCTATGTTTAGTTTAGAAGAATTGTTTTGTTCTGTTGATGATTTTTGCGCTCGATTTGAGCCTGGTTGGAA
>JBCDEP010000148.1:0-16427 GCA_039179675.1 Cyanobacteria bacterium P01_G01_bin.67
CAAGATTTCTGTAACTCAAAGTATATTTGAGATACCAACGAACACAAAGTAAAATAATCTCACCTTGGAAATGTTTCCATTTAAATGGCTGCTTTGAGTTCATCTGCTTAGTAGTAAATTAGACTTAAATAATACTACTAACCTGACTCTGGTTTTTGCAACAGAACCCAATAGATTGTTAAGTATCAAATGTCAAGGGGATAGACGTGACGCGACAGCGGTAAATTCTCATCAAGCGGGTGTCTTGAAATGGGTTGTGGGCGATTGGCTTCGCCAGTGCGCGGAGCGCAATCACTCACAATCAACCTTCAGCAATTTATGGTTGATTGTTCGAGGTTGGCAATGCTTTTTGTACATTACGGATGGATGGAAAGTTTACCCTTGCTTCATTAATGACTGCGATCATCTAGTCAGCAAAACAGCGATGACTAGGGTTGAGGGAGACAAAGACGCATAGTTAAGGACGCGATGCCACCCGCAGGTGGCATTATAGCCGTCCGTCGCCGCATGTATTCCCGTTTACGCCATTACTTAGCCCGTCTTCACCGTAAAACATTTTGTGACTCAAAATCTCTTGACATGCTCGAAGCTTCTGTTCGGCTTTTATCTTACTATCTTAAACATTGGGCTATACCCATTTTTCCTTGATCATCTATTAATTATGCAACGCCCTATTTTCTAATGTGGTTAGTTTAATGAGTTTGGTGGTCAGTGGAATTCATCCAAGTGTCAGTGCTGCCTACAAAGCGTTGGAAAAAGATTTAGGAGTGTCACGTTCTGCACTGTATAGCAAATTGAACGGGATGGAGTTAGGTAATTCTCAAGCATTAGTCAGATACAGTGCTTCAAATCTCAAATCGGTAATTGCTGAATTAAAAGTAAACCAAAGACAATTGCTAACAGGGTATGAAGTAAAAATCGCCGATGGCAATCATTTGGGGGGAACAGAGCATCGATTAAAAGTTTTAAGAGACAATTTAGCTAAAGCCCTACCAGGCAAGTCAATTGCAGTACTAGATCCACAAAAAATGTTGGGCACAGAAATTTTTCTCAATCAAGTTCGTCTACCAGTCGATTCAAATCTTGACACAAGTATTCGAGCAGCAGGGATTGAGCAGAGTGCATGAAAAAGTGATTGCCCTGAAGCATTTGTAATGAGAATGCTGCTGTAGTTTGCTCTTGCCAAGCCTCTAACTCTTCATAGTTAACCTCTTGATCTTGTAAACCCCCAAAAGCTGTAATGGGATAATCTAAAGGAGGTTCGGCAGTATAGTTATAAGTATCAACAACGGTAAAATCTGCACGCAAGGTTGGAAGCAGCAGTTGCATTAGTTCGGTATTCTCTAGGATCGCTTCTGGTGTTCCTTCGAGATCCCGCAGTTCATCCAAAAATTCGGGGTCTGGTAAATTATAGATTGGTGGATCTGGGTCAGGAAGTTGAGGAGCGCGATGAGCCGACACAAATAGATGAATCGGATTTAAACTGTACTTTTTACGGAGTAGGCGAGTCAGTTCAAAGCAGAGCAGTCCACCCATACTATGCCCAAAGAAAGTAAAAGGTTTATCTAGCAAGGGATACAGAGCATCAGCGATCGCTTCAACTAAAGGGTTTAAGCTGGTAAATGCTGTCTCCGCCAAGCGAAATCCGCGTCCTGGTAATTCCACAAAGTGAACTTCAACCGAGGATGGCAAATTGTCCGACCAATTACGAAAACTTGCCGCACCTCCACCTGCATAATGAAAGCAAAATAGCCGTAGCTTGGCTTTAGCATTAGGCTTGGGACAGATAAACCAGGACTTAGAAGTTTGTATGGTTGTCATTATCAACTATAAGTTTATTAATCTTTGATAAATGGGCAAAGTTTTAAAATTATGGTCAGATTTAACGGGCGGATTCTGCCATTTTCTGCCGTAAACTGAGCGGTCGCAGATCCTTCCACACTTCCTTAATGTAATCTAGACATTCCTGCTTTAAACCCCTTTTGCCAATGTCTTTCCAGCCTGGTGGAATTTCTTGATAATCGAGCCAGATTGAATACTGTTCCTCGTGATTGATTACCACTTTGTACGTTTTGTTGTCTTCCTTGTTGTTTTGGTACATTACTTACTCCTATTGATTAATTAGCTATAATTTTATTTTTTCACTTAGAGTTACTAAACAATTGTTCTATGTAAACTCAGAATTAGTATTTTTATCTTCGATGCTAGTCAAATTTTTAAATTCCCAAAAAGTCAAGAAAAATACTATCACTACAAATATTATGTCAGCAATAAGTAATCCCAAATACACGCCTTTTATTTCAAATATTTTAGAAAAAAGTAGCACAAAAGGTACATTTAAAATCATAATTCTTAAAAAAATTAATCCTATCATTGTTTTGCTTTTGCCTAAGGCTATGAAGAGGGTAATACTGAAATATGTTAAGGTGGATAGTGGCGTAATAATACTTAAAATTCTAAAATTAAGTATATCATTTTTGATAAAGTTTGTTCCTGGTAAAACTAAATTTAAAAAAGTTTTTGGAGAAAGTTGTAAGGGAATCCAAATTAACAACAGTAAAATAAATGCAAAACATGTAAAGGTTATATAAGCTTGTTTTATTCTCTTATTTTGTTTAGCACCATAGTTCATTCCGATAATCGGCTGTAATGCTTGCGTGAGACCAAAAGTAGGAATAAATGCCAGTGAAATTATTTTTTCTGCTGCTCCAAAAAAAGCAATATCATTGTTAGTTCCGTAATTAGAAATTGAATTAAAAACTACAAATTGCTGAATCAAGATTACCAGTGGATATAGTAGCGATCCTATACCAACTGAAAATATTTCAGGTAATAAGTCTACCGCGATCACTATTTTTTTCAGATTAACTGGAATTAAGCTTTTTCCGAAAACAAAATAGACTAAGTTAAACGTACCAGAAATAACCATTGCTATAACTGTAGCCAGAGCAAGTTCGGTAGTTCCTCCATCATATACAGCAATAAATAGATAATTTAAAAATATGTTGGCAGTTACATAAATGACCATAGATATCGTAGTCCATCTAATCTGACCTTCAGAACTAATAACATCTCCACAAGCTGTTCCTATAATAAAAAAAATACTTCCAGCTGAATAAACTTTTAAATATTTAATACCTTCTAAAGCTAGTTGACCACTCCCGCCCATAAGTGTAATTAGCTCTCTACTAAATCCATAACCTATAACTGTAATAAATAGTGAAATGACAACTCCAGTTATGATGAGATTGCTAAATACTTGGTATTGAGTTTTAACATCTCCTGCTCCGATAGCTCGGCTGACAACAGAAGCCGAACCAACTCCTAGAAAATCAGTAAACCCCCATATTACCATTATGAATGGTAGAGCTAATGAAATACCAGCTAACGCAGTTTCACCGATAAGTCTTCCTGCAAATAAAGTATCAATAAAAGTATTTAAGGTGGTCACCAGAACTCCTAAAATACTAGGAATTGACAGTTTAAACATTAATTTAATTAAATTCCCTTGCAGGATTGAATCCTTAATTTGAGGTTTTTTCTGAGAATTCATTTACTGTTTATTTACTTCTTCTAGTTTCATTTCTTTTGCCGAGCTAAATGCGCTTATAACCTCACCATAAGCTTCAATTTTGGCTTTATAATTTCCTGTGGTACTACCATCGGCAGTAGCAAAATCAATTTGAACTTCTGCCCAATCAGGTTCCTCTTCTTGATCTACTTTTTGCATTGCAAACTCTTTACCTGTTTTCAAATGAAATAGGAATGCTCAGAAGTTAATTCTTGGAATAAGCCTAACTAGTTTTAGCAGTCTGTTCTATTGGCATTCTTTTTAATCTTATTTAGAGGAATGGGGACAACCACCATTACTGAGTCGATGGTTGGGATCGAGGAGTTTTAAACGAATTTCAGCAAATTTCTCTAATTTACTTACTGCCGAAGTTTTGTTACAACGCAAGCTTCCTTTTTCATTACCACCAAAATGAGAACAAACAGCAGTGTGAGCCTGAGACAAAGTAATGTATGAAGCTACAAAATCTTGATATTGGGCATCAAGTTCAATCGGTAGTGTTTGAAAAACTGGAGCCAGTCTTTTCCAAATTTTGATTAGCAAAGCATGATCCCAGGACATTAACCCGCTAAAGTTTTCCGAGCGAACTTGAGGCGGCATCATCATGGGACGAATCTGTTGTTCATACTCTTTTCTACTAAAGCTCCCAGCTAGTTCCATTGCTGCTCCTGAGGCTAACATTAATTTAGTAGCCGTTTCTAATTCAACTTCAGCGGCTTTTAAATTTCCCGCTTCGAGTTGACTTTCAAAGCGGAGTAAACAAATAATTAGTCCTTGAACATCGACAAAAAACAACCAATGGAATCCCTCCCAAAGCTGCTGTAAAGTAACTTGAGTTGTTGTTGCAGTCATTTAATTTCCTCTAAAGATAAATTGAACACTCTTCCTAGGAGATAAACATGGCTTTTAAGCCCTGTTTTTAAATCCTTGACTCGACTGGGATTGAACCTAGGATTATCTCGTTCGAGTAAGAGCAAAGTTTTAAAAACGGTAAGTAGCCCCCAAACCAGACAAGTACTTTTATCCTCTGTTGCTACATGAGCTAATTTGAAACACTGGTTAAAATCTTCAACTTCCCAGGGCTTCAAGGAGGTTTCGGTAGAAGGTATGGACGTGGGATAGATATTGCTGAGATCGAGATTGGCTAATTCTCGATTGATAATGACTAGAGCTTGGCGATTGGATAATTCATTTAAAGCTTGTAATAAGTTCTGGAGTGCTGGGCGTATTTTGACTTGGTCTGACGAGCTAAGTTGTTCGTCGATTGGTAAGTTGCCAGGAAATAGTAGATATAGTTGCGAAGGAAGAGAATTATGGATCATGTTATGGGTAGTGTAGGGTTGCTAAATAATCAAGTGATTACGCGACCCGTAGCCTGTGGATCGCCCTATCGTCCTAACTAAATCTCTCTAAATAATTCATCATTGGCTATCAAAAAAATTTTTGGCAATTAGAGACGTAAAAAACCATGTTCTTGTAGTTCGGTAATACTGTCTTGGATTGCTTGTTGGATGGAATCAATATCTTGATCGGAATGAGCGGTTGATAAAAAACCACCACCCTCTCCCCTAAGTAAAATACCTCGGTCGAAAAGATGATAGCGTAATAGCCCAAGCCCCATCAGAAAACTTTTGTCAGCAATATTTTCTGTGATTATAGGACCAAAGAAAGAGCCGAAATTTACCATTTTAAGCGGCAATTTCTTAGCCTCATAGAAAGTATTTAACTTTTCAACAAATTGAGCTGTTTTTTGATTTAATTGTTCCTGAAGACCAGGACCACACTCCTTTAAATATTTTAATACTGCTCGACTAGCTGCGATCGCCAGAGGATGTTTGCAATAAGTTCCTGCGAAAAAGGTTTTTTCTACTTGAGGAAAAGAACTATCTCCATAGTTCCACATCCCACCATCAATCTGATCCAGGTAAGCTCTTTTTCCAGCAATAATGCTAATGGGCATTCCTCCGCCGACAACTTTGCCATAGGTAGCAATATCTGCTTCAACGCCAAACCAAGCTTGGGCTCCTCCTTGATGAAGACGAAAACCCGTTACCATTTCATCAAAAATGAGGGCAATTCCCGATTTTTGAGTTAGTCCTCTGAGTTGATGTAAAAATTCTTTTGGCTGTAGAGCGGGATTAGCACTCTGTATGGGTTCTACCAGTACCGCTGCTAAGTTTCCTCGATTGGCTTTAACTATATCAAGAGATTGTGGGTTGCCATACTCTAATATTAAAGCATCTTTAGTTGCTGAGTCAGGAACACCACAAGATTTTGGAAAAGCCTGTGAATTAATCCGAGAAGTTATAATATTACCCCCCAGTTTTTCGAGCATGTTAGGTAGCTTTAGACCGCGAGAACGAGCAAAAACTCCATCTGCATGACCGTGATAGGAATTAGTAAAGATAGCAATTTTTTTACGCTTAGTCTGGGAGCGAGCTAATCGAATTGCTGTCATCACTGCTTCAGTCCCAGTATTGCTAAAAGCAACTCTTTCCATTCCTGTCAGTTCGCTAATTAACTCCGCAACTTCACCTACATCTTCCGACTGCGGACCCAAAGGAAACCCTTTTTCCACTTGTTCCTGAATTGCTTCTTTGACAAAGGGTGGATTATGACCCAAAAGATTACTGCCAAATCCCATAATAATGTCTATATATTCATTACCATCGAGATCCCAAACTTTCGAGCCTTGAGCTTTTTCAGCGACGGTCAGATAACACATTTCTTTGATAGAAGCATCAAACCATTCTGAAACTCTGGGATCTGCTAATACTGAACGATAAGCTTGAGTCATTTGTTTTGACGTTTTTGTCCGCTTATTATAGCGATCGCTCAAAGCTTGTAAATGTTTTTCCCGTAGCTCGGCGTTAGTATTTATCTCGGAACGTGAGGTTTTGGTATTAGTAAGCATGATTTTAGCTGGTTATTTAATTCTATTTTTTTCTCTGTTTTCTTAGCTTTTTTATAGTTGACTGACAGCAGGCTTACGAGCTACAAAACAAGCTACATATTGCTCTTTTTGCGGCTTGGCTAATTTGCCCTTGGAGTTATAAATCTTAATCGCAGTAAATCCTATTGATTCTAAAGCTGACTGAATTTCTGTTTTGGCATAAGGCTTGACTGCAAAATTTATCTTTGATGATTGCCAGTCTTTTTCTATTAGCTTTAATAATGCCGAAGGTTTAATATAACGCAGGACTTTATTGTAAATAATGCGATTTAAATTTTGGAGTAATGAACTAAATAAATTAATCTTTCGTCTTGACCCATCATCATTCGGTTGAAACATCCTAATGGTAAAGGTTCCGACTTTTGCTTCTGGATTGTAAGTTTCGCCCACAGTCCAGGCATAATTGGTTTGCATCTCGCCATCAGCGATCGCAATATTACTATAGCGATTTTCTAAACCCAGATCGAATAAAAATAAACCGTCGGCTTGCAAGACACTATATACATTTCTAAAAACCTTTTTGAGATCCTCTAAACTCATAATATGATTCAGAGCAGAATCAGTACAGATAACAGCATCAAAGCTATTAGAAGGCAATTTGAAAGAACGGGCATCATCTAGGATCAGCTCGGCTTTCGGTGCATTTTGCTTGGCATAGTTTAGCATTTGTTCCGAGCCATCTAGTCCCACAACTTGATAACCTTTCTTGATTAATTCCTGAGATAATTGCCCTGTCCCACAGCAGAGATCGAAAATTTTTGCCCCTGGATTCAGATCCCGAATAAGTAACTTTTCGATGATGGGCAGTATTGCTTTACAGGCAAGATGTGCTTCTGATTTATTGTATAACCAAGCCCACGGATCGTATTCTGTATAGCGATTTTCAGGAGAGATTTTAGTGTTGTTCACAATGTTTATTGAATGAATTAGTTTGTTGTCTTTATCACGAGCAATTTATGTTAAGTAGTTCCACTTCTTGATGCAGTCGCTCATGGGGTAGACCCCCAAGACCGCGCTGCATCGCTTTATTAAACATCAAATAGCTGTGGTAGGGATTGGGAATTAGCGATTAGGAATTAGGCGTAAATAATCTCTAGTGTTCCAATTTTTATGAAGGTTTACGAACAACAAAGCAAGCATATTCATTTTCCGTTGAAGATGATAATTTATTTTGAGAATTATAGACATTTACTAATGTAAACCCAACTTCTTGGAGAGCGGCTTCAACTTCGATTTTTGAATAAGCTTTAACTGAATATACCAATTCTAATGGTTGCCAGTTTTTGTTGCGTAATTGTAATAAAATCGAGGGCTTGATCAAGCGCAAAAAATAATTATAAACGATGCATTTTAAATAATGTTCAATTGAGCCAATTTTAGATATTTGCGAGTTTAAATTATCGCGATCTGGTTGAAAGATTGTAATAGTAAAGGTTCCTGTTTTTGACTCGAAATTATAGGTTTCCCCAACTGTCCAAGCATAATTTTTTTGTAATCCACCATCATCAACATCAACATTACTGAATCGTTTTTCTAAACCCAAGCCAAACAGAAATAAGCCATCTTTTTTAAGAGAATTGTATACACTTTGGAAAACACTTGTGAGGTCTTCGACATTCATCATGTGGTTAAGAGTAAAATCGCTACAATAAACAGCATCAAAAGAAGATGGATATTTAAATGTGCGCGCATCATCCAAGATAAAATGACCTTTTGGGGCGTTTTTGCGGGCATAATACAACATGTTCTCAGAGCCATCGAGTCCAGTAACTTGATATCCTTGACTCAGAACTTTTTCAGTCAGCTGACCTGTTCCACAACAAAGATCTAAAATTTGCGCTTTCAGGGGAAGATGTGGCAAAAGTAACTTATTTAATCTTTGCCTCATCATAAACAGACTATAAGATATTCCTTCAGTTTGGTTGTATAACCAAGCCCAAGGGTCGTAATCTGTATAGCGTTCTGGATATCTTTCAGTTTTATTCATGGTGTTTAATCAATGAAATGAAAAAGTGAATTAGTGATTGTCTTGATCGCGGGTAATTTACTTTGATGCCAGAAATTCCTGTCTTATTTGAGAGCGTTCTTCAATTGGTGGAGGAGCTATAAAACCATGCTTAATAATGTATGCAAAATAGACATCCAGTAACTGATCATTGATCGCCGGACAGGTAATAGATGTACCTGAAAGTCCCTCAAGGGTATTTTGCAAGTCAAATTTGACCACTGCTGCTTCAGATTCTGAAGTTGGGGCATTACTCTCAGCTCCAGAAAGCAGAGTAACTAAAGGATATAAAGCATGTTCGGGATTATTGGCGGCAATATTTAGTAGTTGCTGATGCCATTGTGCGTAGGGAATTTGTTGGATCGGATAACCAAGCGATCGCAATTTGTCGAAAAATAGATTAGTCGAAACTGGTTGAGGATGAACTAAGTGAAAGGCTTGCCCCCAAGAGTTCTGTTGTTGTGAAAGATGAATTATTGCTCTTGCAGCATAATCTAGGGGAATAATATCCTGCATCATCTCGACATCGGGAATACTGCCCAGTTCGACACAACCGATTATTAGTCTGTACAAAAAGTCATTTTGATTAAAGACGCCAGTTTTACTATGTCCACCTATGCGTCCGAGTCGGTAAATACAAACGGTCAGTCCGCGCTCTCTTGCTGTCTGGACTAACTTTTCGGCTACCCACTTACTTTGACTATAGCCATCTGATGGCACTCGATCACCATCGATACTGTCTTGTTCTCGAATTATTCTCTCTCCAGATTCATTAGTGTCTGAGAAAACGCTGGTAGCAGAAATAAAGTGGACTGGTTTTACTCTGGTTTGACAGGCTAATCTTAAGATTTCTTTAGTACCTTTTACATTAGTATGTTTGAGTGCCGAGTAGGGCAAAATATGATTAACCCAGGCTCCGTTATGATAGATAGCATCAATATTCGTTGCCAGTTCCTGAAATCGCGCCTCGGAAACTCCTAATAGTGGCCTTGATAAATCTCCTAGTACGGGAATAATTCTATTGGGGAAATCCGCCTCCCAGATTAAATAAGATTTAAGGCAGTTTTCCAACTTAGCGAAAGCTGTTTCAGTGTCGTTGGCGCGTACCAAACAATAAATATCGGCAGAGGTTTGTTGTAAGAGTTCATAGAGTAAAAATGCTCCCACAAACCCCGTCGCTCCTGTTAACAGGATACGATTGGGGGTAACAGTTGGCTTAGATGTTAATTCTGGCTGGAGCGACGGGTCTAAAACAGCGTCGGCCTTAAGTAACGCTGTGATTTTATGATCATGAGACTTGTTGCTCAGAAAATCAATAATTTCCGCTTTGCGATCGCGAAGCTGAGTTTTGATGCTGTCTGTCAACACGCCTTTTGGAGCATTACAGCGTAGACGCTCCTCATCCAACCAGAGCTTAATATCAAGACGGCCCAGTTTTGCCATCAACTCTTCAATCGTCTTTTGTCTGGGAGGCTCGCTAGAAATTATAGTTGTTGGTGCTGTTGATACTGGTCTTGAATTCTGATCGAGAATAATTTCTTTTCTGCCCAACAGCCGTTCACTAAAAATATTGCGCTCTCTACAGGCTCTAACTAAATTATTAGATTCAATAATGGGACGAGACTCTTCTGTATATTGAATTGAGGTAATATATGTCAGCCAAGGTTCTTGTCCCATAGCATAGACGTAAACCTGTTGGGGGTTAAATTGACTTACAAGTTCCAACGCTCTTTGGGCATTAGAGCCATCTAATCTGCGGGTGGCATCCATCTTTCTCGGGACAGGTTTTGCCAGTAAGGAACCATATGCCCAACTAAAGGGTGCGCCATCGCATTCCATACCGATAAAAATTACATCTATGTCACCAAATAGCTGGTAGATTTTTTCGTATAGCTTGGGCTCAATATTATTGGAATCTGCCAGACAAAGAATAGATTTTCCTTTTAATTGAATTAGATAAGCAGCTTTGGCGCTAATGTTTAAATCCCCATGTTCTCCCAAGAAAGGTAATGCCACAATCTGTCCATCAGCAACTGCGATCGCCTCCAGGTTGTCAATCTCGATCACATTGGCAAAACCAAGGGTAGTTGAGAGTAATTTCAGGGAAGGATCGAGTAAATTGCCACTATTACTTTTGGGCACTACTATATGTTCGATTTTATGTCGCAACTGCAACAGGGTTTCAAACATGTAGTGATCTTGATGATTATGGGTAATCAGAGCGTAGTCGATCTTTTCTGGTAAATCGGCATAGGTATAGCGGGTCATGCCCTCTTGATGCTGATAGCTAATTAAAGGGTCGCATAAAATACTGACCTCTTTAGTTTCAATTAAGACACAGGCATGACCAAAATAACGTACTCTGACGGAATCACCATTATATTTTGGCTCTTTACGAGGAGGTTCTGCGGTGAAAAACGAGGAAAATAATGGCTCATCTTGATCAGTTATGCCCAATAGCTCTTTGATTTGCCTATAGGGTTGGGGAACATCCCTCATCTGAAACAAGCAATCCAGTCGAGAATCATTAAAGGGAATATTTAAATGTAAAGCATGCTCGTCTGGTAAACGAGGAGTACTGAGAACAAAAGAGCGTTTGTCTTCTTGACCCAAATACAAAGCGACAGTTTGAGATGCTCGATTATAGTACTGGCTTTGAAATAGGAGTCCTTCAATAAAGCGAATAGCAGGATGATTGTTAGAATCATAAACTAACTCTACATATCCCTTTAACGCTTCGGGAATTTTCTCATAAAGAGGTTCCAAGGAATATCCTTGGGCTGATTCCAATAGTAGCGAATTTAACTCGGCGATCGCCTGAGAGAGTTTGATGAGATCTGCCTGTTCTTCTTTGGTTTTCTCTAACAGAACTCGAATTTCACCAACGCGATCAACCCCATAATTAATAAAAGGACCGCCCATCATCGCTGGATTTTTCAATGCTGACTGATGAACCTGGGGCGCATCAATAAACGACTGCATAATCTTGAGATGGGATTCGGTAATATAGCGAGCTGACGTAGCTGGAGAGATCAGATACGACCAAGCATACCACTGATTAAATAAGGGTTCGGCGATCGCATTGGGCTTGAGATAAGGCATAGTATCAAGGTTATTTCGACGAGTCTCAAAGATTGATTTGCCAAGGCAGGTTAAAAAAGGGGAAAGGGGAAAGGGGAAAAAGTAAAGTTAATTGATCGTTTATTTATGCCAGAGATCTGACTTAAACCGCGTCAACATAGAAACCTGGAGTTTTATTGATGAGAGACAATCTTTTACTATTCCCTACTTCCCTACTTCCCTCGAACAGTTAACTTAAAACTATTAGTTTCAAACTAGACGCGGTTTATATTTCAATTTCTTCCCTCTCTTCATCAATTTCTACAGGAGCCGAAATTTTGGCTAAAGTCTGCATCTTCTCGATCCTTTTGGCTAAAGCAGCTACGGTAGATGCTTCAAAGAGATCAACAACTGTTATCTCTACAGCAAAGATTTTGAGTAATTGAGCAACCAGTTGAGTCGCTAACAAGGAATGTCCGCCTAAGTCAAAGAAATTGTCATGAACACCCACTTGCTCAACTTCAAGTACCTCAGCAAAAATCTCAGCTAGGGTTTGTTCGGTAGCAGTGCGAGGAGCAACAAATGCTGCTTCTAATTCTGGTCGAGCCGTATCTGGTGCAGGCAAAGCTTGTCGGTCTACTTTACCATTTGGATTTAGGGGTAGCTCATCCAGCATCACGAATGCGGTCGGCATCATGTACTTGGGTAATTTTTCAGCGATCAGGCTACGCAGGTCATTAATTTTGAGGTTATCAGGGGAATTAGTAACAATATAAGCAACGAGACGTTTATCACCAGGCTGGTCTTCACGGGCGATGACTACACTTTCCTGTACCTCTGGATGTTGAGTTAACAGGGCTTCAATTTCTCCGAGTTCGATCCGAAAACCACGAATTTTGACTTGATGGTCGAGACGACCAAGAAGCTGTATCCGTCCATCACTTAAATAAACAGCTAAATCTCCTGTTTTATAAAGGCGGCTTCCTGGTTTGTTATTAAAAGGATTAGTAACAAAGCTAGCGGCAGTTTTAACTGGACGGTTAAGATAACCTCGTGCCAGTCCGACTCCCGCAATATGTAATTCTCCTGGTACGCCGATGGGAACTGGTTGCAGATTAGGATCTAAAATATAAAGCTGTTTGTTAGCGGCGGGACGAACAGTAGGTAGCAATCCCTCACCATTACCGCATTCTACCATACTTGCATTGACCGTCGTTTCAGTCGGACCATAGGCATTGATAAACAATCGTCCTGGTGACCATTGAGAAATTAATTCTGGCGATGGAGCTTCTCCCCCCACCAAAACCATTTCTAGAGCTGGTAGCTCTGCACTCGGTAAAACTGCTAGTGCCGAAGGCGGCAGGGTAATATGAGTAATAGCGTGTTGGCGGAGAAATTCCAACAAGGGTTGACCTGGTAATAAATCGTTCTGAGTGCCTAAATACAGTGCAGCACCAGAACCTAGAGCCATCACTATTTCGGGAATAGAGGCATCAAAGCTAAGGGAGAAGAATTGTAGAATTCGACTAGTCGTTTTAACTTGGCAAGTTCTGATTTTATCTTGAGTAAGATTGACCAATCCTTCATGAGTAACTAAAACCCCTTTGGGTGTTCCTGTAGACCCCGAAGTGTAAATTAGATAAGCTAAGTTATTAACCGTAAGCTTACTATCGGGATTAGTCGAACTTTCTTGAGCCAAGTCGTCTGCATCTAGGTAGATAATCTGACTTGGGAACTGGGGTAGTTGCGACTTCAAGTTTTGGGTTGTTAGCAAAATACTAATCTGGGAATCTGACAACATAAACTCAAGACGCTCTTGGGGATAGGTCGGGTCTAAGGGAAGATATGCCCCACCCGCCTTGAGAATACCCAACAGACCGATAATCATTTCAGGCGATCGCTCTACACAAAGCCCAACTTTAAATTCTGGTTTGACTCCTAGCTTTTGCAGATAATGAGCTAACTGATTGGCGCGCTGATTGAGCTCCCGATAGGTCAATTTTTGTTCTTGGAAGACCAAAGCAATGGTATCAGGAGTTTGCTCTACTTGCGCTTCAAATAACTGCGGAAAACATAGATTTTGAGGATACTCAGTCTGGGTATCATTCCACTCGAATAGTATTTGCTGTTGTTCGGCTGCGGTGAGCAACGGCAATTGTGAAATTGGTTGCTTTGGATTATCGACAATGCCTGACAACAAACTGCAAAAATGGTCTGCCATGCGCGCGATCGTCGTCTCGTCAAATAAATCTGTGTTGTACTCAAAAGACCCCAAGAGTCCTGAATCAGTTTCGTACATATCGAGACTCAAATCCAATTTAGCTGTTACGGTTTTTGAGTCCAAAAAATTTAGTGTCAAGTCAGAAAGTTTTAGCTCTTCTTGGGGAGCGTTATCTAACATGAACTTTACTTGAAATAGAGGACTATAACTCAAGTCTCGCTCAGGTTGAAGTTCCTCTACTAGCTTCTCAAACGGTAAGTCTTGATGGTCATAGGCATCCCAAGTTATCTGTCTGACTCGCTCTAGCAATTCGTTAAAAGTAGGATTGCCCGACAGATCAGTACGCAGCACTAAGGTATTGATAAAGAAGCCAATTAATTGTTCTGTCTCTGTTCGATTGCGGTTGGCAATGGGGGAACCTACTAGAATATCCTCCTCGAAGGTGTAGCGATAAAGCAAGGTCTTGAACGCTGCCAGTAAGGTCATAAACAACGTTACTTCTTCTTGCTGGCTTAGTACTTTAAGTGCCTTGGTGAGTGTGCTATCAAGAGACAACTCGTATCTTGCACCGCGAAAAGTCTGGACTTTGGGTCGAGGTCGGTCTGTAGATAACTGTAAAACTGGCAAACTATTGCCGAGTTGTTTTCGCCAATAGGATAGCTGATTCTCCAATACTTCACCTTGAAGCCACTGACGCTGCCAGGCAGCAAAGTCAGGATACTGAATAGGTAATTCTGGAAGTGGAGACGGATTACTTGTGGCAAAAGCTTCGTAAAGATTACTAAGTTCTCGAACGAATATCCCCATCGACCAAGCATCCGACACAATATGGTGCATGGTTAAAAGTGCTACATATTCATCCTCAGCTAAACGCACTAAAGTAATTCTAATCAGGGGATCTTTAGCTAAGTCGAAAGCTTGCTGGGCTTCATCCTCAGCTAAACGCAAGACTTCAGCTTCTTGCTTATCCTGTTCTAACTGCCGCCAATCTAGTACGGGAATTGCCAATTTTAAGTCTGGTGCAATCTTTTGGACAGGCTGACCATCTACTGTAGCAAATGTAGTTCGCAGAGCTTCATGGCGACGCACTATTTCCTTAAAACTTTGCTTAAAGGCAGCTATATTTAAAGAGCCCTTAAGACGTAAAGCCCCAGCAAGATTGTAAAGAGGATTACCTGGTTCCATTTGATCGAGAAACCATAATCTTTTTTGGGCAAAAGATAAAGGTAAGTTTTCGGTTCTGGCAACAGGTATGATATCTTGCCTCGATTTAGCAGCCAGGTCGACTCGATTGAGAAAAGCAATAATTTCTACTTTACGTTCTGCTAGTTGAGAACTGAGGCTAGAAGTTAACACTTCTTCAGGAGCATCACAACACAGGCGATCGCCTTCGAGCCAGAGCTTGACATCTTGTTGAGAAAGAGAGACTAAAAATTCATCAATAGTTTTCATAATGTTATTTTCTTACGTCCTTTTGCTTCAGGGATTGGCGATCGTGAAATTTGCTCTACTACTTGATTGGTCGTTGTAATATATCTTGCTAATTGGGCTACAGTCGGTTTTTCAAACAGAATCCGAAGCGGAAACTCGATTTCAAACTCTTTTCGCAAACGAGAAATAACTTGAGTAACCGACAGAGAATGCCCGCCCAACTCAAAGAAGTTGTCGAGAATTCCCACATTTGTCATACCGAGAACTGAAGCGAAGATCTTGGCAATTATTTCTTCACTTTGGTTACTTGGCGCTACGTATTCTTGTTCGCGACTAGCTTCTTTCTCTGGTGCTGGTAACGCTTTGCGATCAATCTTTCCGCTAGGTGCTATGGGCAATCTTTTTAGCATTATGAAAGCAGAAGGAATCATGTGGTCGGGTAACTTTTCTGTCAAGAAACTCCGCAATTCCTTAACAGTGGGAACTGATTCTTCCTTGGCAACCAGGTAGGCAATTAATTGCACGTTACCCGTTTCTTCTCGATGAGTAACCACTATATTTTCACGTACATTTGAGTGCTGACTCAAACACGCTTCAATTTCCCCCAGTTCGATCCTAAAACCGCGAATCTTCACCTGATGGTCGATACGTCCGAGAAATTCTATATTGCCGTCGGGAAGCCATCTTCCTAAATCCCCTGTTTTGTAAATCACACCATGATTCTGAGGTTCAAGCAATTGATTAACAAAGGGATTAGAAACGAAACTGGCGTTGGTTTTCGCTTCATTTTTCCAATAACCGTCACCGACACCAATTCCCGAGACGCAAATTTCTCCTGGCGCACCTATCGGTAACAACTGCATTGACTGATCTACAACATATAGATTTAAATTAGCTAATGGCTTGCCAATGGGAATTGTACGTTGATTTTCTCCAAAAGGCTGGTCAACGATAAACTGAGTAATATCATCAGCAGCCTCAGTAGGACCATAGGCGTTCACAATTTTAATTTTGGGATATATCTGAAGCCACTTATTGACCTTACTGACGGATACTGGTTCTCCCACAACCATCATCCATTTTAAAGATGGTAATGCTCTAGAGTGAATAGGTAGCTCCGCAGTATACTCAAGTAGACTGGTAAATAATGCTGGTACTAATTCAACAACTGTAATTTCTTCTGAAA
>JBCDEP010000220.1:0-8010 GCA_039179675.1 Cyanobacteria bacterium P01_G01_bin.67
TAACTATCGAGAATTATTCAATTCATAGATAGAAGCAACCAAGCCCAATCAGTAGACAAAGTTAACTCTAAAATTGAGTACTTATCTGTTCGTCTCGGCGTTCAGCAAGCAACAATGAATTATTCTCAGCTAGAACCTGGTCAATCCCTGCGCTATGATGCCCAAAAAATTGCATCACACTATCGTTTTCGACCCTGGCAGGTAATATGGCGAGCGATCGCTGTTATCTGGTTATTTGGCAGTTTTGTCTTGCACCTCTATCTAGACAGGCTAACTAATAGAGAAGAAATTAACCAACCGCGAAGAGCTAAAGAACTACGCCAGATTATTACCACTCTTGGTCCTACCTATATTAAAGTTGGGCAAGCACTATCCACTAGACCTGATTTAATTCGTAAAGACTTTTTGGACGAGTTAACTAAACTGCAAGATCAGCTTCCCGCTTTTCCTAATTACCTTGCTTTCAATATTATTGAATCGAGTTTAGAATGTCCAATTTCCGAAATTTATCGAGAAATTTCCGATAATCCAGTGGCTGCTGCTAGTTTGGGACAGGTATATAAGGCAGTTTTACATAGCGGAGAAACCGTAGCCGTCAAAGTTCAGCGCCCTAATCTAAGACCCAAGCTGAGTCTAGATCTATATCTAATGCGACTTTTAGCTAGCTGGGTTGAGCCTTGGCTTCCTCTTAACCTAGGACATGATTTGACTTTGATTGTTGATGAATTTGGCTTAAAACTATTTGAAGAGATTGATTATCTCAACGAGGCAAAAAACGCCGCACAGTTTGCCCAGAATTTTTCAGAAGATGCGGACGTAAAAGTTCCCATAATCTACAATCAGTACAGCAACAATTGCGTTTTGACTTTAGAATGGATTGACGGAATCAAGTTAACAGATCTAGAAAAGCTAGAAGCTGCGGGATTAGATGCGGATAATTTAATCAAAATTGGCGTAACGTCGGGCTTACGTCAGCTATTAGAATATGGCTTTTTTCATGCCGATCCTCACCCAGGCAATTTGTTTGCCACTCTTGATGGACGCATGGCATACATTGACTTTGGCATGATGGATCAATTGACCGAGTCGATGAAGGAAACTATTGCTAGCGCAGTCGTTCAGCTAATTAATCGTGACTATGAAGGACTGGCTCAAGATTTTGTCAATTTAGGGTTTTTAACTCCTGATACGGATATCAGACCTATAATTCCAGCTTTAGAAACTGTTTTGGGAAATGCAATTGGAGAAAGCGTAAGTGCATTTAACTTCAAAACTATCACTGACGAGTTTTCAGAATTAATGTATGAATATCCCTTTCGACTTCCTGCAAAGTTTGCGCTAATTATTCGTTCTCTCATTACTCAAGAAGGTCTAGCATTGAGTCTCAATCCCAACTTCAAAATTGTAGAGGTATCTTATCCATATGTATCACAAAGGCTATTGACTGGAGAATCACCACAACTTAGAAGACGTCTACTAGATGTGCTGATCAGAGACGGCAAATTCCAGTGGGAAAGACTAGAGAATATGATTCAGATTGCTAGTTCTGACGATAGCTTTGATATCTTACCGACAGCTCGCTTGGGCTTACAATATTTGCTTTCGGAAGAAGGAAAATATTTACGTCAACAGTTATTGATAGCCTTGACAGAAGATGATCGCCTCCATACTGATGAAGTCCAGAGACTCTGGGATTTAGTTCAAGACGATATAAAACCGCAAAAAATACTAGACCTAGCTTTTAGTACCTTCCGCCAAATTTCCGCAGTCAGCGTAACCACATCAAGATAGAGTAATATAGAACATTTGCTCTTAAATCAGATCTAACGACCCACTATGTATTATTTACCGCAACCACCTTTTCTCGTAGCTATTCTAGGAGTGTTTATTGCCATAACTTTCGGGACTGCATTTCAAAATCTTTTAGAACAAAAGCTACGCGAATCATACCAAAATCTCAAGCAAGAAGGCTCTTTTAGAATAGAGAGAACAAAAGATTCGGCGATCGCCTTAACTTTTTGGGGAGTTTGCTTTGGAGTTTGGATATTCTTAGGTGGAGGCTTACTAGTCCTGGGGTTTGGGATTATCCCATCTTACGGAGTTTCCTTATTGTTAACAATCTTTACCGCCGCACTAGTCTGGGATCAGATTAATGATGTTCTCCTACAGCTCAAAGAAGGTGGCTCCAAAGCTTTAGAGCTAGACTAGCTTATCAAGCCCATCATAAATATTGAACTGACTCAGAACTTATCTTAATTGTTAGAACTCTTGTCGCCAAATCCAGAGAATGTCAAAATAAGGTGAGTTATTAAAAATAAATAAACATAATAAATAACTAGTAACTTATCCAATTTTATCAAATTGAGTTCAGGAGACAATTCTCATGACTGAAGAAAATAAAACTAACGGTACTCAAGCAAAATCAACCACTAGCAAAGCTACAACTACTAAAGCAACTGCATCTAAGGGCGCATCTGCTACTACTAGTACCGCTACTTCTACGAAGAAGGAAAGTGGCAAGGAAGCTTTAGCATTGTCCACACAAACCAAAACCTTACTTCCCCAAAATCGTCCGATTGAACCTAGTAGCTTAGAGATCGTTCATACTTACTCTTCTGTTGGTTCTGATCGTCCTGTTTCAAAGGGAACGGTTGAATTCAATAGTTCTTTGGCTATTTCAGGTAATCGTCCGATTGCTGCCAGCACACTTCAAGTTAGCGACACCTACGTTGTTATGGGCAATCGTCCTGTTGCCTCTAATGAGTCTGATGAAACTGCAAGTTTGATGGGATATTTAGACTAACGGGGTCTTTGGTTACTAGTAGTAAAGGAGATGAGAAGCACAAGCTGTCTTACTAGGCAACTTTTTACTAGCTTCTCAGCTTTATGCTCAAAGCAAAATTTTTAGATAGACTTAAGCTATTAAACTTTACCAATCGAACATTTCAATTGTTGTTTGATGTTTATGCTTGCTATTTTTTGACCCTTAAATTTACTTTATTTGACGATAAAGATTTAAGTATTTTTGGGCTATATTTGATTTTTCAAACCGTTTTATTCCATCCTGACTAACCGAGGGACGGCTTTGAGTTACCTTAATTAAAGCTCGACTCAAATTGGCAACAGCATTGTTTTCAAGTGAAAAGTAGGTACAGTGAGAATTACCAATTTCTCTAAATATTGGTATATCAGAACAGACAATAGAACTGCTAAAGTGCAGAGCCTCTGCCAGAGGTAAACAGAATCCTTCCGTAGAGGAAGGAATAACAAAGGCATGACAGTTTTGATACAGCCAGCTAAGTTCTTGGTCATTGATAGCCGATAGTAAATTTATTTTTGTCTCCAAGTTAAAATTTGCGATTAGATTTTTGATGTTTTCCGTTTCAGGTCCAGAAGAACCAACAATAATCAGTTTACAGTTTTGAGTAGTTGGTTCAGTTGCCAGTACTTCAACGTAAGCCTTAATCAATAAATCTAAATTTTTGTTTTGTCGATGTTGAGCAACACACAATAAAAACTTACTCTGTTCGGCAATAATCTGGGGTGGATAGACCTCAGAATTAGCAAAATCTACATAATTATAAACCACCTCAACTTCTTGGTGAGGTTTAAGCCGAGGAAAATAAAACTTGAGCTTGTCAGCAGTCACTTGAGAGACACAAGGGAGTCCATCACTATTACTGATTGATTGTCTGAGAAATAGACGATTGAACAAAACCTGGGGGAAGCCAAAGTTTTCAGGGCATTCGTAAGGATAGAGATCATGAATTGTCGTGACTACTGGAGCATCAAACTTACCTCTCAAAAAAGGAATAGGAAATGATAAATGAACTACGTCAGGACGAAGCTTATTTGCGAGCAGAGGCAAATCCCAAATAAACCAAAGGTTTCTAACCAAAGAGCTATTTTTAATATTGACACCAACTAATTTGATTTTTTCAAACTTTAGGTCAAAGGCGGTTTCAAAATAATATTGTTGCCATGAACCAATCACAAGAGTGATTTGAGTTACTTCAGGTTGTTCAGCCAGACAACGAGCCAAATTAGCTGCATGGCGACAAACACCAGTCGGTCTAGTTGGTCGATGTAGGGCGGCAATTAGAATATGCATCTTAGTTTCTCTCAAGATTGTATGTAAAATTCGCTCCAGCTTTCCAAGGGGGAGCATTTCGTTCGTATGCCCCGATGTCAGGATATTTACCTGCAAAATCCGTTTTGATGAGAGGTATCTCAATCCCAGCATCAACTGCTGAAGAATCTAGCTGAGGAGTAAAGTCGGGGATAGAGCGCAATTTTGACTGAGATTTATTACTAGGTGGTCGCGTAAACTTAATCTCAGAATCAATAAAAAGATTGTTAGATTGTTGATCCGTCACAAAACTTTCGGATGCAGCAAAAATATTGTTGCGAGCTTCAATATATTCACCTACAAGTTCTACTTCTCCCAAAAATGTATTGTTAAAAATGCGGTCGTATCCTCGGGGACTACCAGCCACGACACTGTAGTTGTCCTTGCCACCTGTCAAGTTCCAAATAACGTTGTGATGGATAGTGCTATTAAAGGTTTCAATATCTAAATAAATGCCGCGCGTACCCCAAAAAGGACTAAAAGCTTGAGCATCTCGAATCCAGTTGTGATGGATTGAACCACCCTCTAAGTTGACGTGACAACAGACATAAATCGCGCCCAAATCTGTACTGAGCATGCCAAACTCAGAGATATCGTTATAGGCAATTTCAATGTTGCGTCCATCCGTACCAGCAGTATGCCAATCCCAGCTAATTGCGTCTCTACCAGTACGTTTAATTGTGTTGTGGCTAATCTTATGACCATTGCCATTGAGCCGAACGGGAGCAGCGTAAGATACTTTGTAGTTGGTATTAACAATGATATTATTAGTAACCTGATGGTCATTGCCTTCTAATAGAACACCGTTCCCAGAACTCCAATCGATGACTGAGTTCCTTATAATGTGATTACTTCCTCTTAGCTGAATTCCCGTATCATGGGCATGAGCAGCTAAGAATAGAGCATCGTCAGATTCATACGCCTTTTCCGACTCAGGTATAGGTGGCAGAGTCATATGATGGGAAACATACTTGGCGAGAATCCCATCAATTAGAACCCCTGTACTGTGATCGCTGGTAGTGATAGTATTGGCAAAGAGATTAATATTGCGAACAATGATATAAGAAAGATCATTCAAATCAAACGCCAGATTACGCTGCTTTACTTCTACAGCGGTGGGTGTTTTATTGTTAGTTGACCAAAAATAGAGATTATTATCACTACCTTCATAAAACCATTCCCCTTGGTCGTCCAATAGTTCCAATTTGCCAAAAAGATAAAACCAATATCCACCTCGCTCCCATTCAGCAGTCATTTCCGCTAGCAATTTATCACCCGCATCCTCGATTATTTCTCCTGTGCGGGTGGTGTACCATTCATTAGTCCAAACTTTGCCCCCAGTCCAGCCATTAGCTAATTTGGGGATCTCATCATTTTTAATTTGGGCAATACCATCACCCAAACTTTCCAAACCACCACCAAACATGTTGGGTCGAAAAAAATCTCGTTGGCTATCTAGATTAGGAACACGGGCTTCAGGCATCATTTCTTTCTGAACAAAAACCTGATTAGCAAAAAATCCTGTATCGCTGTAGCCGTCAACAGGTAAATTAACTTTGGCACGATAAATTGAATCGCGATCTTGCGACCAGTTAGTGACTAGTTCAGTGCCTGAAATTGTTACCTGTTCTTGTTTATAAGCAGCAAAGGTAATAGGTTCAGTGCTGGTTCCTGAAACTTTAGGTATTACTGTCTCGCGATAAGTTCCTTTTCTAATCCAGCAAGTTGACCCAGGCTGAACTAAGTCGGCGCATTTTTGAATCGTTTTAAATGGACGATTAATGTCACCAGGATTATCATCTGACCCTTGAGGAGAGACAAAGTAACCTTCTGCTATAGTTTCAGTTTTTAACTGAGATATCGTTTGAGCAGAGGCGCTATTTCTTTCCGTTACATTAACAGAATCAGAAATATTGTTGCCAAGATTAATCTGTTTTGAGGATTTGTTTAATTGATTTGATTCACATCCAGATACACTTAAGCTGGTAACAATACCTGCACCTAGAATTAAAACCCTTAGTTTGTTTATAAGCATTTATCTTTTACTTATGTCAAGAATCAGTTGAGTAATGCTAGATATTTAATGTTGAGTTGGACTTAGACTATTTACATCAGTAATGCTGGAATATTCAGCAACACATTCTTGATAAATCTCAGATAGCCATTTTCCTTTAGCTGACCAACTGTATTGCTCTCTGATACGCTGTTGTCCCATTTGACCCATCTGACGGCACAAATCAGGATTTTCAGCCAACTTTTGCATTGCCTTAGCCAAGTCCCTAACCGCCTGTTCAGGGTTATGGGCCGGAACCTTAATTCCAATATCTGGTGTTACCGTTTCTCCAGGACCACCCAAATCCAAACAGAGAATTGGTCTCCCTGATGCCATTGCTTCCAAAGGAACCCAGCCACCAGAATCATGCAAGCTAGGATGAACTAGCGCTGAACATTGTCCTAATTTCGCTAGAACTTCTTGACGGTCTAACAAGCCAAAAAAGGTTACTCGTTCGGCAATATTCAATTCTTGTGCCAACTTTTCCAGCTTTTCACGTTCGGGCCCTTCCCCGACAACCCAGTATTCGGCATCAGTTAAATTCGCTGCGGCAAAAGCACGCAAACCCAAATAAATTCCCTTCCAATGCAGCAGTCGCGCCACATTAATAAACCTTACAGGGTTCCCAGACGGCGAGGGACAATGGCTTAATCGCTCAATTTCTGCTTGAGAAATACCTGTTTCCGAACCCTGCTTAATCTGTAATGCACCCAACTTACTCAGCTTTTTCGCCGTATCTTTAGTAGTAGCGTAGGCAATGGTACTATTTTTAGCGGTTAAACGAGTTAAAGGATCTAGTTCCCCAATACTGCGCCATGTTCCCCTTAAGTATTCGTAAAGCTTATTTTTAGTATTAAAATCAGTCCAAAATGCTGCTGGGGCTGACTCTCCACCACCAACTGGACCCCAGATAAAAGGAATTGGTAACAAAGATAATAGACTAGGGACAGAATAACGCACAAAGGTAACATGATGAGCTATATCAAAATTAACCTGGCGATGCATTTTTTGCGCTACAAAGTATGCCTGAATTTGCCATAGATAATAGTGAAGCTGCATTGCTCCCGATTGTCCCCAGCGCAAGCTATCCTGCCAAAAAGGGAGCGTAAAATATACAAAATGAAGATTGGGAATCGGATTACGTTCTAGTTCTGCTTCGATTGCGATTTTACTTTCATCTGGTCGAGTTAAAACCCAAACTTCATGATATTTCGCAACTTCTTTAGCAATATTCCAAACCACGCCACGTTCAGAACCTTTTCCTGGCTCACAAGAATCTGCAGATAATAAGACTTTCATTTATTTAATAAGTAATAATATTGGTTGACTGATGACAAGACTTGAAATATTCAGCTTTTGACTATTTGCTTTATCTGTAGCAATCAAATAACCTAGCTGAGACAACTAAACTAATACTTTGCTTTTTGTTCTTACAACTTGTTCATATAGTTCCGCAGTTTTGATTGCAGTTTCTTTCCAAGTAAACTCTTTAACTCTTGCTAAACCTCGATCAATCAGATTTTGGCGGAAATTAGCATCTTGAGAAATACGCAATACAGCTTCGGTTATTCCTGCCACATCTGTAGGTTCCACTAAAATAGCGGCATCGCCAGCTACTTCAGGTAAAGAAGAAACGTTAGCAGTAATTGTTGGTGTGCCACATGCCATAGCTTCTAAAATAGTCAAACCAAAACCTTCATAAAGAGAAGGAGTCAAAAGAATATCAGCTGCATTATAAAAATTAATTAAACTCTCTTTATCAGGGTTACTAATCAAGGTGATATTATCAGCGATATTATTTGTCTCAATGTATTGTTTTTGTTCATCA
>JBCDEP010000009.1:0-62120 GCA_039179675.1 Cyanobacteria bacterium P01_G01_bin.67
CTTAGCCCGTCTTCACCGTAAAACATTTTGTTACTCAAAATCGCTTGACATGCTCGAAGCTTCTGTTCGGCTTTTATCTTACTATCTTCAACATTGGGCTATACCCATTTTTCCTTGATCATCTATTCATTGTGCAACGCCAAAATTGTTTATCCTGAAGTTCCACCCCATGTAGAATATCAATTAACAGATTTTGGACAACGTTTTATGCCCATCCTCGATTCTATTGAAGAGTTGGAAAGAGAACTAGAAGCTGAAATTGAAGAGGCAACTTAAGGAACAAAAATTCAAGCTAGCAAGATCGTAGAAGTAAGGACAATAAGAGACAAGACGTATTTTTGGCAGATAATTATAATTACCTTAACAATTAATACCAGGGCGGTTGAGTTATCTCGATTGAGTTTATCTTGGAAGCAAATTTTTGCCTGAGTTTACCTGTTCAGTTAGGGGCTTATCAGTTACTAAATCGAATTGTCATAGCCTCAAATCCGCGATGCCAAAGACTGTACGAAGAGCAATCGCAAGCTCATATTCATTTGCTTCAATCAGAAGCGATTACTTATTATAGTAATTTAGCTTCCTGTGGATTAATTATCACCGAACCAACTTCAATTACACCTCTAGATAACCTCTCCGATTATCCAGGAATTTACACTCGCGAACAATTACATGGGTGGAGAAATATTACTGAAGCCGTTAGAGAGCAAGACGGTAAAATTTTTGTACAGCTTTGGCATCGAAAAAGGACAAAGCGATCGGATAACAACGAAAGAGTTGAGATTATTAATTTGTTTCGACGGGCAGCCCAAAATGCTTTGGCTGCGGAATTTGACGGAGTAGAAATTAATTTCCAAGTTGATAGCTTTAGCGATCACACTAAATGCATAACAGACAATTATAGTTATGAATTGGAAAATTATATTCAGTTGTTATTATCCATAGTAGAAGAAGTTGCTGGTATATGGGATGCCAATAAAGTTGGTATTAAAATCACATCAAAGGTAGATGAATCAAGACTACAAATTTTCGACCTTAATAGTAACTTTTATTACTTATTAGATGCTATTGACTTTAACGAGATTGCTTTTTTACACTTAGGCAATCGTATAAGCACAAAATTTTGCCAAAGTAACCTAATTCTACCTCTACTTAATTTATTACATTCAATGTATTCAGGAAAAGTAATTATTAGTTGTCAAGATGGGTGTGCCAAAGAAATAAATGCGATCGCTAACTCTAGCTTAGATATGATTTCTTTAAATAATTTATCTGAAATTATTAGTCATTAATTATCTATGACTCTGGCGATAACTTGTCGGGGTCGTTCCCACCATACTGCGAAAATGTTTAGCTAAATGACTTTGGCTGCTAAAACCACATTCTAAGGCAATATCGCAGATCGGTAAGTCAGAACTTTTTAATAATCTTTTAGATCGTTCTACTCTTCGTTGCAAAACATATTTGTAGGGAGTAAAATTAATAGAGCTTTTAAACAAGCGACAAAAATAAAATTTACCAACCTCGCAACATCAGCTAAATCAGAAAGTACTATTTTAGTATCCAAATTAGCTTCAATATATTCTAAAATTTGAGTTGTCTTTTTACGAGATAGTTTTTGATGGTTTTTGGTGATATCTACTTTACACTTGAGATAGTTTTTAATTAAATGAACTGCCAATAAATTAGTAAGACTCTCAATATATAGTCTTTCTGAACCATTATCTAAATTACATAAATGACGGAAAATTGCCCCTACTTGTTGAATTAAAGCATCATTAGTTAAAGAAAAACAATCTCTAATTTCTAGCTGATAATTTTCTATTGAATCGTTAAGAATACTCGAGAAGAATTGGGGATGTAAGTAAAATAGAGTTAATTCAGCTTTTTGTTGCCAATCAAGCTGATGAGGTGTACTTTGCCCGACCAAAAAAACTTCACCTGGTTTGATTTGCTTAAATAATCGTTTACCAGCAGGAGACTGATACTCCATCCAAGCTTGAGCATTATATTGTGGTAGAGTAATTTGAATTTCTTCATGACCGTGTTCTTGCCAATAATTTGGTTCTTCTAATGAATTATAAAAACCAAATCCATCAAATTGATAACATTATCACTTAACTTTTTCGTATTACACACTATCTCTTCTCAAACTAGGAACAATCTTATGTTAGAAAAAAGCTCATGAATACTCGACTGTATATGGATAGTGGTTTATGCTTGATTGATAGCTAGTTTAAAACCTAGTCTAAGGTTATGAATAAATATTGGATGGGCGACTCGTTTAGTATAAAAATACTAACTAATTAGTATGGGGACTAATAGCATGGAATGACTAAATGTGGAGTCAAAGCCACAAGTCAATTAGAACCATGACAACTGAATATCCGTGAGAGTGCGAGAACTAGATGAGGCGAACTATACGCCTCTCTATAACAAGGATTGAGGTTGGTCCTCTCACAAACTCAAGTCTCTCTCCCTAGGTGTGGAAACACGGATTCAAGAATACGCTACCACCTGGAAAGGGACTAAGAGAGAAAAGCAACTTTCTTTATCTCTTATTAGATACGCACATGACTTCGTAATAATCCATGAAGACCTGAACGTAATAAAAACTTGCCCAGGAATCATAAGTAACTGGCTCTCTCACATTGGATTTGAACTCAGCCAAGAAAAAACCAAAATCACACACACTGTCAATGAACATGAGGGACAAAAGCCAGGGTTCGATTTCTTAGGGTTCAATATCCGCCAATACCCTGTTGGTAAATACCAATCAGGTAAAAATACTAGAGGAGAAAAGTTAGGATTAGGGGGAAATTAGGTTGAACTAAGCTGAACAGTCACCCTTCGGCTTAGTTCAACAGTTTTACCCCTTCATGGCATCTTTTGCATAAATATTTTTTCAACTTTTGACAGCATGGAAGCATCAACCTATTGCAAGTATGCAACATCTGTCACATCTCAGGCATCTTTCTCGTCTTATTTAAAAATGCGAGTTATTTTTTTACTTGGTGAGCTTTAAGAAAATTACTGACAACTTGCATAATAAAGCGATCGCGCTCCTCAAGAGATGAATCTGCCTTTATTCCTAGCAAATTACGAATTAACCTAAATCCTGTCAAAGTATTGAGAAACTGTTCGGCAGCAGCCAGCGGTTCTGAAATTGCCAGAGTTTGTTTTTCGTTTTGTTCTGTTAAATATTCTGCTAGACCTTGAATCGCTCTCTCTGGACCCGAACGGTAAAATAATTCGCCGAGCTTGGGGAAACGTAATGCTTCCGCTAAGACTAAACGTTTGAGAGCTAAAGCTGGCTCGGACATAATTACTTCTAGAAAGCGAGTGGCAAATAAAGTCAAAGCGGTTTCTGGTGCTGCGGTTCTGATTGCTGGGGTTAGTAGCGATGTTAGTAAGTTTTGACTGAGATCGGTAATAATCGCTTCAAATAGAGCATTTTTACTTTTAAAGTGATTGTAGATCGTATTTTTCGACACCTTAGCTTGACGGGCAACCTCATCCATACTGGTATTGCTAAAACCCGTGGTAAGAAAAATTTTTTGAGCAGCTTCTAGGATTTTTTGTCGTATTTTCGGTGATGGAGTGCGTTTTCGCCTAGCTTTAGAAGTGGTGTCTGCTACCATAGTGACTCAATATGATTCGATTCCAGTGATTTTCTTGCCTTTGCTTGCAGTAAGAAAAAACTATAACAATACTATACAGTATAGTTTTAATTTTAAACTGTAATCCCCCAATATGTTGCAACAAATCGAATGCGGTCTTCATTAAGTCGCAAAATTCAACTATCTAGCGATCGCAGTATAAGTTCCTAGAAACTCGGCAACTTCAGGTTCGATAAGATCTGGTTTGATTACTGCTGTCCAACGCTGGGCAAAACCACAAACAGTAAGATTCATAACCAACTCTACAATCTGTCGAGGAGTGAAACAACGCTGTAAACTCTTGACTAGAGAATAGGGAGTGAATGGAGGAAAACTTGCTGAAGCTAATGCTAGTTTGAGAGCCACAGCATCCCTATGGTCAAAGTATTTATGGTAACTATCTTTTCCGCGAGCGACATCCAGACAACTGGCAATTCGTTCGAGACTTGTTTTGGTATTCATGCCCTTAGCTTTAGCAGCACGATGGACTAAAAAACGCTCTAGATTAGCAAGATAAGAGTGACCATTGGCTTGGGTAACAACTAAATTCATTAAATGTTTTAGTTCGGCGGATATCTGGCTATTTTCAGTCATTGCTACATAAAATCTAGCTGTAGCTCTCTGTGCGTCCTCGAAGGGTATTTGCTGTATCCAACGAGGTAATAATCCCAATTGTTTTTGCAGATATGTATTCACATCGTTACCTACAGAAGCAACATTATTCTCCAGATAAGACTCTAAACTTTGCAAATTGAGTCGATCTTTAACTGAAGAAAACGGAGAATTAAAAGATAACTCTGCATCTGAATTGTCTTGGGTTTCGTGTTTACCCATTTCCCAATGTTCGCCTAACTCCTTCATCGCAGTTCCTTCGATCTTGCCTTCAATTTCCGTTCCAATTAAGTCATTAAATCGATTGAGAAAGCCGTAACAAGCGGTGATGGCTGCCACCCCTGTAATTGCTAAGGGGGCTTTTTCTGGGTTTAAGCGGTAAGCTTCATTGATTTCCTCTGATGTTACCTGATTTAAGGTTGCGCCACGAGCTAGCCGAATCAGCGATCGCTCGAAGGGCGTAAATGGCAATATTGAGTCATCACCAGGATTAGGAAGGCGGTAAAACTCGTAAAGTTTCAAGATGCGATCTGATTTTATTCCCTTGTCGATGGAAAGCTGAGTTGCATGAGCCGCACAATAAGAACATTCTGCTGCATTGCTGGTGGCAAATCCAGCCACTGTCAAAAAGTCTGACAGAATATTTGAGGCATTACGCCACATCGTTAAATGAGCGCAACTCCAAGTCATAAAAGCCTTATCCCAAATTGCCACATACTTGAAGGTGTGGGGCATAAAGCCAAATTGTTGTTGAAATACAGGAATAATAGGTTCAAACTGGTGAACTTTGGTAATATCCACCGTGTAATTATCCAGTACCTGGCTCAAAGGCAATTCGGTTTCAGCTAGCATTTGTTCTGAAATGTTTTGAGGCGGAAAATTAGGAGGTGTGGTCGCAGCGAAGACTTCTCTTAACTTGTCGTCTAGAACTTGTTGGTCTTCTAGTGCCAATAGTTCTTTTGCTCCGCCAATATGCTGTTCGTTAAAGAAAATCTGGGGAACTGTCTGGCGATCGCTAAGATGAATCATCAATAGACGCTGATACTCATCGTTGGTAATATCAATAGCCTCATAGGGTATTTGTTTTGATGAAAGCAAAGTTTTAGCACGTTGGCAATGTCCGCAACTTTCTTTGAAGAAGATGATTATTTTTCCCATGACGATTTTACTCTGAATCTGTACTCTTAAAATATAAAACTATACTGTATAGTACTTTTGATAAATTTATGTTTCTTTATGATTATGCCTATATTTTAGGAACTGAGTATTTAAGTTACAGTACCGCAAAGTACTGTAACAAGGATTGCTAATTGTTAAGTGTCAGATTTATTACTCTTAGGAGTTATCTCGATTATCTGAGGTTCAACAATTATGAAAACCTGTCACATCTAAAGTACCTATCTCGTCTTATTTAATGAAAACCCTAGATGAGCAGAAGAAAATTTTAAAATGAAAACTAGACTTGAATTTGAAAAAGTTGAACCTGCTGCTGGTCGTGCAGTATGGAAACTAGAGGAATATGTGCGCTCTTGCGGTTTGAATAAATCCTTGCTGGAGTTGATTAAAATCAGAGCCTCCCAAATCAATCACTGCGCTTTCTGTATTGATATGCACACCAAAGATGCGAGACAGGCAGGAGAAACCGAACAGCGAATTTATGCCCTTAGTGCCTGGTGGGAAACGCCATTTTTTACACCCAAAGAGCGGGCTGCCCTAACTTTAACTGAGGCTGTGACTCTGATTAGCAAGGATGGTATACCCGACGAAATATACAACGAGGTAAGTAATTATTTTACCCCCGAGCAAATTGCCAAGCTGCTAACGGCGATCGCAACGATCAACGTTTGGAATCGACTGAGTATTGCCACTCAGATGATGCCTGGCAGCTATCAAGTAGAAACAGCAGCTTAAAGGAGACGAGCGCATGATCACCACGGCAAAAAACGATTCTATAGATTGGCTGGAAGAGTTTAACCAATATCGATCACTTTTATTTGCGATCGCTTATCGGATGTTAGGCAGCATCATGGATGCGGAGGATATGGTACAGGAGACTTTTCTGCGATGGCAGCAAACGCCTAAAAAAAGTATCAAGTCTACCAAAGCCTATCTTTCTAAGATTATTACTCGTTTATGCATCGATCAACTGCGTTCCGCCCGCGCTAGACGGGAACAGTATGTAGGGTCGTGGCTGCCAGAACCAATTGTCACGGAATCTTCTACTGATCCAACTAAAATGGCAGAGTTAGCAGACTCTCTGACGATCGCTTTTTTGATTTTACTAGAACAGCTATCCCCATTAGAACGAGCCGTTTTTTTGCTACGAGAAGCCTTTGGCTACGAATACGGCGAAATTAGTCAGATTGTCGAGAAAAAACCTGTCAACTGCCGTCAGATTGCTCGACGGGCGCGTCAGCATTTAGAAAATCGGCGGTCTCGCTTTAAAACCTCAACTCAGCACCAAGAACTTTTAACCCGTAAATTCATCTCTGCTTCTCAGCAGGGAGATTTACAGGGATTGCTTGACTTACTAGCTGAAGATATTACTTTCTGGTCTGATGGAGGTGGTCAAGTTGTAGCTTGCCTCAAGCCGTTGCACGGTGCCGTCAAGGTAGCTGGTTTCTTGAGGGCGATCTATCGTCGCGGTCAAAAACTTGGTTTTAACTACGATTTTGAGATGGTTTGGGTCAATGGTCAACCTGGGATTATTTATAAACTCGGCAGCAAGATTGAAAGTGTAGTGGCAATGGAGATAAAAGACAACCGGATTCAGTCTCTCTATTTTATGAGAAACCCAGATAAATTAAAACAGAGCTTTTCCCAAGGTGTTGCAGAAATGTTATTCAACACAAAATCCCCTGTCACAAATCTATGAATGGAATGAGCCTAATTATTTTTGGTTAGAAATTAAAGACTTTTTGAATTTAGGAGGAAAAAAATGTTGACACGAGAATTAAGATTTATCAATCCAACTGATTTATACGATCCAACTCCTAATGGCTACACTCATATTGCTATTGTCCCAACTCATAGAGCTACTGTTTACATAGCTGGACAAGGCGGTGAGGACAAAAACGGTAAACTTTCAAATAACTTTGCTGACCAGTTAAAACAAGCTTTTAGCAATCTTCAAATCGCTCTAGATGCAGCAGGTACAAGTCCTGAATATGTGGTCAAAATCAACACCTACGTAGTTAATCATGATGAAGTAAAGCTAAAACAGCTAACTTCGGAAATATTAGAAATTTGGGGAGAAAAAACACCAGCACAGACGTTAGTACCAGTGCCAAGGTTAGCATTGGATGATATGTTGTTTGAAGTTGAGGCAATTGCCTTGATTCCAGAATAAGAATCAAAGAAGTCATTTAAAAATTGATTGATTTTAATTAAATTATTACCAAGGGTATATCTTCTCATTGTAGTAACCCAATTAATGAGGATGATTCTTGGGTAGCAATTCGTTACTACTAAGATTATGTAAACAAGTTTGTTTTTTAGGGATATTCAAGCGATCGCATTTTGTCAATCTTGTCAGTTGCTCTTTTCGCAATCTCGTAGATGTTATTTAAAAATAAAATTCTGGAGGATAGTCTTATGAGTCAGCAACTCTCTAAAGAGGCAATAGAAATATTCGATGCCATAGCTGCAATACTTTTAAGATGTTTCATTGTTACATTCCTAGCATTACTATTTGTTTGGATCTTAATTGTTTTTCAAAGGGATTACTTTTATCAAATTCAGAGACTTTTTGTTAATGTCTCCCATCAAGATTTTGACTTATTTGTTCTCTATTCTTTGACCTTAATGAAGATATTGAATGTAGTGCTTTTCTTATTCCCTTTTATTGCGATTAAACTCTTGCTACGCAGACAAAAAAATAACTAGATATGGAAAAGTCACTGGAGAGCACAATCCTTTAGACAAGTGCATATGGGCGATCGCGATCACGAATAAATCAATTGTTGAATTATTCAGAAGTGGAGAAACCATGATGATTAAAGGTTATGCCTGTAAAGAACCAGGCGGAAAGTTAGAATCCTGGGAATACGATCCAGGGGCATTAGCTACCGATGAGGTGGAAGTAGAAGTTGAATATTGTGGCATCTGTCACAGTGACCTATCCATGATGGATAACGAATGGGGAATGTCGAGCTATCCTTTTATTCCTGGACATGAAGCTATTGGTAAGATCGTAGCAGTAGGGAGTCAAGTAGCGATCGATCGCATCGGTCAGCGCGTAGGAGTAGGCTGGCAATCTGCTTCTTGTAACCACTGCAAAAATTGTGACGCGGGCAAAGAAGAACTGTGTTTGAATGAAGATGAAGTAGGTCAAACAATTGTTGATCGTCATGGTGCTTGGGCAAATAAAGTGCGATCGCAGGCACGTTGGGCAATTCCCATTCCTGACGGTTTAGATTCCTCTTTGGCAGGACCTTTGATGTGCGCGGGGATTTCGGTTTGGTCGCCAATTAGACATAATAATGTTCGTGCTGGAATGGAAACGGCAGTATTAGGTGTAGGCGGTTTAGGTCACTTGGCAGTACAGTTTCTGGCAAAAATGGGAACGCAGGTAACGGGTTTTAGTACTACACGTTCCAAGGAAGAAAACACCCGCAAACTGGGGGCAACGGATTTTATTGCTGCCAAAGAGTCTCCAGAAGATTTGGAAAAAGTTGCGGGACGGTTCGATTTTATCTTGTCAACAGTTTCGGCTGATGTAGATTGGAATGCCTATATTAATGCTTTAGCACCAGAAGGAACTTTGGTTATCTGCGGTATTCCCGATGGGACGGTTTCTTTTATGCCTTTTCTCCTAATTGTCGGTAAAAAAAGCATAGTTGGCGGTCGGGATGGTTCGCCGTCTGATACCAGAGAGATGCTGGAATTCTGTGAGACTCATAATATTACTCCCAGGTGCGAACAGTTTGCGATGCAGGATATTAACCAGGCTGTACAACACGTCCGCGATGGTAAGGCGCGTTTTCGGGCAGTAGTTAAAGTCTAATCAAATATACTTCGGCGATCGCATCTTAGGTATAGATATCATATAGATATCAGCAAAATAGATCGGTTCAACAATCGAGATATGTGATGGACAATTCAGTTAAATTTTGGGACAAAATCGCAGAAAGCTATTCTGAGCAACCTATTGCTGACGAAGCAGCTTATCAGAAAAAACTGCAAGTTACGCGGGAATACTTTAAGCCAGAGATGTCAGTGCTGGAGTTTGGCTGTGGAACAGGATCGACTGCCATTATTCACGCACCTTACGTCAAACATATTCTGGCAATAGATTTCTCGTCGGAAATGATTGCCATTGCCCGCAGTAAAGCCGAGGCAAACAAAATTAAAAATGTCACCTTTGAGCAATTGACTATCGATGAATTAGAGGTAGAAGATCGCACCTTAGATATGGTGCTAGGACTTAATGTTTTGCACTTACTGGAAAACAAGGAAGAAGTCATCGCTAAAGTTTACCAAATGCTCAAACCAGAGGGAATTTTTATCACCAGTACGGTGTGTTTGGGAGATACGATGAAGTGGTTTAAGCTTGTCAAGCCGATAGGAACATTCCTTGGTTTGATGCCAAATGTTATGGTTTTCACCACGCAAGAATTGTCAGACAGCTTGACTAATGCTGGTTTTACCATTGACTACCATTGGCAACCGAGCAAAAGCACGAGCAAAGGGATATTTAAACTTAAAGGGGTGTTTATTGTGGCTAAGAAAGCCCAGTAAAAGCGATCGCTTCCATAACTAGAAGGAGATAATAATGGAGAACCACGCTTTAAAGCAAGAAATAGCCAAAGCCGATCAAGCGATCGGCGATCGCGATTTTGATACTGTAGCCAGTTGCTATACCGAAGAAGCGGTATTGGTGGTTAAGCCTGGGACGCTGGTACAAGGTCGTGAAGCAATTAAAGAGGCACATAAGAAAATTTCTGACTATTTTAACGGCAGTCTTAAAGTGTCACAGGGTGACATGGTTATTATTGAGGCAGGGGATATGGCATTGGTTTTATCCCAGACTAATGTTGAGTCTCCAGAAAAGCTAGATTCAGAATTTTCCACTAAAAGAGATGCAATTTACGTTTACAAAAAGACTACTGATGGTAAGTGGTTGTGCGCTATCGATAATTCATACGGCGTAGAGCTATTGGAAACAAATACCTGACAACGCTCATCCTCACCGCTCTTTTTATTATTTCATATAAATAATAAAAGGAGGCTCAATGGTTGCCCTGTTTGTATTACTCAGCGTTTTTTTGGTGACGTGGGGAATACTGAGGATTATGGATCGCCCCAATCAGTTTCGTACCGCAGGCTGTATTGCATTTGCTACTCTGTTTTTGTTTACTGGAGTGAGCCATTTTAGTTTAGCGGACGGTATGGTGCAAATGCTGCCAGAATGATTGCCTGCTCGTTATCCCATCATCTACATCACTGGAATCATGAAAATCCTTATGGGAATTGGTTTTCTGTGGTCATCGGCTCGGCGTATAACGGGTATTATAGCGATCGCATTGCTAAAGTTTTGGCTTAATCGCGATCTATCGTTATGAATAAAATTTCTGGCAATAATTTGCCTCATTCATTTTTCCTATTCAATCATTTTTCCTATTCAATGTTCTTTTAATAAATTAGAGCTAATTAAAAAAATGAAACAGTGGTATGAAGAGTTATATGAACACTATGGAGTGAAATACGATCGCGAAAGTTTCACTCAAGGAACTATTGGAGAATGCGATTTTCTCGAACAAGAAATTAATTACAACAAAAACTGCAAAATATTAGATATAGGATGTGGAACAGGCAGGCATTCCATTGAATTAGCTAAAAGAGGATACACGGTTGTAGGGATTGATTTGTCAGAATCACTTTTGCAACGTGCCAGAGAAAAAGCCGTCGCACAAAATCTGCAAATCGCCTTCCAACAATGTGATGCCAGAAATCTTACTTTTTCAAACGAATTTGATTTGGTTATTATGCTCTGTGAAGGTGGATTTACTTTGATGGAAACTGATGAGATGAATTTTCAAATTCTTCAGAATGCTGCCAATGCTTTAAAACCAGATGGAAAATTGATTTTTACCACTTTGAATGCTTTGTTTCCTCTGTTTCATTCTGTCAAAGAATTTCTCGATTCCCAAGTCAAAGAAGAAAATGCAACCCTCGATAATATTTCATTCGAGCTAATGACTTTTCGGGAATTTAACACCCTCTCTTGTGAAGACGATCTCGGAAACGAAAAAGAACTGCAATGTAATGTGAGATATTATGCGCCATCTGAAATAACTTGGCTATTGAAGAGGCTGGATTTTACAACCATTGATATATTTGGTGCAAAACTAGGTGCTTTTAGTCGAGATGATAAATTAACCACTGAAGATTTTGAGATGCTAGTAATAGCAGAAGGCTAATTGCTACTGTTGATGGCGATCGCGATTTTGATACTGTAGCTATTTGCGATACCAGGTTTATCTATGGCGTGTGATGGGTAATGTTAAGTTCGGAAAATAAACGGTTGATGGAGATCCCGAATATGCCAGTACCTTTAGAATACGAGCGCGCTTCCGATCAATTCTATGATTATTTGGTAGATGCACGAGATACGGCGGGGCTTTGGAGTACTCACGCGACTTATACCATGACTCAGGGGGTATTTCAGACGTTTCGTCGCCGACTTTCAACCAAAGATGCGATCGCCTTTGCCAATGTACTCCCGATTTGCTTAAGAGCGCTCTTTGTTACCGACTGGAATACAAATGAGCCGATAAAGCCATTCGAGGATCGTAAAGTTATGACGAAAGAAGTTAAGTTGTTACGTTCGGAACACAATTTTTCTACAGACACGGCAATTCATGATGTGGCTAGTGCTTTAAGGAGGCACGTAGATGAAGAAGAATTCGATAGGCTACTTGCTCAATTACCAAAGGGTGCAGTTGAGTTCTGGAAAATATGATTTACTAGCTCGTTTTTGTATGTGAGTGCCTAACAAATTAAGGAGGCTCAATGGTTGTCTTAGTTGTGTTGTTTGGCGTTTTTGTCTTAGCTTGGGGAATGCTAGCGATTGGCTCCGCCACCTCCCTTCGGGAGATCGCAGGTCGTTCCAATCGGGTTCGCACCGCTGGCTGTATTGCTTTTGCTGCACTATTTTTGTTTACAGGAGTAAATCATTTTAGCTTGGCAGACGATATGGTGAAGATGTTGCCAGAATGGTTGCCCGCTCGCTATCCTATTATTTACATCACAGGAATCATGGAAATAGTCATGGGGATTGGTTTTCTGTGGTCATCGACTCGACGTATGACGGGGATTGCGGCGATCGCATTTCTAATTTGTGTGCTACCCTCAAATATTTATGCCTCACTCAATTTCGTTGATTTTGGTGGCAATATCCAAGGTGCGCGCTATCTTCTCTTCCGTATACCACTACAATTTTTTCTGATTTGGTGGGTTTGGTTTATGGCTGTACGCCGCCCACGGAAAAGCATAGATCGATCTGAAGAGACTTAACTATGTTTAACAAAGATGACTTTTACATATACACAGCAAATTGATGAAACTGAAATGATTGAGGCAGCTTGGTAGTATCCCGCAGTGCAAAAAAAGCATTCGCGATCAAACGTCAAATTTAGTAGTAACAAATCATATTTTAATTATGATACGACTAAGAAAATATCAACCAAAAGACTGGAATGCCATTGCCACGATTCACGATCTCGCTAGACTCGATGAATTAAGGACATCAGTTGGTGTAGAGGCTTTTCTCTCATTAGCAGAAACAGCAGAAGATGAGGAGTTGTTTGAGGGAGAGGTTTGGGTAGCTGAAGACAACAATCTGGTAGTGGGATTTGTAGCTATAGATGGTGATATGACCTGGGTAACTTGGTTATACGTCTCGCCCGATCATTATCGTCAGGGGATTGGACGGAAATTGTTGAGACAGGCGATCGCAAACTGCGGATGTACCGTATATACTTCTGTATTGAGCGGCAATGATGCAGCACTGAATCTCTATCGAAGCGAGGGGTTTAAAATTATCGAAACTAAGACAGGAAAACTTAGTGGAAATGAAAGTTTTTCTGCAACTGGTCACATTCTCCAGCTCGATCAAAAGCAATAGAAGACACTTTCTGGGTCAGCTTTAAAGATGCTTGGGAAAAGCCGCTTTACGATCTCTATTATTCTGGCTGATTATCGTCCAATGCCAAAATTTTCTCAACGTTAAGATGAAAAATAACGGTCGTAATAAATAAACAGAACTTGATATGAAGATTCCAGGACATCAGCCAGAGACGCAATATGTTCGAGTGGGTGAGCAAAGGCAGATTGCATATTGTGAATACGGTGAACCACCAGGAAAACCCGTGTTCTATTTTCATGGCACGCCAGGATCGCGATATGAACCTTTATTTGGAGATCGAGCAGGAAAGGAATATGGGTACCGAATCATCGCCTTAGATCGACCTGGATTAGGGCGATCCGATTATGTCAAAGGAAGGAGATTACTGGATTGGTCGCAAGATGTCAAAGAAGTAGCAAAGCAGCTGGGAATAGGAAAATTTGGCGTAATTGGTGCATCAGGAGGAGGGGCATATGCCTTAGCATGCAGTTATGCAATACCAGAGCTACTTGAGTTTTCGGTATTGATGGGAAGTTGGGCACCAGTAGCAACCGAGCCTCAGTTGTGGCACGAAATGGCTCCTTTGGATCGATTCTTTGCCAAGCTCTCACAAAGTGTACCTTCAATATTTTATGTGCCATTTTCATTTCTCGGCTATGCAGTAAAAAAGATGTCGCCCCAGAATTTTATGAAATTGCTAGAGAGTTCGATGAGTGCGGCGGACAAACAGCTCATAGCAGATGAAGAGGTGGCGCAATTTTATGCAGATGACATTGCAGAAGCATTTCGGCAAGGAGTTCGAGGGGCTGCTGATGACGCCATCATTTTGTATGGGGAATGGGGTTTTGCAGTTGAAGAGATAGAAATAGAAGTACACCTGTTTCACGGAGAAGAAGACAGGTTTGCTTCCTACAGTTATGCACTGTATTTCGACGAGAAGATACCCCGAACAAAGCTATATAGCTATCCAAGAGAAGGACATTTGTTTATCGTACGGTTGTTTGAAGAAGTATTTAGGCATGTTTCAAAGTGAGACGACTGCCATATGTTATTGAGGTTAAAATGACGAATTCAAAACTAATAGCAGGCTTGATAGGACCAACGCTAATTGCGATCGCTCTGTCTGAAGCCTTGAATTTTCATATTTGGGCAAGCAATATTCCGCCTATCACCTATCTCAATGGCATGATATTGTTTTTTGCTGGGCTTTCAATTGTCCGATTTCATAATCTTTGGACGGTTGGCTGGTCAGTGATGGTGACGCTCGTAGGCTGGATTGCTCTCCTCGGCGGTCTGTTTAGAATGTTTGCGCCAGAAGCTCAACAACTTACTCAGAAAAATATTGCATTCGTAGTATTAATCATTCTTTTCTTGATTGGCGTTTTTTTAACTTCTAAAGCCTACGGTCAAGAAGAGAGCTAAGTTGCTCTATATGAGCTTTCAGAGTAGGAGGCGATCGCATACTCTGTAGCCTACCCTGGAAGAGAAGAGTAGTGGTGTGATTCTTCTTCGGTTTTTGGATTCACGGTTGGAAACTCAGGGAATTTTACTTCTCAGTTACGCAGTCTCGCGATAGACATCTCCAAAATATAATCATGAGCAAATTTCTTCTGCTACTAACGATTGATCAGGAGTATTTACAATGAGTCTAGTATCATCAGTATTTATTGCCACCAGTCTAGATGGCTTCATTGCTAGAATCGATGGAAAACTTGATTGGTTGGATGCTGCCAATGCCACTGTTCCAGAGGGGGAAGATTGCGGCTATCGTGACTTTATGGAGTCAATTGATGTCTTAATCATGGGACGAAAAACCTACGAGCAAGTCTTGTCATTTGGTGAATGGTCTTACGCATGTAAACCTGTAGTTGTTTTGAGTAGCAATCCCATTAAAATTCCTCCTTCGTTAGTTTCGACTGTTTCTCATTCAGCAGAATCTCCAAGAGAGTTGTGCGATCGCTTATCAGAGGAAGGTGCTAAACGGCTATATATTGACGGTGGGAACACCATCCAACGATTTCTGGCAGAGGGACTAATTGACGATCTAACTATTACAGTTATTCCCATAATTCTGGGAACAGGAATTCCTTTATTTGACAACCTCAAACAAGATATTCTACTGAAGCATATTGCCACTAAGACCTATGATTTTGGTTTTGTTCAGTCTACTTATAAGGTAAAAAAATAATACAGTCCTGAATCAGTAGGAAGATATCAAAGATTACGCTCACCAAAATTTTTGACAAATGACTTTCGCTATAAAAACAAATAAATATATTTTCAAATAAAATGGAAATCAAGCGGTATTTTCGCCAGATAATCATCTATACATTAGCTTTTACTCTGCCACCACTAGTTATTAGCATTTTAGCGATCGCTATTTCTTTGGCAAATTTAATGCATGGCAAGCCTGAATTTTTTTCAACTGAAATTGGTTATCCTAGCTACGATCGCAGTAAACAAACTGCTGTTATCTTAGTATCCAATGAAGGAACCGAAACAACCGATCTCTTGGTACCCTACGAAATCTTTTCGGCTTCTGATAAATTCAATGTCTATACCGTAGCACCAGAACGCCAGATTTCTCCTTTAACTTCTGGCGGAGTAGATATTATTCCTGATTTTTCCTTTGCCGAGTTTGAGCAAAAGATCGGCTCTAGTCCAGATTTGATCATCGTACCTGCGGTTCACAATTGGCAAGATACAGCATTGAATAAATGGATTGTAGAACATAATAATGAACAGACTACAATTCTTTCTATCTGCGAAGGAGCAAGACTTCTGGCTGCTACAGGACTGCTATTAAACCGTCAGGCGACTACACATTGGTTAGCGTTGAACTCTCTCCAGAAAAAATATCCCGATACCGAATGGGTTAAGGATGTTAAATATATAGAGTCAGGTAATATTATTACTACTCCTGGGGTAATTATAGGCGCAATGAATGGTTCGCTTTATACCTTAGGAAAACTAGCAAGTAAAAGTGTAGCTGATGCGGTTGCTCAAAAGTTAAACTACCCATTTACAGATTCAGCAGAATTTGAGTCTCCTAGAATAGAATTAAAGGATGCGCTCTTAATATTAACTGCTTCCTATCACTGGCACAAACATAATATTGGTGTATTTCTAAGTGATGGTATTGATGAAATAAATCTAACTGCTGTCCTCGATACCTATCCGCGATCGCTTGCTGCTAAAACTATATCTCTTGCACCCGAAAGAAAGATAGTTCACTCTCAGTATGGACTTAATTTAGTTCCCCGTTTTGATTTTGGCACCATAACAAAACTGGATCGCTTGTTAGTTTTAGATAATAAACCTCATCTGAATCTGAAAAATTGGGCGAGTAATAAATCTAATCTTGAACCAGAATATCTAAGTTCGTTTTCACAAGATAGCGATCATTTTGTCTTCGATAATGCTTTACAAGATTTAGCACTACAAGAGAACAAACCTTTAACTCAGATTGTGGCAAAAACCATCGAATATCCTTTAAATTATGTCGATCTTGAAGGAAAATCTTTTCCTCTTTGGTTACTTCTAAAGCCATTGGCGATCGCTTCGATTGGTTTGACTACAGCAATAATCATGGTTCCAGTTTTACAATTATTCGCTGGTAATTCAATTACCAATAAAAAAATCTCAGAGTGATTACCCTAAAGGACTAGCTAATTATTCTCCCTGCTTTTTCCCGATTCTTCTATTTAATACAAATAGATCGGGGAACTTTCTAGGCTTAGGGTAACTAATAACTTTAGTCTAATTAATAATTCTCATGGGTCATGTTTTCTCGATTGATTCAACCTAACTAAACCTCTAATTAGAGATAAGGAATATCATGAATCGATCAGAAATTAATCCTATTATTCAAAAACTGCGTAACTTTCACTGGGGTGAAACCATCAGCGAAATGCGAGCTAACTTTGAAGCTGCGTTTACTATGCCAGTTCCCTCTGATGTAATTATCAAATCAGTTGATGCTAATGGTGTACCCGCAGATTTAATTTCTACTCCCGAAGCATCTTCAGAGCGGATGATTCTCTATTTGCATGGTGGTGGTTATCTTTTTGGCTCTCGTAACAGCTATCGTCGTCTAGCTAGCGATCTTGCGACTGCTTCTAAGGCACAAGTTTTACTTATTGAATATCGATTAGCTCCAGAACACCCCTTTCCCGCAGCACTAGAAGATAGTTTAATATCTTATCGTTGGTTAATCGAGAAACAGAAATATGATGCTACGCAAATAGCTTTTGCTGGAGATTCTGCTGGAGGTAATTTAGCCTTGAGCATGATGTTGTCATTAAAAAATGATTATAAATCTCTTCCTGCTTGCGCTCTATTGATGTCTCCGTTTATGGATTTTGCCAGAAAAGGTATCTCTTTGCAAACTCTCGCAGAAGCAGATCCGTTTGTGTCTCCCGAACTATTAGCAATAGTAGTTAATTCCTATCTTCCAGACAGGAATTTTCTCGATCCCATTGTTTCCCCAATTCACGCCAATTTATCGGCATTACCTCCTTTATTAATTCAGGTGGGTAGCCAAGAGATTTTACTAGACGACTCTCTAAGATTGGTCAGTAAAGCAGCAAGAGATAATGTAGCAGTAGAATTGAAAGTCTGGCAGGATATGATTCACTGTTTTCAGCTATTTGCCCCTAATCTTGGTGAGGGAAGACAAGCCATTGAGGAGGCGGGAGCTTTTCTAGAACAACATTTGCAGATAGCAAGAGGAAAACTGAAAAATTCAGATATTTACCAAACCCATAATTTATCAACATAAACAATTATTTAATTTGCCAATCTACCTGCGAAATGTCCGATATAGTTGAATCAGAACAACGAATAGCGCGATTACCCTAAATATAAGGGCTAGCCCGCATTTACTGGCTTCGCATCGCATTCCGTTTCCCCGACCGATCGCTATTGTTGGTTTCATGCTTGAATCTGAGAATAATTACCCAGTCAAGACAAACCAATGTATGTACGAGAGGCTTCAAATTCAGATCTAAATGATGTATTGTCTGTTTAGCGTTTGGTCAAGATAAAGAGGCTGAACTCGTCAGAGATTTTTTAAACGATATATGTTCCCAATAAGAAATAGTTAGCATTTTGAAAAGTTTAGGAGCGTCATCTTGAAACAATGGTATGAACAGCTTTTCGAGAACTACAGTAGTAAATATGATCAAGAGTCGTTCGTTCAAGGAACTCAAGGCGAATGTGACTTCATCGAAGAGGAAATAGACCACAATAAATCTATTAAAATACTTGATATCGGATGTGGCACAGGAAGACACACCATTGAACTATCCGAAAGAGGATATTCAGTTAAAGGAATAGATTTATCTCAATCTCAAATAAATCGAGCTATAGAAAAATCAAGAGAAAAAGGATTGAACATCGATTTTAGCGTAGCTGATGCCCGTGACTTAAAGTTTGAATCGGAATTTGATTTAATAATAATGATATGTGAGGGTGGGTTTTCTCTCATGGAAACAGATGAAATGAATTATCAAATTCTGAATAATGCATCAAAAGCACTACAACCACAGGGTAAGTTTATTTTTACCGCATTGAATGGGTTATTCCCATTATTTCACTCTGTTAAAGAGTTTATCAACTCAGGGGCAGAAAAGGGTCAAGCTTCTGAAAACACATTCGATTTAATGACATTACGTGATTATTCAATATATGAAACAGAGGATGACTCTGGAAATAAATTATCACTGAAGTGTAATGAGCGATACTATGTTCCTTCTGAAATTAGTTGGTTGGTAAAGTCTGTTGGTTTTACCAACGTAGATATATATGGTGCCAAACTCGGTGAATTTTCAAGATCTGATGTTTTAACCACTGAAGATTATGAAATGTTAGTGATCGCGGAGAGATAAAAATGCTAACAAGGGCGCTTGAGTCGGACATTCCTCTGCTCAACGCGGACGTTATCACAAATATTTTAAATTATTTCTAAATCCGATAAGAACACGACTCGGTATTACACCAAAATTATTGATATAAAAGGCTTTGAACCCGATATGACCATTTTATTTAAGAATCATTGCCATACACCATATCCTATTCTTCACGAACGTGCAGATACTTGGATGGTTCAGACTCTTTGCCCAAATGCGATCAGGACTGTTTTTGGCAAGGTCATTTGCGCCGATTCCCTAAATAAGCCTGAATATTGGCGAGGATAATTTAGCTATATTTAGGAGGGATGTTATGACTGTGAAAATCAAGACCATTACCACTCCTTTTGCTTTTAATATTGATGTAAATTTCTATTTGATTGAAATTGGTAGTAACTATATTTTGGTTGATACAGGAATGCCAAACCAACGCCATACTATTGAAACAGAGATAAAAAACGCAGGCTGTCAGTCGGGAAATCTTAAGCTGATTATTCTAACTCACGGAGATCTTGACCACTGTGGTAATGCTGCGTATCTGCGTCACAAGTTGGGGACAAAAATAGCTATGCATCATGCCGATTTAGGAATGGTGGAACAGGGAGATATGTTCTGGAATCGCCGAAAACCCAATATTTTTATTAAAGTCATATTTAGTCATTTGTTCGGATTAAATAAATCAGACAGATTTACCCCCGATCTCTATCTAAAAGATGGCGACAACCTTGCTGAATATGGATTAGATGCTCAAGTCATTGAACTACCTGGACATTCAAAAGGCTCGATCGGAATTTTAACGACCAATGGCAATCTATTTTGTGGCGATTTGTTGGGCAATACTGATAAACCAAAACTCTGGTCGATAATTGACAATCGCTCAGCAGCAAATGCCAGTATCGAAAAACTCAAAAGTTTAGCCATCAACACTGTTTACCCTGGACACGGCAAACCATTTTTGATGGAACAATTCAGTTATAACAAATAACCAATACTTTACTGCGATCGCAACGTACAAGGCAGGTGATTAAAGTGAAACAAAATATAACCATACTTGTTTTAGGAGGATATGGAAATACTGGAAAAGTTTTGTGTCGATATCTGCTCAAAGAAACCGATGTGAATATAATTGTTGCTGGCAGAAGGCTGGAAAAAGCCGAAGAATTGGCTGACAAATTGAAGCGAGAATTTTTACCTGAGCGAGTTTATGCTCGATATGCGGATGCTTCTAATCTAGACAGTCTGCGTGAGGCATTTAATAGCATAGATTTGGTGTTGGTAGCTGCCACAACCACAAAATGGGCGCAACAAATCGCTGAAACGGCACTTGAGGCAGATATTGACTACCTGGATATCTACTTTCAGCAGGATGTATATCCATTGCTAGAAACAATGCAGCCACAGATAAAGGATAGCGGAAACTGTTTTATCACCCAAGCTGGATTTCACCCAGGATTACCAGCAGTCTATATTCGCAAAGGCGCGCAATACTTTGATCGCTACAACCTAGCAAATGTGGCATTCGCCATGAATTTTAGAACCGACCGAGCAGATTCTATTTATGAAATCATAGACTCTGTTGCTGACTATAAACCAAAGTTTTTCCAGAATGGAAAGTGGCAGATCGGTACATACAAAGACACACTTGAAATCGATCTGGGGCAGTTATTCGGCGTTAGAAAATGCATTCCGATGGAAATGAAGGAGATCGAGCCACTACCAGAAATGCTTGGTTTGCAGTCAATGGGGGTATTTACGACTGGTTTTAACTGGTTTGTAGACTGGTTTGTGTTTCCCTCTATTATGGTGTCACAGAAAATAAATAAAGGTTCACTAAGAGGTTTCTGGGCGCGCATATTTACCTTTGGAATCAACCAATTTTCTCCAAAAGAAGAAAGAGTTGTCTTGATTTTAGAAGCCGAAGGGGAAAAGGACAATAGCCCCAGAAAACTCCGTATATTTTCCGAACACAGCAGCAGTTATGAGTTCACGGTAATTTCAGTGCTGGCATGTCTTAACCAATATCTAGATGGAACAATTCGCCAGTCTGGACTTTGGATGATGGGACATATTGTAGATCCTGATAGATTGTTTGCTGATCTGAAAAAAATGGGTGTCAAATTTCAAACGCTAATCACCAATAGAGATGCTAGCTAACAATATCCAAATTGCTCATCTCACCCAAAGCTTTGCTGAAAACAGTTAGTTAATAATTACAAAATTTGCATAGGAGTTAGCTTGAATAAGTCTATCGAAACACAAATTGTGGAAGCTGAAGAACAGCTTAGAATTGCCATGCTTCATTCCGATGTTGAAATGCTTGATCGACTTCTGGCATCGGAACTTATTTTTACCAATCACCTGGGTCAAGTATTAAGTAAACAAGACGATCTTCATGCTCATCAGTCTCGTTTATTAAACATAAGCAAGTTAACCTTTTCTGAACAGGAAATTCGACTCTATCAAAATATGGCGATCACCTCAGTCCAAATACATCTAGTCGGTAGTTACGATGGCATCCCATCTGATGGTGATTTTCGATTCACTCGCGTGTGGATTCATTCGTCTAACGGTATGTGGCAGGTCATTGCTGCTCATTCAAGTATTGTTTCTTAGTTATCCAGAAATATCCTAAAGATAAGATGCATCTTTTAAAGCAAACTAGTCTACGCTTGGTTTCTAAGAAATGAACTCAGTTTCCTGAGTTAGATCGAAGATATGGAGATTGTGATTGCTGAAAATATTTGAGATCGAGCTTTACTTCAAAATCAATACTCATAGCATTACGAACAAGCGTTAGAACTTTCCCTATTCCCTATTCCCTATTCCCTATTCCCTAAAAGAAGATATCTTATTGTCTCAAATTAACAACCTAACACTATAAAATCAATTATCAATATGTATCAATACATTTCTGCACCTAATTCTCAAGAACTCGAACAGTTTGGCGAAATCGATTGTCAGTGTTTTGCATCTCCGCTATCTGAATGGCAGCCATATCTCAATCGTATTGGTCGAGAGAATTTTCGCGTGATCGCTTATCAAGGTCGAGTAATTGGCGGTTTGGCAATTTATAATATGGGTCAGTGGTTTGGTGGTAAATCTGTATCAATGGCTGGAATTGCCGCTGTTGGTGTTGCTCCCGAATATCGAGGACAAGGTGTGGCAAATCAGCTTTTAAAACAGACAATTCAAGAGCTACATAGTCAGCAAATTCCTATTTCGGCTCTATATCCTGCAACTCAAGCACCTTATCGAAAAGTGGGATACGAACAAGGCGGAAGTTACTGTAAATTGCAATTACCAACAGCCAGCATTCAGCTTCAAGAACGAAATTTGGTAATGAATTCCATTGAAGATCTAGAACACCATATTTTCAAGGATATTTATAGTCAACAGGCTCGACTTAATAATGGCAATCTAGATCGAAATGAAGCTATTTGGCAAACAATATTAAAACGTCCCGAAAAAGAAAAACTTTATGCTTATCTAATTGGTTCAATTGCTCATCCAGAAGGTTACGTAATTTTTACTCAAGAACATGAGCGGATCTACATCAGAGACTGGACTTTATTAACTCCAGTAGCAGCAAAGCGACTATGGACATTCCTGGGAGATCATCGATCGCAAATTAAAGAAGTCACCTGGTGGGGTTCTCCTGCTAACCCTTTCTTGCTGCTTTTACCCGAACAAAGTGCGACCATTGTAAAGCAGACGAATTGGATGTTGCGTATTATCGATCTTCCTGCGGCATTGTCACAACGAGGTTATCCTCAAGGATTATCGGCGGAATTACATTTAGATATTCAAGATGATTTGCTTCCTGCCAATAGTGGCAAGTTCTGTTTGCAGCTATCTCAGGGAAAGGGTGTAGTTACTCAGGGTGGAAACGGCGATTTTCAAATTGATATTCGTCATCTGGCATCACTTTACACAGGCTTGTTAAGTCCTTTACAGCTAAAGCAGTTAAACTATTTGCAAGCTACTCCCCCAGCCTTAGCAACAGCAAGTTTGATGTTTTCTGGCGATCGCCCTTGGATGGCAGATTTCTTTTGAGTCTTCACCGATAAAGTTTCCCTGAGACAAACTTACGAGTTTATAAGTTCGAGTGGTAATGGTAATGTATCAATCTTGACCGATATCTGATACTGTTACTTGTATATTTTTCAACTTCTCAATTGTTTCTTCGAGGATTGTATGATCGACTGTTTTACATAGTATTTCATCGAGTTCAGCCAAAAGTTGTCTTGAATCTGACATTAAATGTTCGCCCAACTCAGTAAACAGTATTTGTTTTTGTTTTCCCTTACTGGCAACTTGCTCTAAATATCCTTTACTGCATAATTCTTTGACATTTTTGGCAACCATTTGCCTAGAGATGCCCAGAGTTCGAGCAATTTCCGAACCATAGTTAACTCCACATTCTAGCGTGCTTAGAAAATTGAGAATACAAGGAGTTATAGACCTATACCCCTTCTCCTTCAAAGCATTGGATAGGTAAAGAGATATTTGTTCATTCATCTTTGCTGCACCAAAAAATAATTGAAGTGATTGACTCTCTACCATAGAGACATCTCTTTTTGTAAATCTGGTTGACATAATAAAATCCTCATAGTAACGTAAATATTATGTCAACTTAGTATACATAGATAGCAAAGCGATTAGGCTACGCCAAGCCGACTGATAGCGCTTAAAGATTTTTTAAACAATTAAATAACCGAGGAAATTCTGATGAATAACTCACGACGGTTAAGAATTGCTCTTTTAGTAAACGCATTTTTCTCAATGACTTGCGCGATGTTAATGATGTTCAACCCAACTATTATCGGCGAGATACTTGGTATCCAAGCACCCTTAGTTCTCCAAGTTGTCGGTATTGGTTTAGCGGTGTTTGCGCTGGATTTGCTCCATCAAGCTACGCGAGGGAGGGTTACTACTTGGAGATCCATCTACTCTAGTATGGGAGATTTTCTATGGGTATTAGCTACTTGCCTCTTACTAATATTCTTTCCCAATGCATTATCGAGTTCTGGTAATTTGCTGGCGATCGCAGTAACCCTAACTGTCTTTAGTTTTGGTGTGTGGCAACTTTGGTCTATTCAACAGGCTTACAAGCTATCAACAAGTGAATATCGCCTTTGTGTTCCTTTTTATGTCAATGCTCCTGCGGAAGAGATGTGGAATGTGGTTAGTAATTTGGAAGACATCAAAAAGTATGCAGCATCTTTAAAAAGTTCTGTAGTTATAGAGGAACAAACCCCTGGCGCTGGTGCTGTGCGGGTGTGCGAAGATCTTCAGGGTAAACGTTGGTCGGAAGAATGCGTGCAGTTTGAGAACGGTCGAAGCTTTGTATTGCGCTTTGTCTCAGAAGCTCAAGATTTTCCTTTCCCCGTTCAAACCATGATAGGTGGTTGGGAGATTGTTCCCTGCGATCGAGGAACTCAGATTATGGTCTGGTGGGAGTTAATGCCAAAACCCAAATATCTAGCACCAATTATTCTGTCGTTGCTAGCTTTCCAAGCAGATCGCACTCTGCCAAAAATTATTCAAAACATGGCAGCAGATGCATTAGGAAGCACTTCTAGGTCTATAAGTGAGGGAAATCAAAGAGCGATCGCTCGTCTTCTGCCGAAGTTTTGCTGATATCGGTACGATTGATGGTTGACCTCTGGATGAAGGTAAAGGCTAACAGCTAAAGAGAAACTATTATGCAAATACGACAATACACTGATGATGATTTGAAAGCAGTAATTTCATCTTGGGAGAACGCTTCAAAGGTGGCTCACCCATTTTTGTCAGAAGATTTTTTGGCGCAAGAGCGGATAAATATCGCTGAGTTATATCTGCCCAATGCGGAAACTTGGGTAGCCGATCTTGACGGAAAGGTTATTGGGTTTATTGCGCTCATAGGCAATGAAGTCGGTGCAATATTCTTACAACCCTCATATCACGGAAGAGGGATTGGTAAAGCTCTGATGGACAAAGCCCAGGAATTACGTGGAAGTCTTGAGGTTGAAGTATTTACTAAAAACTCGATAGGACGAAAATTCTACTCTAATTATGGATTCGAGAAAATTGAAGAAAAAGTCCATGACAAAACAGGCTATGACTTATTGCGCTTGAGGTTTATCGCTACCGAGTAAATTCTCGATCTCTTTCTTTTTTCAATCTATTTCAATCTAATTTAAATTTTAGTAGACTCGACTATGACAAACTCACTAATTCCCGAACGACGGAAAGGTAATCATCAAGATGTAATGATGAACGAAATAGCAAATTTAAAATAGTGGGTGGTAAAGATGACATTAGCTACATACGGAAGTTTGTGTACGGAAGTATATGAGATTACTAAACCAGTGGGTAAGGATTATCCTGATGTTTCCTATTTTATTCAACATCTTTCTCAGATAGGCGGACGAATTTTGGAAGCAATGGTTGGCACAGGACGCTTATTAATTCCTCTACTAGAAGCTGGGTTAAACGTTGAAGGAATTGATGTATCAACCGATATGCTAACTGCCTGTAAACAAAATTGTGTAACAAGAGGCTTAAATCCTGTACTTTATGAAGGTTCAATCGAAAACTTGAACCTTCCAGGCAAGTTTAGTGCAATTGTCATCACTTTAGGCTCTTTCATGTTGTTAGAAAAACGCTCTGCCGCGATCTGTGCATTACAAGCATTTGCCAAACATCTAGAACCCAATGGGAAAATTTTTATAGATTTAGAATTACCTGTAGATTCAATTACAACTGAGAACATTGTCAAACAAAGAGAACCCATCAAGTGTTCCGATAATTCAGTGATAACGATACAAACATCATCTCGTATCGATTGGATAGAGCAAGTTGAGCATACTTTAATTCGCTATGAAAAATGGCAAAATGGAAAATTAATTGATACAGAACTACAACATTTTCCGTTACATTGGTTTGGGCTGGAAGAATTTGTAATGTGTTTACGAGAGAATGGATATACTGACATTGCTGTTTGTGCTAATCATACAGATGGATTAAAACCCAGTTCTTGTCACGATCAATTCTGTTTTTCAGCAACTCTTGCCTCAAAAGTATTCGAGAATTAGCTAATTTTAATCAGCAATTAAACTATCATTTTTTTGATGTTAGTGTGGACTTTTGTTTGGGTGATTATAACAATCAAATTAGCACTAGAAAACATTGGATAACCGCGATCGTCAAAATAAGCCCCTGGCACTGGCATAATTGCACCAGCGGTAAAATGAGGATTTACGCTACTTCCGCTGATAATAATCCTCTGTCCTTACATTTTCAGGACTACCCGACGGAAAAATTTAGATACTTTTTATCATGGTGCAACGGTCAAAGATGTTGCTCAAATTCCCTCGGTGTTGACTGACAATTTTACGTTTAAAAGCAAGATAGGCGATCGCGAAAGCCCCGACGAATTCGCTCAATCTCTGTTAAAGGTTGATGGCATAGTGACAAAATCTAAGACGATCCCGGAAGGAGACAATTTTGTTCATTTATACATTCTCGATATTGGCGCAAAAATTCCGATGTGCGACGAGATCAAGTTTCATGGTGACAAGATCGCTTCAATAATTATTTACAAGGATTTTAAGCTTTTCGCTCCGCACAACGCAGGTTTTTATTCAATAGATTTAGGATACTTAGATAAATAATCATTTAAGTCTTGGTGACTTGGAGATAGAGAATTAAGATAAGACTCTGTACTAATTGTTTTCAAAGGATCTATTTTCCCTTGTTTCCATCCAGCAAAGCCGAAAATGATAAGTGCTGACTTAGGTTGAATAATTGGTTTACCCTGAGCATTTTCAAAATAAGAAAGTGGATATAAGCTATCCTCTTCTATTAAAAGGTAAAATTCGTGTCTCCAATATTCTTCTTGTTCTTCACAAATAGTTCTATATAGCTCTGTCGTTAATTGTCTTTTAAATTTTTCATATCTTGCTAACATCCTTGCAGTTGTTAACCAATTCAAACGATCTGCTAATGGTGGAGCTATATTTTTACCATTATCAGTCAGTATTTCAAATGCTCGTTCAAGTGCTAATATTGCCTGTCTAGTTATCTCTTCATCTCTTTTAGTTTTTTGATTTGAGAAATAATTTAAAAATGCAATTGCAATTGTAAAGAAAATACCTAATTGAGCCAATTCCTTGACAAAACTAAAGTTCAAAGAAATATAAGTAAATATGAACGGTAGAGCAATTGTTACCAAGCAGGGAATAATAATTCCGCATTTATCGTTAATTTTTACATATTTAAGTAAACCCAATTTATGTGTAATCCAGATCAATCCAATAGTAAAACCGAGTATAGCTGGTAAAAAATTTAGGACAGGAAGCATAAATTATTTTTCATACAAATAGTTGTATATGCTTACTAACATTCCCAAAAACATCAAGATACTATAAATAAATAGTGTTTGTATTTTATTAGAGTCAAAGTGTGCAAAATTTATATTTAAAATTTAAGCCTAGCTACTAAAGATTAAATATATCGCGATCGCATTTTATCAGTTAGGAGTGAGATCGCTTTACTATTTTAGACTTGATCAAAAAAGCCCTGCTGGACTTTACTAGATTTTGGAGGAAATCAATCTTACTATAATTTAGCAAAATTACTGTCTTGCTGATTTAATGAAGTCCCCAGATACACGGAGATAATTGAGCTTGTTGAGTGCTATTTTTGGTTTTGCTTAGATAGTGTTAGCTTTCAGGTTTGATTGAACTCAGGTTATATTATGATTTGATTTGCTATCGGAACTTCAGCAGTCATGATGTCTAGTCAGCCAGAGTCTAATATTGTTGAAATTTTACAGCGCCGAGCTATTGCTCAAGGTGTAGATACGGCTTATATTTTTCTCAAGGACGGGGAAAATAAGGAGATTAGGCTAACTTATCAGGACTTAAATCGTCAGGCAAAAGCGATCGCTATTAAATTACAGCAGCTGGTAGCTCCAGGTTCTAGAGCTTTACTGATATATTCTTACAGCGGTGGGTTAGAGTTTATTGAGGCTTTTTTTGGCTGTCTTTATGCAGGAGTGGTGGCTGTACCCTGTCATCCACCAAAAAATCGGTTGACTACGGTGGAGGTGCAAACTCGTTTGGAATCTGCGGCTGCAGAGGTAATATTAACTGAGTCTAGTTTGTGGGGAAAGTTAAATACGCAACTTGCTGCCTGGGGTCAAGCAGGGTTACATTGCTTAGATACAGGTAAGATTGAATTACAAACAGAGGATTGGACTCCGCCAAAAATTAGTGCCGATACCCTAGCTTTTTTACAATATACTTCAGGCTCGACAGGGGAACCTAAAGGAGTGATGATTACTCATGGGTGTCTCCTGCAAAACCAGGAGATGTTAAAGCAGGCTTTTGGACATACCGAGGATTTGGTGGGGGTAGGGTGGCTACCTTTGTTTCACGATATGGGTTTAATTGGTAATGTGATTCAGCCGATCTACATGGGTGCATATTGCGTGATGATGTCTCCGATTAGCTTTGTGCAAAAGCCGATCCGATGGCTACAGACTATAAGTAAGTATCGAGCAACTACCAGCGGCGCACCTAATTTTGCCTACGATTTATTATGCGATCGCGTTACTCCAAAACAAATAGCGCAATTAGACCTAAGTAGCTGGGAACTGGCTTTTTGTGGTGCAGAACCAGTACAAGCTTCAACTATGGAGCAATTTAGCCGTAAATTTGCTGATTGTGGCTTTAAATCATCTGCTTTCTATCCTTGCTACGGGATGGCGGAGGCGACGCTGATGATTACGGGAGGAAATAAAGAGAAGTCGCCTCAGGTGATATATTTAGAGCTGACAGCTTTAGAACAAAATCGGGTGGTTACTGTAGTTAAATCTCACCCAGCAAGCAAAGCGCTTGTCAGTGCTGGTTATCCTTGGTTAGATGGCAGAATTGCGATTGCGAAGCCTCCCAGCAGGGTAATCACCGAGCCTAATACGTTAGAGGAATGTCAGCCAGATCAAATAGGCGAAATTTGCTATACAGGTTCGAGTGTCGGACAAGGATATTGGCAGCTGACGCAGAAAACTCAGCAGACTTTTCAGGCAAGGATACAGGGAAAAAATTATTTACGTACTGGTGATTTAGGGTTTATTCATGAAGGTGAACTATATATTACTGGTCGTTTAAACGATGTGTTAGTTTTCTGGGGACTAAATCACTATCCTCAGCATATTGAACAAACGATCGAACAGTGTCATCCTGCTTTAAAACCCAACTGTGGCGCAGCTTTTGCAGTGGAGGTTGCAGGGAAGTCTCGATTAGTTGTGGCACAAGAGATAAAACGTACCCATCGTAAATCTATAGTAATGGATGAGGTGGTAACAGCGATTCGCTGGCAGGTGTTTCAGCAACACTTTATTGATATTTATGGCATTGTATTATTACAACCTGGCAAGATACCCAAAACTTCTAGCGGTAAAGTTCAACGCCAAGCCTGTAAAGCAAAGTTACTCGACGATAGTTTAGATATCTGGTCACAATGGAATCAAGAAGATGTAGCCCAGAGCGACGTCACTGGTTTATTCCAGAGATATACTAATCCACTTACCTATCTTAAGATGTTGTCGGCGATCGCCAAAGGTAGAATGCGACGCTGGCTCTATTTATTATCGACAAGAAATACAGGTTAAGAGATATTGCTAGCTAATAATTCCGCAATCTAAAAAAATAGAAAAAAGTTGGCAATAAGATCACCAACCTTATCAAATCAGTCAGATATTACTGATAAATTTCTTCTTCTGCTATGCCCAATTCAGAAGCCAGTGCAGTTTGCAAATCTGCGGGTAGTAAAACTCGATTGACCGCATGAATAATACCGTTGCTAGCTTCAATATCAGCAGTAATTACACTAGCGTTATTTACCCGAACCCCATCGTCAGTTACCTCTGTTACTAATTCACTATCAAGAGTTTCTACGCTGCCACTTGATATTTCACTAGACGTAACTTGATTTGGTAGAACATGATAAGAAAGTACACGCTGTAGCACTGCTTTATTTTCTGACTTTAGCAAATACTCTAATGCACCATCAGGTAACTGATTAAAAGCATCATCCGTAGGAGCAAAAACTGTATAGGTTGCACTAGAATCGGCTAATGTTTCTGCTAATTCTGCTGCGCCTACTGCTTCTACTAAAGTGCTAAATTTTTTGCTTCCTGATGCAACTTCAACAATATTTCCTGCTGCTGAATCTGATTGACTAACGGACGTTTCTGACATTTCAGAAGATTTCATTGACCCAGTATGATTATCAGCCAGAGCAGGGGTAGCAGCTAGAGATCCTATTCCTAAAATAGTAGCTAGAACAATCAGTCTTTTAGGAAATCGAACAAAATTATTAAGGTTCATGATGTTGAAAATGTATATTTATACTTGATATTGGATTGACGATATTTTGCCTTGCGCTCTTACTTTTGGTAAAGATTAAAAAATCAAACTACGTTTGACTAAGTTATCAATAATTTTCAACTTTTAATATTTTATGTTGTAAAATAGTATAGGTTAAAAATCAGAGAAAATATAGTATTTTTTGGAGCATTTCTTTGATTTTGACAAAGCCAAAATTTAAAAAGTAATCTTGTTTTTTTTATGCAAAATAAATCAGTTTTCTGCATATAGATAAATTTTTTTTGTACTCATTTAATCAAATTATTTTCACAGCTTTCTTCCACAATAAAGTCATTGTTAGCAGTGCCGTATTAAATACATTTGGCATGCTCATTACCCATTTCAGTGCGGTTCATCAGGAAAAAATTAAGTTCTGATTCGATAGTGAGGATCAGAGACAAGCTTGAGCCACAATCCCGTAGTTATTCCCCAGATAGCGTTAAACAAGAGAACAAATACTGGTGTTAAACTTCCTAATTCAATACCCATCATTCCTTTGTTTGTTTGGGGAAATATAATAAAAAGCTGTACTAAAGTAGGAAACAAACTGTAGAAAACACATCGAATAAAATATTTGCGTTGGAAGACAGGCAAAAGAAAAAGAAAGCCCCAAATTCCGCCCCAAACCACACGGGGATAGAGCCAAGCGGGAGTTAACCCTGGCGCTGTCGCCACTCCAAACAGAGCAGTTATATTAATTGCACCAAACAGCCAGACAGTAATGCAGTTTAACATTCCGCCCAAACATCCAGAAGCGAATACCAAAGTCAATTTTCTGGCTCTAATTTTGGTTAAATCTTTACCCTCCACGATAGAGTCTGAAGTTAATTTCATTTGGATCGAAGTGTTAGAAAACTAATTAATCAACAACTTACGTGTTGTTGTTCTTATTGTGAAAGAAAGATATTAAAAATCTATGAATCTTCTAATTTCTCTTGAGTGAGCAATAATAATTTCACTACAGTTCCTTGTCCTGAATTACTTTCTATCTGTAGGCTAGCGCTCTATAGCTGACAAATTTGATTTGCGATCGTCTAAATGACCATTGTGATTAAAATTATTTGACTTTTACACATACACACCAGGGCAGGGGGGCTTTTTAAATTAATTACGAGTTCTTTGCCAGCCAACTAGAGTTTTCAGATAGGTCAAAGTAATATCTTGAATTCTTGCTATTTTTACATATCGAGTGCTGTACACCCAATTTTTAGTTGCCCTTTGTCAGCAACAATAATCTAACTACAGTTCCCTGTGATGGCTGACTTTCTATTTGTAAATGACCGTTCTGTAGCTGACAAACTTGATTTGCGATCGCCAGTCCCAAGCCCAATCCACCCTGCGGACGAGCCGAGCTACCACGGTAAAAGCGTTCTGTAACTTGCTCGATCTCCTCTGGTTTCATGCCCAAACCGCGATCGCATACTTGTAAAGGAACATAGTTGTGCTGATTTTTAGTTACGATGGGCAAAACTTCTATAGTGATAACCTCGCTATCTGGAGCATACTTAATCGCATTATCGATTAGATTTAAAATCACTTGTCCTGTCAACTCTGGATCGACCCAAACCTGGGGTAGATTAGGCGTGATAGTTAATTCTAGATTGAGATGAGCCTTTCGAGCCGCCACTTCCATGCGAGAAAGACACTCTTGAGCGATCGCGACAGCCGAAACTTCCTGAGGATTAAACTTTAGTTGACCTGCATCAGCGCGAGCCAGGAATAGTAATTGTTCTAACAAGCGATCTAGATAATCTGTTTCACGGCAGGCACGTTTTAAATATTGTTTAGCTTCTGCTCCCGACACCACCCCATCTAAAACTGCCTCAAGCTCGACGCGCAAAGATGCCAGGGGAGTACGCAAATCATGAGACACATTAGCTACTAATTGACGACGGGAAGTTTCCTGTGCCTTAAGTGCTTTTAAGGTAGCTGAAAGTTTCGCTGCCATCTCATCAATTGAATGACTTAGTTGAGACAGTTCCCCTTTACCTTTAATTCCCGAACGAGCAGTATAATCACCTGCTTCTAGCAGTTTCGCCTGTTGATGAAGGCGTTCTAGAGGTTGAGTAAAGCTACGGGAAAGTAACCACGCTGCTAAGACAGTTACAGTTGTGGTTATAAGTGTCATGCCGACTACCACTCCTTCTACTTGTCGTGCGAATTTTTGTGGTCTTCGCATTGGCATGGCAATATAAATCGCGCCTAAGATTACTTCTCCCCGATATAAGGGTGCTGTACCATAAAGCCACCAGGGATATTGGGATTTTTCTGCTACTGGAAATTTTCCCTGTATAGGAGAGCCTGTTAAAGTTTTAGTAATTGATTCTGCTGGGGGGTAGATCGGTTTATTAGTTGAAACTCCCTCTTTTCTAATCCATTCTTTTCCTTGAGCATCAAAGACAATTACCTGCCACTGTCCTTGATGGGCGATTAAATTTGCCCACTGGGTTAGATTTTCTGGATCATACTTAGCTTGAGCTTGAGTGGCAAATACTTTTGCTCGACGTTGTAGAGTGGTTTGAGCATCGCGGATAAAGAAGTTAGTTAAGGCGATATCTAAAACAATAGAGAGTCCTATAATACTCCCCAAAGTTAAACCTAACAGTACCAGAATGAGTCGTGTTGAAATACTATGCCATTTTTTCATCGCCATTTCTCGATCGCAAATAGGCTTTAAAACGATATCCCACACCCCAAACCGTTTGAATATAGTCAGGATTGGCTGCATCAAGCTCTAGCTTCTCTCGTAGCTTACGAATGTAAACATCTACAATACGAGTATCCCCTTCAAAATCAAAACCCCATACCTGTTCTAAAAGTTGTTCGCGGGAATAAGCCCGTCCAGGTGCAGAGACAAACTGCTCTAGCAGGTCAAATTCCTTACCCCGTAGGTCGAGTAATTCACCGTTAAGAAACGCCTGTCGCGATCGCCCATCCACTTTGACTCCACTACTCAAACTGACATCTCGATATCCTGCACTATAAGCGCGTCTGAGCAAAGATTTAATCCGAGCAATTAGTTCTTTAGCACTAAAAGGTTTAGTTAAATAGTCATCAGCACCCAGAGAAAGACCCTTAACGCGATCGCTTTCTTCTCCTCTAGCAGTTAATATCAAAATGGGGACGAAATCTTGTAATGCTCGTATCTGTTGGCAAATCTGAAATCCATCTACGTCTGGTAACATAATATCGAGCAAAATCAAGTTGGGATGGCAATTTTGCAGCGTTTTCATTCCCTGCTCCCCATCATTGGTAATCTGACAATCCCAGCCCTCTTTCTCAATGTAGAGTTTAAGCGAGTCGCAGAGGCTCAGATTATCTTCAATAATCAGAATGGTTGTAGCAGCAGACATAACTTTCAAACGATCAATGTGTGTTTCTCAAATATATTTAGCTTGTCAGACAAATTTTAAAAAACCATGAATCCAATTGCTAATTTCTCATGGCACCGGGATTTATTGTAATACTTTTGCAACTCAATTATTTTACAAATTTGGTGAGAGAAGAGAACGTAATTATATATTTTGAACTATAAATCATGATCTCCCTATTCCAAATCAATCCTAACAATATGGAGCTATCTAAAACAGCGATCAATCAGAAGAAGGCTATCTATACATACTATTGACAATTGCTAGTAGATTCGCGTTTTCTTCAAGAATCATATTTTGTATTGTAGAAAACACAAAAGCTTCAATATTTTTTCAGTCAATTAAATCAATTGCTGTTTTAGTTAAATCTTATGCTTATCTACTCTAAAGTAATAGAACTCAAACAAAAATTTAATTAAATTAAATCAGATTTTTGTTTACTATTGCAATACTATAGAAAGCAATCTATATAAATATAAATCATGTAATTTGCAAATAATATTTACTATAATCAAAATAAGTTTACAAAAAACTAGCGTTTCAAATCATTAACGTTTTTCGTTTAATTAATTGCACGATAACTTATTGGAAGGTCATTTATGCCGTTTACTATTGACTCCGCACGCAACATATTTCCCAATACCTTATCTGCTGATGCAGTACCAGCATTATTAGCCAGGTTTAATCAGCTGAGTGCTGAGGATCAATTAGCGTGGATTTGGTTTGCTTATCTGGAAATGGGTAAAACTATTACTGTTGCTGCGCCTGGAGCCGCAAATATGCAATTTGCTGAGCCAACTCTTGATGAAATCAAAGCTATGAGTTTTCAAGAACAATCTCAGGTCATGTGTGATTTAGCTAACCATTCAGACACCCCCATTTGCCGTACTTATGCTACCTGGACTGCCAATATCAAGCTGGGTTTCTGGTACCGACTAGGAGAATGGATGGAACAGGGAATCGTAGCTCCAATCCCAGAAGGATATAAACTTTCTGCTAATGCTAATGCTGTATTACAAACACTAATTGGACTAGATTCGGGACAACAAATTACGGCGCTGCGGAATACTGTGGTGGACATGGGATTCGATACCTCTAAAATGAGTAACTTTACCAGAGTCAGTGAACCTGTTGTTCCTCCCGTAGAAATGTCTAAGCGAACCAAAGTCAATATTCAAGGTATTACTAATTCTACTGTTTTAAGCTACATGAATTTGTTGAATGCTAATGATTTTGACGAGCTGATCAAATTATTTGCATCTGATAGTGCCTTACAACCTCCTTTCAAAAAACCAATTGTAGGTCGAGATGCGATCCTGAAATTCTTGAAGGAAGAATGTACGAAACTGAAATTAGCTCCAGAGCGCGGTGTTTCTGAATCTGCTGAAGATGGTTATACTCAGATCAAAGTGACAGGAAAAGTCCAAACACCTTGGTTTGGCGCTGGTGTCGGGATGAATATATCCTGGCGATTTTTGCTTGATTCGGAAAACAAAATTTTCTTTGTGGCGATCGATCTGCTGGCATCTCCAAAAGAATTACTTAATCTAGCACGATAAGATCTTTCGTGTTTAAAAAAAACAAGCTTCCTCAGACAAGCCGATCCTAATAATGCTTTGAGTGGTCGGCTGTTCTAACGTTAATTTTGATGATAGGATTTTATGGTTAATAAATAAATATATTAAATTTAAAATCCAGTATTAATGTTAGAAGTTAGTCAAACTGAGTTAACTCAGATAGAAGAAAAGATAGCTAAACAAGCATTACAAAAAGCTCATAAACGAGAAGTTACAGCTTTGATTGATAACGTTCGTGATCGCGCAAGTTCGTTGACCGAGTTAGAAGATTTATGGTATCTTCACGATCTATTAAGCACCAAGAGATATGAAATAGATGGTAAGTACGTCTATAATTATTCTACTTTGGTGTTCGATTTTGCTAGATTAGTGCAAGAAGGCTGGCTACAGCTTAATGATTTAGAGGGGTTGCCACCAGAAAAGTTATCAAAGATATCTGCTTTAACACGAATGTAAGGCTTAATTGCAGTGAAATAGATGGCTACCTCATCAGACTTTGCAGTTTAAGAATCAGATTAGCCATGAAATTGTGCGACAGAAGTACTTTGAGTCGACGCTCCCTGCAAGTATTGCTCTTGTTAGTAGTGGTAATGTTTATCCTTGTTAGCTCTCCTACTACTATCATTCCTCCTGCTTCTCCTGTCGCTCCTATTACCATCTATGTAACTAACTATGGCTATCATGGGAGACTAGTTATACCTACTCGTGAAGGTCAACTTCTGCAATATACCTATGGAGATTGGGATTATTTTGCTCTAAATCGGCAAAACTTGAACCAGGCGATCGCCGCACTATTAATTCCCACTTCAGGAACTCTCGGCAGACGCAAGTTTGAGAATTTGTCCCAGCTGCAACAGACTCTTGGTTCTAATTGGCAAGATATTCTCTTGAGTTTCGAGGTTTCTAGTAGCAGTGTTTTAACCTTAGAGCAATCATTAGGTGTGCGCTTCAAGCAGAATATTGCCACGAGTGTCTTCAATCCCCATCATGGACTTACTTTTGTTAAAGATGAACGGAATTACAGCATGTTCCACAATAGCAACCATGAACTAGTTTTCTGGCTTGAACAACTCGACTGTAAAGTTAGAGGCTTCGTGGCATTGCCCAATTATCAAGTTCGGAATCCTTGACGCTAACTCTAAGAATCACCGACGCAGAATTGACAATGACTAAGTTAATGGCAGAGTTTTAAATTAAATTTTATACTCTGTAGTAACCAAGGCGGAGGTTTTCTATGTTCTTACGACGTGTCCAAGTCCCTAATTTTCGCGTCCTCAAAGATGTCGATCTTACTTTTGAACCAGAATTTACCCCTCGCATTTTCCCCCTTGGTAGTCTCAATGGTGGTGGAAAAAGCACGCTACTTCAATTAATTTTTATTCTCCTCAGTTGTTCAGGCGATCCTGAAAAGCATATTTTTATTCAGAATCTGCTGGAGGGATATAAAGTCGGCAATGAATCGAAAAAGAACTTACTATCTTTGGAATTAGAAGTTTATGATGACAATATAAAGTTAGACTTTGTTGTCTACAGCAATAATAGTATTAGTAACTTATTAGATACTGATAATTTGAACAGTGTATCTATATCAGGGTCGGGATCGGAAATAAAAAAGGAATATCTAAAGTTTTCTGTTTTTGAAAAGTCAAAATCTGTTGAACAAAAAATTTTAAATCTTGAATCTGAAGCCAAAGTTTTGTTAAAGAGTATTAATAGACTAGAAAAAGCGCAAAATATTGAAGATCAAGATATAAGGGAAGATAGAGTTGTAGAAACAATTGAAAACCTTAGAAAAAGTGATATAAATTTAAATTTTATCAATGACAAGAGAAAATATAGAATTGGAATAAAATCCAGAAGATATTATCAGGACATATCATACATAGATGAGATATTAGAAGAAATTAGAGAAAATCACGAAGAAATTGAGATTGTTTTAAATAAAACATATAGCGAACGTGATTTATTAAATAATTCAATTAAACGAATTCTAGAATATTTAAAATCAAAATGTCTGTTCTACATTTCAAATTTTAGAAACAGTTATGGTAAAGAAAATGCATTGTTACTGCATATTCCTGACGTTGATATAGATGAAGCTAATTCTTTATTACAAGAAATATCACATAAGGTTTATTTGGCAGCACCATCTACCCAAATATTTCTATTTACTAACAAGAAAATTAGACAGCTATTATTTAAACAGAAAAATAATGATAGTCTTGTTCACTATAATTCAAATGTACAATCTATTAAAAATGTTTTTTTGAACTTTTTTACTTATGACTTTTTATCAGTTGATATTTTGATAGAATCTTTTAAGTCAGCAAGAGATAAAGATTTTCAGAATAAAATAAAACATGGTGAATATGGTGAATCTTTCCAGAAACTATTGGATGAAATGAATTCTTTATTAGCTAATAAAAAAATAAACTTGGATTCAGATTTATCTGGAGTTAACTTTAAAATTGAAACTGACAATGAAACTAGTGAACTATATCCTGAAGATTTAAGTCATGGTGAGCTAAAGAGATTAGGAATCTATATGTGGCTTAAACAGCGTAATATTGAAAATTCAATAGTATTGATAGATGAAATTGAAAATGCATTTCATCCTGATTGGCAATATCAAATAATATCCGACTTAGCTGAGTGGGGAGCAAGTAACCAGTATATATTAGCTACTCATTCATATGAATTGTGCCAGGCTTTAACTCCAGCTCATGTTAAGGAATTAGAACCAAAACTTTTAACAGCAGAACAGGTTGAAAACTAGACGATTAATTCTATGGGTTTGAGTTCAGCAGAATTGGAAAGGCATTGTCAACAAATATTAAATGATCGCCGAATTAAAAATAAAATTGTAGTTTTGTGTGAAGGTAAAATTAATAATGTTGATGGCAGACTTTCTCCACAGACTTACCGAAAAATGGAACAGATGCCTGATGCCAACTTTTATAAGAAGTGTGTTCCTAAATCTTGGAATGATAAACCTAAACCGCAATTTTTTAACTGTGGCGATCGCAGTAGTGTGATAGATACTTATTTTAATTTGTTAAAGTTAAGCAATTTGGGTCAGTCTTATTTAAATAGAACTAAGCTTTTTGCCCTAGTTGATTTAGATATTCAATTACATAAAATAGAAAATTATCAATTTTCGGATACCGAGCAGATATTTAATAATTTATATCAAGCTACTCAAGTTATGGCACATAAAGCATCACTACATTTTATTTGGGTAACGGGTTTAATTCATAAAGAGGCATATTTTATTGCCCCTGAGATGCAAACAGTATTTGACAACTCTACACTTGAACCGCAATATAGCAATCTACCAATTTTACTTAAAGATTTGTATTTTAATATGTGTCAGGAATTGACTGAAGATACAGATCTCAAGAGTCACTTTGAGCGTGTTAGTCAGCGGATTAATTATTGCCCACAGCTCAATTGTAACGATTTAGAACAGTTAAAAGACTGTTGGAATAAGGAATATATCAAATCTTTAGATAATCAAAGTATTAGAGAATTAGTATTAGCATTACTAACAATTATTAAAGCGAAGAAATATTGGCACCAAATTGAACCACCCAACTATTGGACTAGAGAGTCTGCCAGATTTAGAGAGCAACTTTCATTAGAAATAGGTGAATTCTACTCCAAACTAGATTGGCATAATCCCAAATACCATCTTCCGTACTTCTATCAGACTTTATACCAACTGGCATAAATAACTATTAGGAGATAGACAATAGAAGATGAAGCAGGGACAATAGACAATTACTGCTTATGGGCTGTTGATTACTAGTGATGATGCTGACCAAGTTTAAATTAGCAAAATATATAGCTTTAGTGGCGATCGCTATTTGTGGTGTAGTTAGCTTCAAACAAGCGGCATTAACTGCGGAAAAGATTCAATTTAACTATGGCTTACTGGGTTTTGAGGTTAAAGTTCAGGACTTGGCGGACTTTGCCCAGGAAGGAGAGATTAGCGATAGTCTCAATTTTTATCTCAAGCGAATCTCACCGCAGAAAACCCAAAAGCTGCAAAAGTTTTTGGGACAGAGTTATGATGTCGATCCAATCTTAGTCTATCGTTATTCCCGTACAACTGTAGGCATTAAGATGTTGCAGCGCATTGGCGATATTATTCAACTACCTGGCTATCTTAACGGGTTTTATGGCTTACGTGCAGCGGTGGTACAGGCAGCACAGTCGGGAGATGGGATTAATTTGGTTGATTTTTTGCACCGTTTTCCTACGGATATTAAACTCAATCTGGATCAATTACTGAAGCTAGTTAAACAAGTTGCTGCTACGGAAGAGGACACTAAAGAATTTTTAGCTAGTTTATCCCCAGAAGAGGTTGCTGAACCTAAATCTGATCTTGAAGATCTGCCTAACTTATCTGACGAGGGTCAATATCAAGTTACGCAGCAAACTCTAGAACTAAATGATGCTAATCGCGATCGCCAATTGATCACGGATCTATATTTACCCCAGGGCAATCTTAATCATACTCCCGTTATTGTTATTTCCAATGGTTTGGGTGCTAAACGCGATCGCTTTGAGGAATTAGCTCATCATTTGGCTTCTCATGGCTTTGCTGTAGTTGCCCCCGATCATCCAGGAAGCGATCGCCAGCGGCAAAAGGATTTCTTGCGAGGGTTATATAAAGAAAATTTTGATGCCACAGACTTTATTGATCGTCCCCTGGACATTAGCTATATTCTGGATCGGTTGGAGAAACTTAATGTCACCAGGTTTAACAGTCAGCTAGATCTAGAGCAGGTGGGAATTTTTGGCTATTCAATTGGTGGCACAACGGCACTATCTTTGGCGGGTGCGGAGTTTGATTTTGCTCAGTTAGAACAAGATTGCGCTCAACCTCTGAACTTGCTTAATATTTCGATGTTATATCAGTGTCGAGCTTTAGAATTACCACGAGAACAGCGATCGCTAAAAGATGAGCGGATTAAGGGAGCATTTATGTTTGTACCTTTTGGCAAAAGTATGTTTAAACAGCAACAGCTGGCAAATATTACGATACCGATCGTGTTCCAGGTGGTAGACCAAGACTTTTTAACTTCACTGCTGGAGGAGCAAATTCCCTTATTTAATGCTTTAGGGAAGAAGAGCTATCTGGTAATTTCTGAAAATATCCCCCATTCTAATGTCACTTTATCAAAAGAGCAGCAATCTGAGCAAGCTCAAACTTCAGCGGTGGCAAAAACTTATCAAAATACCTTATCTTTAGTTTTTTTTAAGGGTTATATTGACCACGATCAGATATATCAACCTTACTTAAGTTCTGAATATATGCAAACAGTTGAGCAACCACCCTTTAAGCTTCATTTAATTAAACAAGAAGCCCATAAATATATTAGTAAACATGACAATTCCTCAAAAAAATAGTCGAACTATCGTCGTAGATCATATTCGGTATCGCCATGAAATTAGGGATAGTGGATACGGAGGAGTAAGAGTTGTGGTTGAAGTTGATGGTATCAAGTTACAGATTACTCTGCCGTAAAACGACAGAGCCTGCTGTAACCGTTGGTCAAAGTGCTTAGTTGGATATCTTGAATTATGGGCAAATTATAGAAAAGTTACTCCCCAAATAATTATCAAATCTATTACTCAAGGCTAGAATCCTTCTTCCCCAACTATTGGTCACTACTATAGTCATTCCAAATAGAAACCACAGGTCAAAATGTACTGTTCCCTATTCCCTATTCCCTATTCTCTCAAAACGATAACCTAGACCATAAGGAAATTAATTAGAACAACTATACATAAAAATACACGATGATCTCTTGCTTAATTAATTTAATGTTTAATAACATATTTTTCAAATAAATGAACAAAAGCAATCTCAAAAAGAATCTATGGTTATACATTAGTTTATTAGTTGCTATTTATTATGGAATATGCTTTTATTATTTCGTTTTTAGTCATGAATATATAGTTCAAGATGATGCCAGACAGCACATTGTTTGGCTACAAAGATTTATCGATCCTGAATTATTTCCTCGTGATCTTATTGCTGACTATTTTCAGAATTTAGCACCATTAGGATTTATCTCTCTTTATAAATTCCTGGCTCAGATTGGTTTAGAACCGATTTTAGCTGCCAAATTATTACCTCCTATCATAGGGATTATCACTACGATTTATCTCTATTTTTTCACCATAAAGATATTACCGCTGCCGATTACGGGATTTATTAGTTGTTTACTATTTAATCAGCTAATTTGGCTTAATGATGATTTAGTCTCTGCTACTCCTCGGGCTTTTATTTATCCTTTATTTGCGGCATTTTTATATTATCTATCGCTTGATTGGTTACTACCTTGCTTATTATTGATGCTGTTACAGGGTTTGTTTTATCCCCATGTGTTACTAATTGAAATAGCAATTCTTAGCCTAAGATTAATTAAATTAAAAGGACTATCTAAAGTAAAACTAACGACGCTTAAACAGCCTTACATATGGTGGATAACAGGCGCGATTGTTGCAGCGATCGCCCTATATCCAATAACGCAAAAACCGACTGAATTAGCTACCACGGTAACTGTAGATCAGATGCGACAAATTCCTGAATTTAGTTCTAATGGGAGAAGTCCTTTCTTTGATGATGATTGGTTTAATTATTGGTTCTTTGGCTCTAGCGGCTTAAGTCTTCCAGTTTTTCCCACCATAGTTTGGAGTGGTGTTGCTTTACCCTTTCTCTTAAAAACTAAACTATCTGTTATTAAATCAGTTACCAAGAAAATCGCTATTTTACTACAGGTTACCCTTGCTTCTTTACTACTTTTTGGATTAGCACATCTTCTACTACCAAGACTGCATTTACCTAGCCGCTATACTTATCATACACTACAATTTATCTTGGCGATCACAGCGGCAATTGTCTTAACTATAATTGTTGATTTTATTCAAAATAAATTCAAGCAAAAGCTGAGAAAAAAAACTCCTTTTAACTCAGTAGATAAAATCAAACTTATCTTAGTTACTCTAGTCGGAATTATTATAATTATTTTTCCTAGTATTCCTCCTGTCTTTATTAATTGGTTCCAAGGCTGGAAAATCGGTACGGATACAGAAATATATCAATATTTAGCTCAGCAACCACAAGATGTTGTTGTCGCTTCCCTGAGCAGAGAAGCGAATAACATACCAGCATTTTCCCAGCGATCAATTTTAGTCGGTAGGGAATTTGCAATGGCTTATCATCCCTTCTATCATAATCAAATCAAACAAAGGACAATTGATTTATTACAGGCACAATATAGTCCTAGTCCTAAAGTCTTAATTTCCTTTGTTAACAAATACCAAATAAATTATTTTTTACTAGATAAAACTGCATTTAACTCTGACTATTTTGACCGCAAAAAATGGTTAATCTATAGTTCTTGGCGAGAGAAAACAGAACAAACAATTGAGCAGCTTAAATCTGGAGAAGAAGCAGCTTTGGTCAGATTTATACCATTCTGCACAGCCATATCTAGTGAAAATTTAATTCTGCTGGATACTGCTTGCATTAATAGCAAAACATGAATGCAGTTTCCCCAATTGTCACAGCGCAAAGGCATAAGTCCTATTGTCCCTCATTTTATATGCTAAATTTTTGAGGTCCATTAATTCCCGCACTTGATAATAGAGAGTTGAGACAGCGGATGAGCAAGGATACATTCTGAAAAAATAACGCTTTTCACGCCCCGAAGGAGTACATGCGGCTAAAGCCTTTGTTTCGGATATGTAGGTTAGGGGCAAGGAAGGCAAGAGTAAGTAATTGATGACTAATTTTGTTGTGGTAATAATTGTTGTTTGAGTTCTTCCAAATAAAGCTCAGTGCCGATCACACCAGGCAAACCCGCACACAAATAGGTCGGGATAAAATAAACTCGTCCTGCTTTACTGGCATCTAAAGATTGCGTGATCGCATTTTCTTGCCATGCCTGTTTTATCTTTGATAGCTGATTGCGATCGAAGTTTTCAAGTTGTTTTCCTTCGTCAAAATCATAGCCAAAGACAACAATTGAATCGGCATCGTTGAGTTCGGGTAGAGTTTCAATAGAAATAGGAGTTGGTGGTGAATTAGGTTTGGAAACTTCCAGTCCAGGAATAGGGACTATTTTAAAGCCTAACTGTTTAAGTAGTGAATTACACCTGGTACTGGAGTCAAGTGAAAAAATTTCCCTTAACTGTGACGAGTTCATTATTAAAATATTGGGATTTTCAGCTATTACTGGCGCAAAGGCTTCGCGTGCTAACGTAATGCTTTGTTCTGTGTCGGTTAATAGTTGTTCTGCTTTTTTAGTACGATTGACGGCTTGAGCGATCGCTCTTAGATTCGTCTCTGTCTCAGACCAATCGAGTAGTATGGTGGGTGCAATTTGCGATAAAGTCTCATATTGACTAGCGTTACCTTGAATCCCGATAATCAAATCGGGCTGAACTTTGACAATGGCTTCAATCGAAGGTTTCAAAGTCAAACCGACATTGGCTACTGGTTGATTAATTAATTTCCCCAAATAAGGAATTTGCTCTTGAGGATTGTCGTAATCTCCCTGATGAAATGCTATGTGATCGGCGAATCCTATCGGCTGCACGCCCAAAGCAAGCAAAGGTTCTAGAACATAAGGACCGAGTACTACAATCTGTTCGGGTTGACCGCAAACCTCGGTTTCTCCCGCTTCATGTTCTACTGTGCGACATTCAGCTTGGTTGGATGTAGAAGTTTCTGGATTGCTGGTTTGAGTTTGACAGGAGGCGAGCGCTAATCCAAGAATAATCGGTAGAATGAGAAACTTCTTATACTTTAAAGCTTTCATAGGTTTTTATTCGCAGTCTTAAAATTTTACCGAAACCGAACCAATAACCTCAAAAGGTTCGCCTGGTTCATTTCCGAAAGATCTACTGTTGGTAGTGGCAACAATGTAGTCAACATCAAACAAGTTCTTGAAGTTTAATGCTAAGCGCCAATCATTACGCTTGTAGAACAAAGCAGCATTTATCAGGAAGTAATCGTCTACGGTAAAAGTGTTAGCTAAATCCCCTTCACGTTCACCAACGAAAACGAAACCGCCGCCAAAACCCAAACCTTGAAGATTTCCCGATTGAATTTCATAGGTAGTCCATAAACTGGCACTGTTTTCAGGAGTATTGAATAAACGATTGCCTACCTCAATTTCATTATCTTCGCTCACTTCAGCATCAATGTAGGCATAGCTGGCAACAATATTCCAGCCAGGCATAATTTCACCAATAAGGTCAAATTCAATTCCCTGACTTGATTGTTCTCCAGTTGCTACCGAAGAAAAGAAATCTACAGGGTCAGGTGTGGCGACATTTTTCTTCGTAATATTAAAATACCCTAAGGTTGCCAGTAGTTTTCCTGACAGAATTTCGCCTTTGACGCCAAACTCAAAACCTTCACTTTCTTCTGGGACTAAAAGCTCCCCACTACTGTCAGTTTCCGAATTGGGGCTAAAAGATTGGGAGTAACTGCCAAAAAGTGAAATTTCGCGAATTGGTTGATATACCAGTCCGACTCTCGGGTTTACATCATCAAAGTTTTCAGTTGTCTCCGAACTTTCTAGATTTGACGCGGTAGGCCCCTCGACTATGGTTTGTTCAATAGTGTCATACCGCACTCCCGCTAACAAGATTAAGTTGTCGAGGATGTCGATTTGATCCTGCAAGAAGACTCCCAAGCGATCGCTTTGAATATCCTCATTGGTGAAAACTGGTATATCATCAAGATCTACATCGTCAAATGCACCAAAAACAGGGTCAAAGATATTCAGGGGTTGGAGGTTGCTCAGATCGAAATTTAATAAAGCTAAATCGTCAGTTCGATTGAGATCTACTCCAAATAAAAGTGTATGTTCGACTGAACCAGTATTAAATTCACCTACCGCATTAGTTTGTAGTGAGTAGTTTTGAATGTCTCGGTCTTGATCTGCAAAAAAACGCTCGACAATGCCAGTATCTTCATCAAAGTCAAACCCAAGCGCTCCAGTGTTGGAAATTCCTCGATCTGAAAAGCGAAAAGCATTGCGTAATCGCCAGTTGTCGCTAAAGCGATGCTCTAGGCTATAACCCACGTTAATCGTTTCATTTTTAATTATGTTGTCGGGTTCTTCAACAATAGTGGTAAATGGTACATCAACTATCCCTTCTCCCGATGCAGGAAGACCATTATCATAAGGAGCTTCATCATCGGTATAGTCTAATTGAAACGTAATGTCGGTGCGTTCTCCAATCTCCCAGCTAATAGTAGGAGCAATAAAAAATCGCTCAAAGTCTTGGTCGAAGTCGCGAAAACTATTTTCATGTCGATATAAAGCGTTAAGTCGGTAGCGCAAGCTGCCATCAGAAGTTAGAGAATCAGAGAAATCGATACTCGGACTTACCAAAGCATCATCTCCTAACTGTAACTTCGCTTCGTAAAGGGAACCTTCTGATAATGGCTTTTTTGTCACCAGATTAATTATTCCCCCTGGCTCAATTTCGCCATACAAAATTGAAGCAGGACCTTTGAGTACTTCCACTCGTTCCAAATTTGCCGTCTCCGCGAAACTCTGACCAAATTCACCAAACAGTCTAAAACCATCTCGAAGCACAGAAGTATCGCTAAATCCTCTGATATTGAAGCTTTCATCACTGTTAGCAAGTGTGCCATCAGGTACTACTCCACTGACATTAGTTAAGACTTCATCAAGCCCGATCGCCTGTTGGTCTTCAATCACCTGTTGGGGAATTATCTGAATTGACTGGGAAATATCGCGAATTGGAGTATCAGTGCGAGTTGCGGTGCTAGCATCAGGGACAAAATATTCATCTTCTGCTCCCTGTCCCGTAGCGATAACGTTAATTGAATCATCTGGCTCTTGATCTGCTGTCGCCCTTTCAGGTGTGATGTTCAACACTAAATTATCTCTACCAGTCACTACTTCCGCGCTTGGTGTCTGATTTTCTCCTATAATTCTGACTTGAATACTATTATTATCAACTTCACTTACCGTAATCTTATTGACTCCTGGCGCAGGGTTAAGTTCGGTAATACCATTTCTAATCGCAAAAGCTAAGGTTGCATCGAGAATATCGATGACCAGATCGTTTCCTTCAGGCACAATCAAAGGTACTAATCTTTCACTTCCCGCTACGGTTTTTAAAACTAACTCCAACCCTTCATCAGTCTGGATTACTTCTACTCCTGTAACCCGAGTCACTCCCTGAGCCAGCAGATCCGTAGCCGAATAACTGATTCCATTTTGCTTTCGAGCGTCTAACTCTCGATCGAGGGATTGGCGGATTGAGGGATTAGCGGATTTCTCTACTAGAGCCATCTCCCTTATCTCCCTTGTTTCCGCTTCAACAGGACTAACCATAACCAGACCCAAACCAGCGATCTCCAAAAACAAAAAAAGTTTCCAACCTAGTAAATACTTTCTCACTATGCTCCTCATATCATTATTCAAGCTCACCTAAAAAGAGCTTGACGCAAAATATTGTCAATTAATTTACTGGAGAAGGAAAGTTATTTCTAGAGATTTTGCGCCTCAGACGCATTTTTTTCTGAGGTGTTTTGCTACGAAAAATTAAGCTAAGTAAACCAAAGAGAAAATAATAGTTCTAATTTTTGAATATAGCTTTCAATTCAAAATAATCAAAAATAACTCTTTACTTGTTATCTGCTAATTGCGAACAGATATCTCAAAAACTTCAAATTTAAAACCAACATCGATCTAACTGGCACATTTCCAAGCCTGCATCTGAAACGCTTTAGGATTAATTCCAAAATCCTGGCGAAACGCCGTAGCAAAGCGACTACGACTTTTATAACCTACTGTCGCTGCAACTTCTTCAATCGAAAGTTCTGAGATTGTCAATAGCTTTCGTGCCTGTATCAGACGGCAACGTCGTAAATGTTCGTAAGGAGTTACACCATAAATTTGACGAAAGCCCTGATTGAGTTTGAGGCGATTTGTACCTATTTGTCTGGCTAACATCTCTATATTAGGAGGATTGACGCTTTGATTCCTCAAAATCTTTTCTGCTTGGCAAATACAGCTTAGATCGACTGTATTTGAGTAGGGTTTAAGCATCGCCTTTAAATATAAAGTAACGAGTGTCAAAGCTTTTTGTTTTAAATAAACGCGACGGTTGACTCCCTGATAAGGACAACTGAGAATCTTCCAGATGATTTGCTTCATCGAATCAGAAATTGGTTGGCGAATTGCATAGTTGAGAGTCGGGATCTGAGAATAAGAATTGTCGGTTAAAATTTGCTCAAAAGTTGTACTGGCATCAATGGCAATTTCATTTTGTAAAATGTGGTCGAGCATTCTCTCTGTGCTGGATGTAGAATGCCTGTTTGAATGTTGATATATAGATTGAATTACTTCCTCGGCAATTGAATATGTATAAGGAGGCAAATTTGCCATAAATTCGTGAAAATAGGTCAAGAGAGCAGGTAGTCTAAAACAAATCCTGATTTCAAAAGTCTTTTGGTGCGATGACATGACACCAAGGTCTTTTATGCCAAAGTAAGGGAGGAAAAAGCTGTATTCCTCATCAGCACCAGCAAGTGAAAATCTGAATTCCAGCCGATTACTCTGATTTGATGTGTCTATTATTAAACATTGGTTTAGAGTATACTCAGAAATCTCCAGGATTAAATCTTCTCTTAACTTAATTTGCTGACAATAGCCTTGACCCAAATGAGATGGACAGACTAAAATCTGATCACTCTTGTCTGAATGCAGCAGTCTTGAATCATTATGACTTCCAGGTTCAAGCCAGTCTGACCACTGTCCTAAATTCAATCGCGCCCCCATAATGTCGATAAATATATTAATATTAGTTAGCTATTTTTAAAATTTAAATTATTGAAAATAAGTTGCATTATACACTAATCTATTGTTAAGATTAATGGCTACTTCCGATGGGAGAACATCGACAACATAGTACTCATTTATTGTCTGCTTTTTCTACCTCTCGCAGCACGGGAAAAGCATAACCTCCCAGTGCAATCGCCACACCGCAGCAGGAAAATAAAGCAATGGTTAAAGCCATTCCCGCACCAGTTCCGCTAACCAAGATATCGCCAAGTAATTGAGCTAAGATACTATTAGTTTTCATCGCTGGGGCAAACACATTATCGGCTAAAGGACCTGCGATCGCTGCCCCCAAAGGTGTAGCAATACCTGCAATCAGATCACGGGCTGCAAAAACCCGTCCCTGAATCTCTGGCTTGACCTTTGATATCCAAAATCCCTGATTGGAACTTTCGGGAAAAGGAGAACAGAAACCACTAACAATTGCAGCCACTAATTGCAAAAACATACTTTGCGTTATCGACAGTAAAATTAAGCCACCCTTCCAGATAGCATTTCCCATTAACAAACCATTGATGCGCCGTTTGGGTAGATTCCAGATGCTCATGGTTGCAGCACCCAGTACACCGCCAATACCAAAGGTGGTTAACAGTCTGCCCCACACTGTCGGATCGCTGTTACTACGGGCTAAAACCATTGCGGGTAAGATAGCAAAATTAACGCTGTTAATGAGATTGTTAATTAGTAAAAAAACCAGAATTGCTAGTAAATTAGGATGTTTAAATAAATAGCGTAAACCAAAAGTTAACTCTTGTTTTATATTACGAATATTTTTTTTAGTTACTTTTTTTCGTTCTGGTTGCGGAATCTGAACCATACTCAAAGTTGCGATCGCAAATATAAAAGTAACGATATCGATAATTAAAATTCCCCGTAAACCAATTAGAGGATAAAATGCTCCCGCCAAAGCAGGTGCAAAAATAAAAGAGCTAGATATCTGAATCGTGTTGAGAGCAGTAGCTCTGGTGTAATGCTGCTGAGGGATGATGAGAGAGAGGGAAGCAGAATAAGCCAAACCCTGAATCAAACCGAACAGACTGTTAACTGCTGCGGTAAAGTACAGGTGCCAAATTTGCAGATTATTAGTTAGAAACAAGAACAGCAGCGCGATGGTAGAAGCTCCTGCTGCTAAATCGCCGATCATCATCAGTAATTTACGACTATAGCGATCAACAAATACTCCAGCAAACATTGAAGCAATTACTCTGGGAGTATGAACGAAAAATAAGATTAAAGATAGAGGAGTAGCCTGTCCCGTAATCTCCCAAGCCCAAATAGTGATGGCAAAATTGGTCATTTCTGAACCCAGTAAGGAGGCTAGCTGACCAATCCAAATTACAATAAATTTATGCACGGATTTTTTTTAAGTAGCGAGTTTATAACTTGTCGTTTTGTTAATGAAGCGATAGTAATTGTTTTTCGAGTTCTTCCAAATAAAGTTTTGTACCGATCGCCCCAGGTAATCCCGCACACAAATAGGTGGGGATAAAATAAACTTGTCCTGCTTTACTGGCATCCATAGACTGCGCGATCGCATTATTCTTCCATGCCCGTTTTATCTTTGATAGTTGATTGCGATCAAAGTTGTTAAGTTTTTTTTCTTCAAAATCATAGCCAAAGACAATAATCGAATCGGCGTTGTTGAGTTTGGGTAGAGTTTCAATTGAAATAGGAGGAGGTGACGTATTAGGTTGTGAAGGTTCGACTCCAGGGATGGGAACTAGTTTAAAGCCTAATTGTTCGGGTAATGAAGTACAAGTCGTATGGGAGTCAAGGGGAGCAATTTCTTTAAGTTGCGAGGAAGTGATTAATAAAACATTGGGATTTTTGGCTACTACAGGTGCAAAGGCTTCGCGGGCTACTGCAATCTTCTGTTTGGTTTCTTCAAGTAGTTGTTTTGCTTGTTGAGTGCGATCTACTGCGGTCGCGATCGCTTTGAGATTATTTTCTGTGTCGGCATATCTTAGAAGCATTGTCGGGGCAATCTGCGATAAAGTGTCGTACTGCTTTGCAATGCCTTCAGTACCAATAATCAGATCGGGTTGTACAAGTGCGATCGCTTCAATCGAAGGCTCATAAGCTGTACCTACATTAGCGACTGGTTGAGTTATCATCCCTCCCAGATATGGAATTTGCGCCTTGGGATTTTCATATTCTCCCTGATGAAATGCCACATGGTCGCCGTAAGCTACTGGCTGCACTCCTAAAGCCAACAAGGGTTCCAAAACATAAGGACCGAGTACTACAATCCTTTGCGTTTCTCCACAAACTTCCGTTTCTCCCGCCTCATGTTCGATGGTGCGACAGTTAGTGTGGTTAGCTGTAGATGCTTGTTGTTTGTTTGCTTGACTTTGACAAGAGGCGATCATTAAACCCAAAAATACAGACAGTACCAAAAATCGAATCGGCAATAACATTCTTTTATACCTAAAACTATCCATTTACCTAAATTGCATCTGGTGGACAAAACAGTTAATTTGACTATTATTGTTTTGGTCGCTGCATTTATTTGATACACCGCAAAAGAGTTAAAAATTTGCTTTTATAAGCGGAGGAAAAATCGGAGAACCTTCGTACTTTATAATGTCTGAAAAACTCATTACTTCAAAAATACTTGGAAAAACTCTCTCATTTTTGAGTGTCTCCTCTGTGAACCAATCGACTTCTATAATCCCTTCAATTTTAGATTCTTCTGTGATTGATGGTGTTCCCGATACATATTCGCAAATAAACCAATTTTTTTGCATTATATATTTACTTGTAGTCATTAACTCAGAAACAATAAGCCGAATAGGTTTAATTATTACGCTAGTTTCTTCAGCACATTCTCTAACAGCAGCATCTTCTAAAGATTCATTTAGTTCTATTGCTCCACCAGGTGCAACTAAGTATTGTTCGGGATATCTAACCAAAAGAACCGAATCTTCATGTATAACAATTGCTCCTGAAGCAATCCTGTGAGAAAGTATTTGTTTCATCGGAATCACCTGTTGAATGATATATAAATAAGCCGTCGATTATATGCAGAGCGGTATCCTTTAGAACAATTGCGACAAAGGTGTAGATAGAGCATTTGATTCATACGCAGTCCGACGGCTATGGTAATGGTAATTTAAAACTCCACCGAAATGGAAGCCCGCACTGTCAATGGTTCGCCTGGATAGATACCTGTATTTCTAGCACCTGCAGGTGATGTCGAACCGGCTATAGATTCAATAAAATCAATATCGAATAAGTTATCAAAATTGATACGGGCTTGCCAATTTTCTCGCCGATAAAAAACTGCAGCATTGACCAGAAAAAAACTATCAACTTCAAAACTGTTGGGTAGTTCTCCCTTTCGTTCTCCAACAAAGTTAAATCCCGCACCAAAACCCAATCCCTGTAAATTTCCCGACTGAAGTTCGTAAGTTGTCCACAAACTAGCACTATGTTCGGGAATACCAGGGAGTCTACTACCTAAAAGTTCTGGGTCGTTGTCCTCTGTTACTTCACCATCAATATAGGCATAGGAAGCAATAATGTTCCAACCAGGTATAATTCTGCCACTCAACTCTAAATCGACACCCTGACTTTGTTGTTCTCCCGTGGCGACCGAGAAAAAGGGATCGTCAGGATCGGTTGTTGCTATATTTTGCCTGGTGATATTGAAATATGACAGCGTACCCGAAAGACGGTTAGCAATAATATCGCCTTTGATCCCGATATCAAACCCCTCTCCTGTTTCTGGTTCTAAAGGTTCACCCTCAGCATCAGTAACAAAATTCGGCGCAAAAGATTGAGAATAGCTAGCAAATAGAGAAATCGGCTCAATTGGCTGATAGACAATACCAACGTTAGGACTTACCGCATCATCGTTTTGATTGGTTTCTTCACCAGTTGTATTATCAGTCGTATCCTGGTCAACTATGTCGTAGCGCACCCCTGCTGCCAAAATTAGGTTATCTAAAATATCGATTCGATCTTTTAGGTATACTCCCAGTCGGTCTGTCTTGGTCTCGGTGTCCTGAAGTGAAGGAGGATCTTCTTCGGGTTCGGGAACTGCAAAGAAATCTGGTTCTGCATCAAAAATGTTAATTATAGAAGTAAATTCGGGGGCGGGAGAAGCTATAGTTGTCAACTTATTTTCTGAACGAGATAGATCTACTCCAAACAAAAGATTATGCTCTAGCGGACCCGTATTAAAGTTCCCTTTAACATTAGTGTAGAGCGAAAAGGCATCGTCTTCTACTGGTTGATTACCTATCAAACGAGTTAACTCTCCAGTCGATTCATCTAAGTTGAACGGCAGTTCTAGAAAGTCATCAAACTCAAAATTATTGAAAGAATAACGAAACCGATTGCGTAATTGCCAGTTTTCGCTGAAACGATGCTCTAATGTGTAGCCTACATTCAAGTTTTCTCTTGATTGAGTATCGTCGGGATTATTGGTTACTCTTTCTGGGGGAATATCGGCAATCCCCTCACCAAAAGCGACTGTACCGAAGTCTGCGGGATCGTTGTCTTCAGCATATTCTAGGCTTATGCTCAGATCTGTGCGATCGCTAATTTGCCAGGCAATAGTAGGGGCGATGAAAAAGCGGTCAAAACTACTGTCAAAATCTCGAAAACTATCCTGGGTTCGATACAGTGCATTAAAGCGATAGAGTAGGCGACCATTCTCGGTCAACGGACCCGATAGATCGATGCTGGGACTGATAAAATTTTGGCTGCCCCCCTGAAATTGCAGATTGTAATAGGGTGACTCAAGGGGTTTTTTGGTCACTAAATTAATTATTCCTCCTGGTTCTGCCTGACCGAACAATACCGAAGCGGGTCCTTTCAAAATTTCGACTCGCTCCAAATTGGCTATTTCTGGAGCTGCTGAAGCTGCACCGAAACCGCCCAAATCATCAAACCCATCCCGCAAAATTGGTGCATCTTCAAATCCGCGAATCGCAGCATCAAAACTCCGACCACCATTATTACCAAGGAACGTTACTGCCGCAGCATTCTCTAGCACCTCTTCTAGCCCTGTCGCTTGCTGGTCTTCAATTACCTGTTCGGGAATCACCTGAATCGACTGGGGAACATCGCGCAGCGGTGCATCAATTCTGCCACTGATATCCGCATCGGGGACAAAATACTCTTCTTCTTCTGCTCCTTGACCTGTGGCAATCACGTTAATTGAATCATCTGGCTCATCTGCGGTAGTAGTGCGATCGGTCGTAACGCTTAATACCAAATCGTCTCTACCAGGTAAGATTTCTGCGCTTGGTGCCTGGGTTTCTCCCGTGATTCTGACTCTAATACTATTTTCAGTAGCTTTGTTTACCCTAACGCTGGTAATTCCTGGTGCGGGATCGAGTTCGGTTATACCGTTTCTAATAGCAAATGCTAAAGTTGCATCTAGAATATCGATGACCAAATCGTTCCCTTCTGGCAAAATCAACGGTACTAATCTTTCACTTCCCGCTACCGTTTTTAAAACCAACTCCAGCCCTCCATCAGTTTGGATTACCTCAACTCCTGTAACCCTTGTGACACCTTGTGATAGCAGATCCGCAGCCGTACCTCTGAAAGGATTTTGCTCTGAATTAACTACAGATGGCTGACTGGGGGAAGTCTCTAGTAAAGTAAAATCTCCTAGTCTCCCCGTTTCCCTGTTATGCGTAGCGGTGAGACAGTGCGGTCTTGTTGGTTTCCTACAAAGAGCAACTGTCGAACCCTTTAGGGTATCCTTTAGGACTACCCGTCTCTCTGCCTCCCCGTCTAAAGAAGTCTCCGCTCCAATAGGACTAACCACAACCAGACCCCAAACGCCAGAGATCGCCAAAAAAACCAAAAGATTCCAACCTAGTGAATACTTCCTCACTATGCTCCTCACTTCATTATGCAAGCTTGCTAAAAAAGAGCTTGACGCAAATTATTTTCAATTAATTTACTGGAGAAGCAAAGTTATTCCTAGAGATTTTGAACCGTAGCTGCATTCTTTACTATGGTGTTTTGCTAAATCTAGTTAAGATAAGTAAAATTATCAATCGATTTGATTCAACTAACACCTTGCCTTACTTGAATCTGCAATGATTTGGGATTGATTCCGAACCTTTGACGGAAGGCAATAGCAAAATTACTGCGACTTTTGTAACCTACTGCTACTGCTACTTCTTCCACAGGTAGTTCCGAAATCATTAGTAAACTCTTTGCTTGGTACAAACGGTAATCTCGTAAGTAGCCAAAGGGAGTTGTATTGTATAACTGATGAAAACCTTGATTAAGCTTGAGGCGATTTATCCCCACTTGTTTGGCTAACATCTCTGTGGTGGGAGGATTAATGCTTTGACTCCGCAAAATTTTTCCTGCTTGGTATATACAGTCGAGATCGGATTTGTTTAAACGAGATCGCATCATTCCTTCTTCAAAATAAAGACCAACCAACTGCAAAGCTTTTTGTTTCAAATAAGCACGACGAGTTGCGCTCTGATAGGGACAACTGAGAATTTGTCCGATGACTCGCTCCATCGTCGCGGAAATTAAATTAAGACCTGCATTGTCAAGTTCTACTGTCTCAGAATAAACAGTATCACTCAAAATTTGCTCGAAAGTGGCATCAGAATCGGCATCAATTGCATCCTGTACAATTCTATCGAGCATTTCCTTGGTGTTAGATGTGGAGTATCCTTCTCGATATTGATGTATGGAGCGAGTAACTTGCTCGGCAATATAAAGTGTTTGGGGCAACAATCTCGCCATGAATTCTTGAAGATAGGTCAGGAGTGTAGATTGGGTAAAAATAACTTCTACTTTAAAAATCGGTTGGCGCGATCGCATGATATCTATCCCTCTTAATCCAAAGCAAACATCAAATTTGCTATGTTTCCCATCAAAATCTGTAAGCGTAAAAGAAAATTGTACAGAACTATCATGCTTAGGTTTATCAATGATTAAATCTCGATCTAGCCTATAGTTTTTAATAACAAGGCTTATGTCATCCCCCAGAATAATTTCTTGAATATATCCTTGACCTAGATGGGGCTGACAAACCTGAATGCGATCGCTCTTATCCGAATGCAGCAGCCTTGAATCATTCGTACTTCCTTGTTCTAACCAGTCCGACAACTGCTTTAATGCCAATCGCGTTACCATAATGCCGATAAGTATACAAATTACTTCTATAAGTATTGAAAATAATTTGCATTATACGACATCGATAAAAAGTGGGACTGAGAAATGAAGAGATAGGAGGTAAAGCGAACAGAATGAAAGCTAATTATATTGAGGCGGTATCAACTGTTTTTCTAACTCTTCCAAATAAAGTTTAGTACCAATCGCCCCTGTTAAGCCCAAACAGAGATAGGCGGGAATAAAATAAACTCGTCCTGCTTGACTAGCATCTAATGATTGGGCGATCTCATTTTCCGACCAAGCTTGCTTAATCTTTGATAGTTGATGTGACTCAAAGTTATCTAGTTCTTCGCGTTCGCTAAAATTGCTTCCCAACATTACAACTGAATCTGCTTGGTTAAATTGGGGTAGGGTTTCAATAGAAATTGGTACAATTGTATTTGGTTCGGTATTATTTAGTTCGGGAGACGATATCAGTTGAAATCCTAATTCTTCGATTAAGGAACTACAAGTTCCATGATTGAAGTTCCCTAAATTAATTTCCTGCAATTGTGATGAACTAAGTAGTAGTAGTTTGGGATTGCTGGCTACTAAGGGAGCAAAAGTTTTACGGGCTGCTTTAATTCGTTGTTCGGTTTCGATTAATAGTTGTTCTACTTGTTGAGGACGATTAACTGCTTGGGAGATCGCTTTTAAGTTATTCTCTGGTTCAGACCAATCTACTAATATAGTCGGAGCAATTTGCGATAAAGTATCGTATTCTTTGGTATTAACCTCAAGACCAATAATCAAATCGGGCTGGATTTTGGCGATCACTTCAATCGAAGGTTCGGAAGCTATACCTACGTTGGCTATCGGTTGGGTTATCATACTCCCTAGATAGGGAATTTGCGCTTGAGGATGATCATAATCTTTCTGACGAAATGCCAAATGATCGGCATACGCTACTGGTTGCACGTCTAAAGCAAGTAAGGGTTCTAAAACATAGGGACCGAGTACCACAATTCCTTGAGGTTGACCGCAAATTTCAGTTTCCCCCGCTTCATGCTCGATCGCACGACAGTCAGCTTGGTTAGAAGCAAAGGTACTTGGATCTTTAGCTCGACTTTGGCAGGATGCGGTCGCTACTCCCAGAATAATCGGTAGGATAAGAAATTTCTTGAACTTTGAAGCTTTCATAGGTTTTTCTTCACAGCCTTAAAACTTTACCGAAACTGAACCAATGACGGAAAAAGGATCGCCCACTTCATTCCTAGAATTTCGGTCGTTGAAAGTTGAGCTAATGTAATCAACATCAAACAAGTTTTCAAAGTTTAGTGCCAACCGCCAATCATTACGCTTGTAAAACAGAGCAGCATTTGTCAAGAAGTAATCGTCTGCGGTAAAGGTGTTCGCTAAATCTCCTTCACGTTCGCCAACAAAAACAAAACCGCCACCAAAACCAAAACCTTGTAAACTCCCCTGCTGAATTTCATAGGTCGTCCACAAACTAGCGCTGTTTTCAGGAGTATTAAATAAACGATTGCCCACAATAGTCTCATCATTGTCTTCGCTAACTTCAGCATCGATGTAGGCATAGGAAGCAACGATATTCCAGCCAGGCATAATTTCACCAATGAAATCGAATTCAATGCCCTGACTTGACTGTTCCCCTGTTGCCACCGAAGAGAAAAAATCTTCAGGGTCGGGTGTGGCAACATTTTTCTTAGTAATATTAAAATACCCTAGGGTTGCTAGTAGTTTTCCTTCTAGGATTTCGCCTTTGATGCCAAACTCAAATCCTTCACTTTCTTCAGGTTCTAAAAGATCGCCACTGCTGTCAGTTTCCAAATTAGGGCTAAAAGATTGTGAGTAACTGCCAAACAGGGAGATTTGGGGAATTGGTTGATATACCAGTCCGACTCTGGGGTTTACATCGTTGAAATTTTCAGTTGTCTCGGAACTTTCAAAAACAAAATCGGTCGGATCGTTGACTGCGGTTTGTTCGATCGTGTCATACCGCACTCCCGCTAATAAAATTAAGTTGTCGAGGATGTCAATTTGGTCTTGCAAAAAGATACCCAAGCGATCGTTTTGAAGATCTTCATTGGTGACAACTGGTAAATCCTCAGGGTCAACGTCTTCAAATACGCCAAAAACTGGGTCAAAGATATTGAGGGTTTCTATGGCAGAAGCATCCAATCTTACAAAATCTAAATCGACGGTTCGATTGAGATCGACCCCAAACAACAGAGTATGTTGAACCGAACCCGTATTAAATTCTCCTACCACGTTAGTTTGTAACGAGAAATTCCGAATATCATTATCCTGGTCTGCCAAAAAACGACTGAGATCCCCCGTATCCTCATCAAAACCAATAGTAAGCGCTCCATTAAGCAGAATCTCTCGATCTGAAAAGCGAAAAGCATTGGCTATGCGCCAGTTGTCGTTAAAGCGATGCTCTAGGTTATAACCTACATTAATCAATTCACTTTCAACTATACTATCGGGTTCATCAATAATGCTCTCAAAATCTATATCAACTATGCCGTCTCCCGATGCAGGAAGACCCGTATCAAAAGGATCTTCATCATCCGTATAGTCTAGTTGAAATGTGATATCGGTGCGATCACCGATCTCCCAGCTTATTACAGGGGCAACAAAGAATCGTTCCGAATCCTGCTCGAAGTCACGAAAACTATTTTCATGTCGGTATAGAGCATTGAGTCGGTAACGCAAGCTGCCATCGTCATTTAGAGAATCAGAAAAGTCAATCTGAGGACTCACTAAAGCATCATCTCCTAACTGTAAGGTTGCTTCGTAAAGAGAACCTTCTGATAAGGGCTTTTTCGTCACCACGTTAATTACCCCCCCAGGCTCAATTTCGCCATACAAAATTGAAGCAGGACCTTTGAGTACTTCCACTTGCTCCAGATTTGCCGTCTCGACAAAATTCTGCCCAAAATCACCAAACTGCCTAAAACCATCCCGAAGTACAGAAGTATCGCTAAATCCTCTGACATTAAAAGTCTCTTGAAGACCACCGTTGCTGCCGCCTGTTGTTACGCTACTGACGTTATTGAGGATTTCTTCAAGTTCGATCGCCTGTTGGTCTTCAATCACCTGTTGGGGAATCACCTGAATCGACTGGGGAATATCACGGATTGCTGTATCGGTGCGGGTGGCAGTACTAGCATCTGGCACAAAGTATTCATCTTCTGCTCCCTGTCCTGTGGCGATAACGTTGATTGAATCATCTGGCTCATCTTCTGCTACAGTTCCCTCTGGATTGACACTTAACACCAGATCGTCTCTGCCAGTTATTATTTCTGCGCTGGGTGCTTGTTCTGCTCCAGTAATTCTGACTTGAATACTATTTTCGTCATCTTGATTTACCGTAACTTTACTAATGCCTGGGGCAGGATCGAGTTCGGTTACACCATTCCTAATAGAAAATGCCAAAGTCGCATCGAGAATATCAATGACTAAATCATTTCCTTCTGGAACAATTAAAGGTACTAACCTTTCGCTTCCCGCTACGGTTTCTAGAATTAACTCTAACCCCTCTTCAGTCTGAAGTACTTCAATTCCCGTAACTCTTGTCACACCTTGAGCCAATAGATCCGCAGCCATACCTGAGTGTAAAAGCATTTCTTCCCCTGCTCCCTCTGCTCCCTCTGCTCCCTCTGCTCCCTTATACGAAGCTGTATCCTTTAGGGCGACTTCCTCCGCTCTTACTATCTCCTCAGCACAAACAGGACTAACCAAGAACAAGCCCGAAACACCTGTCACGCATAATAATACTGATAACAATTTCATCCTTACTCCTTAGACTAAACGGACCCCGTTAGCTTATTTAGAATTATTCTTAATAATTAATGAGGAGTAGTATAAAAAAGTTGACCAGAACTTGTCTATCAAAAAACGGAAGCAAATTCAGCTATTTTTAACGAGCGTAGAAATGCTTTGTATTTGTATGAAAAGCTTAAAGCCCAGAAAATGAGGAGATTGCAAAATATTATTGAAATTATTCGCGATCGCAAAATTGAAAAATATTATTGAAAAACGGAATTTTTATTATTATTTATTTACTTAGTTGTTCCAGTTTTCCTTTCTTACATTCGCTAGGGGTAATTCCAAATTCTCGCTTAAAAGCAGCAGCAAAATAACTTAAATTGCCATAACCAACCAGGTTAGAAACTTCATCCAATGGTAATTTTCCTTCTCGTAAAAGCCGTTTAGCTTTTTCCAATCGTTTCTGAGTTAAGTAACCGATGATAGTAGTGTTAAATATTTCGCGAAAACCACGGCGTAAGGTTCGTTCGCTAACTCCAACTTGCTGGGCTAATTCGACAATAGAAGGCGGATTCTCTAGGCTCGCAGCTAAGATATCTCTAGCGTAATAAACACGGTCGATGTTTAGAGGTTTTAAGCTACATTTAACAGAAAGAGAATTAAACTCTGCCATGATTGGATCTAGCTGCATAGCTAGCAACTCCAACACTTTAGCTTGGAGATAGAGTTTTTTAGTCGCGCCTCGATAGGGGGCATTAATTATTTGCCGAACTGAAGCCCAAATTGAAGGCGTTACTTTGGGAAAAAATGATTCTGCCCAATCATTCGACCTGATTATCTGTTTGCCAAAAGCAGAGTCAAAGTCAAGACTAGGAAAATAACTGCGAAATACTTCTGGTTCGATATCAATACTGACTCCCATTAACTGTTCTCCATCGGGAAGTTTCACGGGATTAGTAGGAGCAATACCACTTCCGCGAAGATAAGCTCTTTTTCCACCAATGGTAGGATAAATGCCATTGCTAGGAAAATAACCCGAATTCAGAATTATCATTTCGATAGATGTATTGCATTCTGGCAGTTTGAGAATTAAATCGCGATCGCATCTCCAGTTCAAAATATTTAACCAGATCCCTGGCGATGGTTCCAAAGCGTAGATATATCCATGTTGTCCCAAACTTGCTGGTTGCTCCATGAAAATTTCATCATCATTGAGAACCAAATTGTATTTGTAAGGACGAGTATTTTGTCTTGCCAGAAGAGAATATTCCGCTTCAGATATAGTGAAAGTCATAGAAAAGCCAGTGTCTTGGCAGTGAACTATTGATAATTATTTTTAATAATTATACTGGCTTTAGAGAAGTAGAGAATACTGACAATCAACTCATTCAGACGGTAATAATTGTTGTTCGAGTTCTTTCAAATAAAGCCTTGTGCCGATCGCACCTGGTAATCCCAGACACATATAGGCAGGAATAAAATAAACTCGTCCTGCTTGACTAGCATCTAATGATTGGGCGATCGCATTTTCCGACCAAGCTTGTTTTATGTTTGATAGTTGATGTGACTCAAAGTTATCTAGTTCTTTTCGTTCGCTAAAATTGCTTCCCAACATTACAATTGAATCTGCCTCATTAAATTGGGGGAGGGTTTCAATAGAGATTGGTACAATCGTATTTGGTTTGGCATCATTTAGTTTGGGAGATGATACCAGTTGGAATCCTAATTCTTCGATTAAGGAACTACAAGACCCATGATGGAAGTTCCCTAAATTAATCTCTTGCCACTGTGATGAACTGAGCAGTAGCAGTTTGGGATTGCTGGCTACCAAGGGAGCAAACGCTTCACGGGCTGCGGTGATTCGTTGTTCAGTTTCTGCTAGAAGTTGTTCGACTTGTTGAGGACGATTAACTGCCTGGGCGATCGCTTTTAAGTTAGTCTCTGGTTCAGACTGATCTAAGCGATCTAATAGTATGGAGGGAGCAATTTGTGATAAATTATCGTACTGCTTCGCATTTTCTTCAAGACCAATAATCAAATCGGGCTGAACTTTGACAATAGCTTCAATCGAAGGTTCGGAAGCTAAACCCACATTAGCTATAGGTTGAGTTATCATACTCCCTAGATAGGGAATTTGCCCTTGAGGATTATCATAATCTCCCTGACGAAATGCCACATGATCGCCATAGGCTATTGGTTGAACTCCCAGAGCCAGTAAGGGTTCTAGAACATTAGGGCCGAGTACCACAATTCGTTGCGATTTTCCACAAACTTCAGTTTCTCCCGCCTCATGTTCAATAGTACGACAGTCAGCCTTGCTAGTAGATATAGACGTTTTTGAATTATTAGTTTGGCTTTGGCAGGATGCGATCGCACCTAGCGCGGTTCTGTTGCAAAAAATTCAAATGGACAGAAAAAATCTGTAAATAACTAATTTTTTAGACAACAATCTCGAAGAGAGAATGAATAAAATCTTTTTGTCCTAACACGTCATCTTTATCTACATTTTCAAGTTGACCTTTACGAATAGAATTAGTAATTTTATATTCTCTTAATGTCCGCCATGCTGTATGAAAATATTGAAAATATGACTTATATTTAGCTAGCTTTTTGGGAAACCTATGGTCTTGTTCAATTATATTATTGAGATATTTATTCTGCCTTA
>JBCDEP010000126.1:0-18960 GCA_039179675.1 Cyanobacteria bacterium P01_G01_bin.67
ATTATGTAGCTTGATGCAACTCATATTATCTCTCATTGTAATAATAATGATTTGAGTGCAGCAGCTTACAAGCAAATCTACAGCAATATTTTGAAGAGACAAACAATATTTTTAATGCCTATACAGTTCTAATTTACATTGCTGAATAAGCAATTATGAGCCATCTTGCTTTTAGTAATTTTAGACTGCGGGTCAATACTTTATTGTCACAACAAACAGTGTCAAATTTATTTGAGTTTAATTTTAGTAGTGATAGAAAAGAGAGTTGAGATTGAAACTTAAGAATATAGATAAAAATTAGCATTTTACACTCCTCATTAGTGCCGAGACTTTTTAGCTTTGAACAAGATTGTTATGGCGGTCAAGTCATTAGCATTTGTAGTGGGTTAGTTAATCCCAGTAAATCTATTTACGAGAAAATACTGAGGTTGTTTTCAAGCACAATCATAATCGCTCAAAATAGAATTGGCAATGCCAGTTTTAGTTCAAATTAGTGAGTATTTATCAGTGAAATCACGCAAGCCAAATCTAGAGAGGTTTGTAGCAAATTAAAAAAGTCTGAAAATTTTGTTGTAAGGTCGAAAATTATGAGCCAAAAACTCAAACCTTACATCTAATTAACTGACTGGCGTTACTCATTACTCGGAACATGTAGCACAGGGCGAATATACGAAAAATTAATATTTCAACGAGCTGTAAAAAAAGATTTCTAAATTCTTTTCCCGTTGCTCAATCTCAACAGATAAATTGATGCATAACATTGGTAAATAACTCAAGTGTATTTCTCAATTGAACTACGTTGTATTGACCAAAGCTATTCAAATTTAGACTAGAGGGCTAATTTAAGGGCAGTAATTATTAATTCTTCTTGGGCTTTTTATGTGGGGACGTGAATTGTAAGTTAGTATCACTAGCGGTTTCATTATTTCAAGACTCATAATTTTAAGGCTCACAATAATGATGCAGTGTAGTTTTAGGCAATAGAAGTACAAATAAAATCTAAATTACGAACAGTTATATGAAAAAAGCTATTTACCGTATTTTGGATGCTAATCTTGATCGCACTCGGGAAGGATTGAGAATTATCGAAGAATGGTGTCGTTTGGGCATAAATCATCAGCCATTAGCCGAAGAATGTAAGCAAATTCGCCAAGAATTAGCCCAGTGGCATAGTTGGGAGTTGCGTCAGGCGAGAGACACTCCTGGTGATGTGGGAACAGATTTATCTCATCCTCAAGAAGAGCTACGGGAAAGTATCGATCAGCTACTACAGGCAAACCTATGTCGATCGCAAGAAGCCTTAAGAGTGCTGGAAGAATACAGTAAGCTTTACGAGCCACAAATGGCAAGAGCTTGTAAACAGTTACGCTATCGTGTTTATACTATCGAAAGCACCCTGTTCAACAATTATCGTCAGCAGCAGCTACATAACGCACCTTTATATTTGGTAACGTCTCCTGAACCCGAAATACTCAAGGTGGTGGAAGAGGCTCTCAAAGGTGGTCTAACTCTTGTCCAGTATCGGGATAAATTAGGTAACGACAGCGATCGCTTAGAAAAAGCTCATCAGCTATGTCAATTATGCCATCAATATAATGCCCTGTTTATTGTCAACGACCGAGTCGATATCGCTCTCGCGGTGGATGCAGATGGCGTACATCTGGGTCAGAATGATGCACCCGTAGCTTTTGCTCGGGAAATCTTAGGGAATCATAAAATTGTGGGTCGTTCAACTACCAATAAACAAGAATTAAATAAGGCGATTGCGGAGCACGCTGATTATGTGGGAGTGGGACCATTTTATGAAACTCCAACCAAGCCAGGTAAAGCAGCCGCAAGCACAGAATATATTGATTATGTCAAGGCAAAATGTCCTGTTCCTTGGTTTGCCATTGGTGGCATCGATCTCAATAATCTCAATGCGGTTCTATCTAGGGGAGCACAAAGAGTAGCAGTAGTTCGAGCTATTATGCAAGCAGAGCAGCCAACCCAAGTTACCCGCCAATTTCTATCTCAATTACTCAATTAGTGTAGTCGGTAATTACCCTAAAGATTAGCTAGATAAATGTTAAACGCAACTAATACAATTAAGATCCAAGTCAATGGCGAACCACACACTTGCATAGTGGGGACTGCTTTACCCCAACTACTGACAGAGCTAGGTTTAAACCCACGTCTGATTGCTGTCGAGTACAACGGAGAAATTTTACATCGCCAGTATTGGGCAAATACACAAATGCAGTCTGGCGATCGCTTGGAAATTGTCACTATTGTAGGGGGAGGTTAAAAGTTACTACTCATAAACAAACATCTAAGATGAAACAATTTAAAGAAATGATTTTTAAACAAAATTTTTGGTCTAAATCTTGGTCTAAATTCTGGCTCAAATCTATAGTGGCAGTGGCTTTAGTCTGCATTCTAGTTTTGGGCAATGCCAGTACTGCTATGGCTGCGCGTACTGGAGGTAGAATTGGCGGAGGTTCTTTCCGCGCTCCTTCTCGCAGCTATTCTGCTCCTCGTGGCGGTAGCTATGGTGGTGGATATAGATCTCCTGGTTACGGCTATGGTGGCGGAGGCTTTGGCTTTCCTTTCTTACTGCCCTTTGTCGGTTATGGTGGCGGTGGTTTATTCTCGATTCTGATCTTTTTTGCGATCGCAGGCTTTATTGTCCGCAGTTTTCAAAACGCAGGAGTTGGGGAAGGTAATGGCTATGGCTCTAGCTCTAAAGTAGCAGTGGCAGAAGTACAAGTAGGCTTATTAGCTAATGCCCGAGAATTACAGCCTGAGTTGAATCGTCTAGCACTAACGGCTGACACTAGCACTGCTGCTGGTAGAGCAACAGTATTACAAGAGGCAACTTTGTCTTTGTTACGTCATCCTGAATATTGGGTCTATGGTGCAACAAATTCCCAGCAAGCCAGCCTAGATGCGGCAGAAGCAAAATTTAATCAGTTTGCTTTAACTGAGCGGAGTAAGTTTACTGATGAAACCCTAACTAATGTTGATAGCGTAATTAGCGACGATTTTCAACCAGCTTTGGGCGGTGAGCAGGAAGAAGGAGCGATCCAACTCAAAGAAAGCGATCCTGGAGAATATATTGTAGCGACAGTAATTGTCGGAGCCACTGGAAGCCTCAATTTACCAAATATTAACGGTAGCGATGATCTCCGTCAGGCTTTACAACAGGTTGGAAGTCTGGGTAGCGATCGCCTATTAGCAGTGGAAATTCTCTGGACACCCCAAGCAGATGGGGACACCCTCACTTCAGATGATATTTTGGCATACTATCCTAATCTCAAGCTGGTTTAATTACTAGGAAAGTTGGGAATTAAATAAACATCGCGATCTCTCTAGTTTTCAAGGGCGATCGCTTTTTTGTCTTTTAACAATCATTTCCTGATCTGATTAAGATGAAGACCCGAAGGCTTTAATTATGACTGTGGCAAGATTTAAGCTGATATTTATTGAGAAATAGCGATCGCTTTGTCAACAAAATCAAGGATAAGTTAAAGATGGAATTTCAGGATATTAGCTCGATTGCCAAATATCATGTTCATGTTTATTTCGATCAATCCACTGTTGAGCAAGCTCAATTATTATGTGAAGCAGCAGGAAAAAAATTTGGTGTAGCTGTAGGAAGAATGCACCACAAACCTATTGGTCCTCATCCGAGTTGGAGTTGTCAGCTGGCTTTTGACCGTAGCAATCATACAGATTTACTGACTTGGTTAGCGTTGAATAGAAATGGACTAGCAATTCTCGTTCATCCTTTGAGTGGTAACGATTTAAAAGACCATACTGATTATGCTTCTTGGATGGGTAAACCTCAGGAGTTAAATCTAGATGTGTTTACCAAAAATACAGAAAACTTCAAATAGTGTCTCAAGCAACTTGCTCATATACTGGATGAATCCAAGTCAGATCGGTACCAGTTAGATTCATCTCTGCCATAAGTTGTTGCATAAATGTGGGGATGTTTTGTTAATCCTGTTTAACACAAATCTCGCCAACAACAGGGGAATTATCGTGACGAATTACCCCAATGCGATCGCCTTTCAGACAAGACGTTTGAAATAAGCTACAGCTACGCTATCCGAACCATCTTGTTCTAAAGGATGAGTAGAGATAAGTTCCCATTTTTCTTGTGCCATGTAATTCAAATAATCTGTCCATTGCTTAGTACGCCATTCCATAATTTTGTTGCCGTTGATCCGAATCCAATACAGCTCTTGAGTCCATCCTCGTCCCACACAAGCATAGGTAACACTACAATATTCAAACATTTGGCATTGTTAATTTAAATCTAGTGCAAATCTAATGATATTTGTCATCATGATTAATTGTCACTGGATGGTTTAATCAATATAATCTACCCCATCCCAAAAGATAATATTATATTATCTATGGAATTTCTGACTGAGATCAAGCCAGGATCAAAGCGTTAGTTTTTCTTGCTAGGAGGTTTTGTTAGTATCTAGTTATTTAATTAGGAAAATTATAAAAAAACTGCGATTAATAACCACATTAACCGCAGGAAATAAAATGTAAATTCCCAGCACCTCCGCCGAAAATCGACATATGTATTTAAGTTAAGAAAACCTTAGTATAGCTAGATTTTAGGTTCTTGCCGATAAAGGGCTTGCCCGTCTCAGCGCGCTTCTTCGGTCAACTAAGGGGATGAAACAATAAATCTGGGTAAAAACGATTAAATTCGATTAAAATCCCTGCTGTAAAAGTCAACAGAGCCATAATTAGAACTGGGGCAGTGGACAGGAACTTTTGTAAGTCTCCCATAGTATTCTCCTATGAAACAATAAAAAATGTGATTTAGCGCGGAGAAACGGTAATTTCCGATTCATCTGCGAACATTTTGCCGCTAGAAAATTCTCCAAAAGCTAGTAGAGGCCAAGTAGCAGCAGCAAGCATTTTGCTAATAGCTAAGGGAACATTGATCACAATCTCTTGCATTTCAGCATTTTTCTCATCTCTAACCGCGATTAGATAGGAGCGACCAGCCCAACCGATCCAGCCTGCGATGTATAAAAATAAGATACTGGGGATAAAGAAATCTCCCATATGTGACCAGCGACCATCTACGATTAAATGAGGATATCCTTCGGGACCACAAAGAGCTTCAGCATAACGCTCGGCTCTGATTTGACCAGAATTAGGATCGTCAGTAGTGTTGCGGAAATTTTTAGCTTTTTGAACGTAAGCGGGATTTTCTCCACAGGGAGTCAAACCCGCTACACCGTCAGCATTCGCTGTGGGGGCAAAACCAAACCAAAGCGTAAATACTAGTATTAAAGCAAACAACCTTCTCATGAATATGTTTCCTTTTGTGACAGATAGTTATTGTGTTTGTACAAAAGCGCAAAGATATTTCTTATACGCAATCTAATCCGTTCTCTCTAAGCAAGAAGTGCAGTTGAACCAAGGGTAAATTACAGTTGGTATGATGCATTTTTGCCTTTGAAGCACTGGATTAGGTGAACAGATTTGTTCTTGTAAATCAACTTATCAAAGGATGGCATCAATTTTAGCGATCGAAACAAGTTGTGACGAAACTGCGGTAGCAATCGTAAAGAATCGTCAAGTTTTGAGTAGTATTGTTTCTTCTCAGATCGAACTGCACCAAACTTATGGTGGAGTAGTTCCCGAATTAGCTTCGCGGCAACACTTAGAAATTATTAATCCTTGTATTAGCCAGGCAATGTCAGCAGCAAACTTAACCTGGCAAGAGATTGATGCGATCGCCGCTACCTGTACTCCTGGCTTAGTAGGTGCTTTGTTAGTCGGTATGGCAGCAGCTAAAACTCTGTCAATGATTCATAGTAAACCCTTTTTGGGAGTGCATCATTTGGAAGGACATATCTATGCTTCGTATCTGGCTCAACCAGAATTAGAGCCACCTTTTCTTTGCTTACTAGTTTCAGGAGGACATACCAGCAGTATTCACTTCAAAGATTACGGGGAGTACGAACTTTTGGGTTCAACTAGAGATGATGCCGCAGGAGAAGCTTTTGATAAAGTAGCGCGGTTATTAGATCTGGGCTATCCAGGGGGACCCGTAATTGATCGCCTAGCACAACAAGGTAATTCCCAAGCCTTTAAGTTGCCAGAGGGGAGAATTTCATTACCTGATGGGAGGGGTTATCATCCTTATGATTTTAGTTTTAGCGGGATGAAAACGGCGGTTTTAAGATTAACTCAAAAACTGGAGTCACAAGGAACAATTCCTGTTGCCGATGTAGCAGCTAGCTTTCAGGATACTGTAGCGAAAGTATTGACTAAGCGCAGTGTTAAATGCGCCGTGGATCATGATTTGGATACTATTACTATCGGTGGTGGTGTAGCTGCCAACAGCGGATTAAGAAAATATCTGCAAGCAGCAGCCGAACAATATAACCTGAAAGTATATTTTCCTCCCTTGAAGTATTGTACAGATAATGCAGCAATGATCGGTTGTGCCGCCGCGCAACATTTTAATCTAGGTCATACTTCTAGTTTGGATTTAGAAGTGCGATCGCGCATGGCAATTGACCAGGTGATACAACTATATCAGTAGACTTCGATTTAGCTCCCTCTCATTTTGGCAGATATTGATTTTTTCACTAGTTGAAATTTTGAACCAGAATGCTTTACATGGAATAATACTTCAAGATACAAAGGGCTAAAGTACGTTATTTAGATGCACTCAGTGGAATTTCGATTGTTTGCCTTGATAAGAAAGGATTTATCAGCTCAGACTGGTTTTGCTTTCAGAATTTATGCTGCAACAGAAATTGAAAATCAACATACTATATCAACATACTATTTTGATGTGCTGACAAAAACTTTAGTTTCTTATAATCTGGCATGTATAAAATATAATTATCTGATTCTCCCATGACTAAGCTGGTTGCTAATGAGTATTATAAGTATTACAAAACCCGATTACCTAATGATTATCTGATTAGCGCCAATGTTTACATGTCTCAAGCTTCCTACGGTATATTGAACGCTGATGTGTCCGATCAGCGATTAATTCAAAATGCGATCGATGAAAATCAATTTAGTACAGGTGCCATTAATCATCTTTGTCAGATTTTAGATCAAGCAACGATGACCAAAAATATTTCTCGAACCGAGAGTTTGGCTAAATTAAAGGTACTGTTAAATAAGTGGTTAATGACACTTGATTTGAATAAGGCAGTCATTAGGTAATCTGAATCAGATCGTCGCTTGTAGTCTCCCTTGAGAGAATTCCTAATGGCGATGGAGCCGCGAAAATAGTTTAAGTTTGTTGTAGGTAAAAATTATAGCGATCGCGAAGCTGTCCTGTACTCAAATCTTTACTCCAGTATTCCACTAAAGCATGACCAAATGCCCAAGGACTATTATTACCCACCTCGTTATTTTCCAGTAATACAGACCAGATTGCTCTAAGATCGAAGTTCTGTGCTTCGCTCAGCAGGCTATTTAGCTCATAAGCCATTTGCAATTTACCGATTACCATTGGTGCTTGTTCTAGGGGAATTTGTTCCGCCAAAATATAAGCCAAAGCCGTGTTTCCCGTAGTCATAGTAGAAATAAATTGTAGGATCGGACTTTTAAGAAACGTGGCTAAACCTTGACTAGTTGCCATCCGACGGCTGTAGCGGTCAATAATTTGACCTGCGGCAGTACTACGAGCTTCAAGATCTTTGAGGAAACGTGCCAAGCGGAGTTGCTTAGCTGGAGCGATCGCCTGGATTAATTCTGAAGACAAAGCTGTAATATTCCAACTTGAACGGTTGTGGTTTCGATCCTCGGTAACGATGGGTAAAACCAAATCACAAATTGCTCCCAGCTGTTCAGTGCGATAGATAGTTGCTTCGCGGATCGATTTTTCTTTAGGTTGAGTCCCTTCTCGCCAATCATAGGGTGGATTCCATTCCCTTAAGGGGCGCAGGCGATCGACTTGAGTCACAATTCCTACTGCACTCAGATCAGGCAATACCTGTTTCAGGTCTTGCAAAAAATCCAGATCCATTTGTAGGGCAGGATCAAGAGCAGGAGTTACCAGTAACAGCAAATCTGCCGTAGCCGCATAATCGAGTACCTGCTGCCGTAATTCAGGGCGATTTACCTGTTCGTACCCAGGAGTATCTAATAAGTTTAAAACCTCTTGTGTCGGCGTCTGCCAGCGGTAGGTTTGAATCTCTTCAGTGCTGGGCAAAACATCTACTTCCGCTTCCTCCGATTGAAATAAAGTGTTAATCAAACTGCTTTTTCCTGCCCCAGTGCGCCCTACCAGAATTATCTTGACAGGCTGCTTTACTACTTCGACTTCAGGTTCGGCAGATGCCAAAATCTCTTTGAGAGTTTGAGTTTTGGTTTGAGGTAAAGTAGGATTGGGGGCAACCTCAGGTAGAGTGATAGTTTCATCACCATAAAGAGCGATCGCCTGTTGTGCCAAATTACGCAATGCTACTTCCCGCATCAATTGACTCAGATTTAGCAGTAATTCCTGATTTGCCTGGTTATTAAATTTCTTAGTTGCCTCGTTGGCTGCTGCCGCCGCAGGATTGAGCAACCACTGAGACCATTTAAACATCTGACTTAATTTCCGCGCCGAAGGTTCTATTTTGCGATACACCTCATATGCTTCTACCGCCTGTCCTACGGAAACGCGATTCAAGACGGGGGCTAGCTTTTGCATCATGCGATCTGTATCGTCTACTGTACCGCGAATTAAGCCATAAGCCTGGGGTAGATAAATATTGAGCAAAGGACGTTTAACTTCTGGATGATAGATCTTAGAGATTGCCTGAACTATCTCTAAACATCTTTGCCAAAAAGTCTGCCAATCTAACCAAATTGGTTCATCATTCCGGGTTTTAGCGATAATTTGCTCTAGGGATAGAGTAATCTGCTGTTCGCGATCTGATGCTACATTTAATTCTGAATTTTGCTCGGTCAATTGCTCGTTGATTTCAGCGATCGCCTCTTCCATTTCTTGAAGGGGTGATTTTGTCCATTTAACTAGTAACCATCGCCAGGCGGCAAAAATAATAATCACTAATCCCCAAATCCAGTTAATCCCCCAGTCATGAATTTGGGAGCCTGCTGCCAGCAATAAAAAAATGATGATTCCAGCGATCGGAAATACTAAGACTGCTATTTGCCAGGGTTTGATGCTAACCATTACTGTCACTCCGCCTCAAATCTGCTCTTATCCTAGCGAGATTTAAGAAAATCAGATTGAGAGGGGGAACACTGTAAGCAAGGGAGCAGGAATTGAGAATGAAGTACTGAAAGAGATTAATATAGCAGTTCTCATTTTGGTGAGATACAGAGTTGATCGTTTTGAGGTAGAGGGCAGGGGGGCAGAGGGCAGAAGCAGGTGTACCTAATGAATTTGAGCGCGAGATGTACCCAGGTTTCCTCGGCTTACAGAATCGCTTTGTTGAGAAACGCTATAACTATCGAATTTGCGCGAGTTGGGACGTAGGCAGGATTAGTTATTTGGCAGAGTGTAACCTTACTCAGTAGCAGGTAGTAATTAAACAGTTTCGATTTGCCCAAGAATCTAGTTGCAAGGTTGCAAAACCTATGAAAGAGAAATTCAAATTTTACAGGCGATCAATCATCCTCGTATTCCTCGGTATCTTGATTCTTTGGAAACCGAAGATGGTTTTTGTATGGTGCAGGAATATACAGGAAAAAGTAGCTCCCAGCCTCCTGAAAGAAAAAATAGTAATTTGGCGATCGCAGTCTCAGCTAGTGCCGTACTGATGATACTTTTGTCATTATTTGGTGTTATGCGTGAATTTAAGCCAAAATCTGCCTTAACTAGAATGGAACAGAGTATTCTTGCCGATGCCAGTTTTTCTGTGCATCATTAAAATTAAGCCTATCAGTTATAGGTTATGGGTTATAACCCAAACATCTTATTCTCATAACCTGAACTCACCTTAACTGATAGTACCCGTGAGAGGAGAACTAGCCGTAGCATATTGCTTAACAGGAATTCTGCCTGATAGATAGGCTAATCTTCCTGCTTCCGCCGCTAAACCCATCGCTCTTGCCATTGCCACAGGATTTTGGGCTAAGGCGATCGCACTATTAACTAGCAAGGCATCTGCACCCATTTCCATTGCTAAAGCAGCCTCACTGGGGGTACCAATTCCTGCATCAACCACCACAGGAACCTTAGCTTCTTCGATAATAATGGCAATATTTGCGGCATTGTTAATTCCTTGTCCCGAACCAATGGGAGAACCCAGAGGCATTACTGTAGCACAGCCTGCTTCCTCCAAACGTTTTGCCAACAATGGATCGGCATTGATATAGGGTAAGACAGCAAACCCTTCTTTAACTAACTGTTCTGCTGCCTGGAGCGTACCGATGGGGTCTGGTAAAAGATATTTAGCATCAGGAATTACCTCCAGCTTAATAAAGTTGTTGTCTTCCTGTCCCAATAACTTCGCCATTTCTCGACCTAAGCGAGCGACTCTAACCGCTTCCTCGGCTGTTTTGCAACCTGCGGTATTGGGCAACATCCAAATTTTACTCCAGTTGATCGCCTCAGCCAGTCCTTCATGTCCTGGGGCTTTTGTTTGAACTCTTCGGACAGCTACAGTGATTATTTCGCAGCCGCTAGCCGCCACACTTTGCTGCATCGCCTGCATACTAGGATATTTTCCTGTACCAGTCATCAAACGGGAGTTAAAAGTGCGTCCTGCAATCTTTAATAGGTGCTGATCCTCAACTATCATCTCCCCTGTTAGAGCGTTAGAGGCAGCTGAGGGTACTTGAAAAGTCGATTCAATTTGCAAAGGTAATTTGGGATTACTTAAAGAGGTCATGGTTGCTGATTGATAAAAACGTTGATAGCTAAATGCAGCCAGTAAGGGATCAGACTTTTGCTCCAGAATTAAATCGGTGATCACAGATGCAGTAATTGGTGCTAGCAAAATACCGTTACGATAATGACCAGTAGCCAAAAATAAATTTTCACAAGCACTACGACCTATAATAGGCAACTCATCTGGTGTTCCTGGGCGAAAACCCCACCAAAATTCTTCAATTTGCCACTCGGCGGCGGCGGGATAAAGTTCAATTGTTTTAGCTAACAAACTTTGGATGCCCTGTGGTGTATTAAACGGTGTCCAATTTACTGATTCCGCTGTGGCACCAACTATCAATCTGCCATCCTGTCGAGGAACTAGATAAACTCCATCACCATATAAAACACGTTGAAGAGGGAACGGCTGATGAAGTTTCTGAGGCATTCTCAGAGAAAGCATCTGTCCTTTTACAGGACTTACTGGTAAAGGCATTAGTTGACTAGACCAGGAGCCAGCGGCTAGGACGTAGTGCTGCGCTGTCAAGAGACCAATATCGGTTAAAACTCCGTTGACTGCACCTTGTTTTTGTTGAATTGCCTTAACGCCAACACCTTCTTTGATCTCTACCCCCAGAGTCTGCGCTGCTTGCAGAAGCGATCGCATTAAACAGCGATTATCTACCTGACCATCTTCGGGATACCACCAAGCACCAACCACGCGATCGCCCAGTCCTGGTTGATATAGTTCGAGGGATTCACGATCTAACCAGGTTGTTTGTGGAGTGTCGAGGATCTGCGACGGCTGATTAAATACGGGAGCGAGAATACCACAGGATAAATAGTCCGTTTCCACCCCTGTTAATTCTTCTAGCTTTTGTGTCCACTCAGGGTAAAGCCAACGAGATCTGAGACACAACTCTAACAAGGGAGGGGAAGCTAACTTTTCTGCCATCGGGGCTAACATCCCTGCTGCTGCGTGAGATGCTGCCTGCATAAAATCTTTACTAACTACGGTGACTTTTGCTCCTTGGCGTCTTAGCTCAACGGCGATCGCCAATCCAATTACACCACCGCCAATAATCAGAATATCTCTTGCTGCTTTCATCTTCTTCAACCCTCAACTCCACTACTCTAACGTGAATCTCTTGCTGCGGAATGAATCTTAATTTATGGTAAGCCAAGTATAAATTAGGACATTAATTGTTAGATAGTATTAGCCAAGCAGCTTTGTTTCCGAGTTTAACCTTGCTTAATTTGCTTGATGCTCAAATTTAAATCCTTCCCGGTTTTGGTTTTCTGGCATTTGCTGACAAGCAAACAGCAGTAATACCATTAAAATTGCCGTAAATAACCGATTAATTAGCGTCAGTAAATCATTAGGCACGACTTCATATACTCCATAAAACACCAGATACTTTTATGGTGAGACAACTTTAAGCTAAATATTCCCGTGTTATTACAGGTACTAAATTGGCACAATAACATTTCGCCCCAGATTACGACCCAGATGCGATCGCAGTTTTTACTGAGTTTTAGTGATTTACATTGAGCTGAATCAATTGAGCTGAATCAACTTTTGTATGTTTTGTTTATGATCCAGAAGAAAGAGTTGAAAATCAAAGAGGATTAGAAAGAGATTTAGAGAAAGCTACAGAGCGAATACAAAGTTAAAGTATTCATTCGACGATAAATAATAAAAGTGTTTGTTATTGACCTATATTTAATTAAAATGAGCGCAAATTAACCCACTCAAATATCCCTCACTGCTTCAATTATCTGCTGTCTTAACCATTGGTGTGCCAGATTATTAGTATTTCGCTGGTGCCAAACCATTGAGACAGTAAAACCTGCAATGGGAATGGGTGGCGGTAAGATCTTTAAATTCATAGCTTTGGCACATTGTTGAGCCATACGTCTCGGCAGTAATGCCACACAATCAGAATTAGCGAGCAAAAAAGGTACTGCCATAAAGTGAGAGGTTGACCAAATAACCCGCCTAGATTGTTGTTGATTGTTTAATATTTCATCGCTTTTTCCTTGGAAATCATCTCGTAACGAAACCAAGATATGCGATCGCTCTAAATAATCTGCCAAAGATAATTCGGTAACTGAATCATCTGCTTGAAACACACAGACAAAGTCTTCTCGATATAAATCTTCACTGACATGCCAACTTTTGAGCGATAACTGGGCATTAATAGCTAAATCCAAGCTATTTTTATCCAAAGAATCCATCACCGTTTCTTTGTCTAGATTATTAATCCTAATCTTAATTCCTGGTGCTTCAATAGCTATTTTTTGGAGTAAATTTACACCAATTGTCGCCTCAACATAGTCACTGACAGCAATCTTAAAAGTTTCGCTGGTAGAAAGAGGATCGAAAGTATCTTTTTTGAGTAGAGTTGCTTGAATTTCTACCAAAATTTGCCTGACGCGATCGCTTATTTGTCGTGCATAGGGAGTAACTTCCATTTCACGGGAGGTGCGAATCAACAGATCGTCATTCAAAATAGTCCGCAATCTTTTTAAAGAATAACTCATTGCTGATTGACTCATATTCAGTCTTTCTGCTGCTTTAGTAACGCTGGCTTCGGTAATCAAAACATCAAGAGCAATTAATAAATTTAAATCCAATTGACGAAGATTGTTGTAGTCGATATTCACTCTGGAAGAATCTGGAATCGATGACATCGATATATATTATCTATGATATTTGTTTGACTAATGCACTTAGTTTTATTAATCTACAAATAAGAATTCAAAATAGCAATTAATTAACGATTCTTAGCGATAAAAAGATTTATAGCCCTACTAAATCCCAAATATTCAAAATAAAAGCTAATTATGAATAAATTTAGAGGTAAAGTAGCATTGGTTACTGGGGAGGGGTCGGGAATTGGTCGTGCGACTGCACTCAAATTTGCTGCGGAAGGTGCATCGGTGGTAATTGGTAATCGCAACGAAAAGGCAGGTCAAGAAACTGTAGAGTTAATTCATCAAGCTGCTGGAAAAGCTAGTTTTTTTCAAACCGACGTTACTAAATTAGCTAACGTACGAGAATTAGTGAAATATACCGTTGATACCTATGGAGGATTGCATGCAGCTTTTAACAATGCAGGGGTGGAAGATCCTCAAGCCATGACTCCCGACCAAACAGATGAAGCTTTTGATTTGATGATGAATGTCAACGTCAAGGGGATCTGGTATTCAATGAAGTGTGAGATCGAATATATGGTAGCTAATGGTGGAGGAGCAATTGTCAATACTTCATCCATTGCTGGTTTAATTGGTTATCCTGGTCACGCACCCTATACAGCTTCCAAGCATGCTGTGATCGGATTAACTAAAACGGCTGCTCTAGAATATGCCCAACAAGGAATTAGAGTTAATGCTGTCTGTCCTGGAGCAACGGAAACCTCCTTATTAGATGGTTTGGCAGCAGGAGACAGTGCCACCCTTGAATACATAAAATCTTTGCATCCCATTGGTAGATTGGCTAAACCTGAAGAAATTGCCAACACAGTAGTTTGGCTTTGTTCTGATGAAGCTTCCTTTGTTCTAGGGCAAGCAATTGCTGTGGATGGCGGGTTTACAGCGATTTAACTTGAGAAAACGGCGATCGCTCTGAAAATCAGATGAATTTGACCGATTGTTTAGAGGAGTAAGATTAATGAAAATTGCTATTTTAGTGCGGAAAACTTAGGCAGCATATTAGGGCGGAGTTGGTTGGCAAAAGGTCATTAAGTCTTTTTTTGGGGCTAGAAATTATCAGACGTTAACAACAGTTAAGTAGATTTCAATTACTTATTACAAAAGAAAGATATCATTATGGTTAAAATTGCTCGATTTCATCAATTTGGCGATCCTGATGTTCTTCAATTCGACGAATTGCCTTTAAATGATCCAGGTGAAGCAGAAGTACTCGTTCGTGTATCTGCAATGAGCTTAAATCGAGCAGATTTATTATGGATGGAAAACAATTATGTCGAGACGCCCGAATTACCTGCAAAATTGGGTTATGAAATTGCGGGAACAGTTGAAGCCATCGGCTCAAAAGTAACAGAATTTAAAATTGGCGATCGCGTAAGTTCCATCCCTGCTTTCTCTATTAGTGATTATGCTAACTTTGGCGAAGCTACAATTCTCCCCCAACGGGGTTTAATGAAAACACCCGATAACTTTTCGTTCGTTCAAGGTAGTAGCTTTTCTTTTTCCTATTTTACAGGTTATTTTGCTTTACTCGAATTAGGATGTTTGCAAGCCTATCAAACAGTTTTAATCACCGCAGGGACTAGTACCACTGGGTTAGCAGCGATCGCGATCGCCAAGAAAATTGGGGCAAAAATTATTGCGACGACTCGTACCAGTAAAAAACGCCAGATACTTTTAGATGCTGGTGCGGATTATGTCATTGCTACTAATGAAGAAGATTTAGCTAGCCGAGTTATGGAAATAACCAACGAACATGGTGCCGATGTAATTTACGATGCAGTGGCAGGGGCACTTAGCGAACAATTGGCAAAAGCTGTCGCAATTCGTGGTCATTGGATTGTCTATGGGATTCTTGACCTAGAAAACATTGGTGCGTTTCCCTGGATGACTGCCTTTATCCGTAGTTTCAATTTTTATGTTTATAAAGTGTTTGACTTTACAGGGAATCATAGCCTTGGTCTATTAGGCAATGAGGAAGCATTTGCTCGCGCCAAACAGTTTATTTCAGCAGGGTTAGCTGAAGGATCATTTCCCGTCATAATCGACCGTGAATTTCAAGGACTAGAAAGTTTAGTTGAAGCGATGAAATATATGGCATCGAATCAGGCTGCTGGAAAAATTGTGGTCACAGTTTAATAATTTATTAAAGGTGAAATAAGATGCCATTTCATGATGTTACAGAGTTACCAGTTGGATTCTGCGATCCAAACACCGCCACTAATCAAAAATTAGCGGTAGAAGATCGCCTTCAGATTACAGAGTTACTCCACCGTGTTTATTTATGTGAGGATAGCCGAGATTACGATGCACTACTACAAATTTTAGTAGATGACTATATTAACGAACATCCTTTATTTGGCAAACATGAAAGTGCAAGTAGTTTTCTGGAATGGCTAAAAAACAATCCTGCTGGTTTTGATGGTATTCGGCACAATTGTCTCAACTCAATAACTCGTGGTGTGGGTAAAGAAATTGCAGAATCCATCAGCTATATTATGGTACTTCAACTTTTTCCCGCCCAATCTCGTAACGAGTCTTCTACAGATCAATTTAATTCTTCATTACCTCGTACTATTGCTCATGGTGTCGTTTGCGATCGCTGGATCAAAAAATTAGATCGTTGGTATTTAAAAAATCGAGTCTATCAGCAGATGTCCGTGAATAGTGCTTTTTTGCCAGATAATGCTATGCGAGAAGCAGCAGCCAAAACACCAAAAAACTAATAAGTTCAAATCATCACTAAACAACACAGAAGCACAAATATGAAAATTGGCATTCTCGGCAGTGGTAATATGGGACGCTCTTTAGGTATTCTCTGGGCTGAACAAGAACACGAAGTATTTTTCGGCGCACGTATAGCAGAAAAAGGACAAGCTGTTGCTGAATCTGCGGGAAACAATACCCAAGGTGGTACAAACGATGAAGCGGCAGCTTTTGGAGATTTATTATTATATACAATTCGTGGTGTTAATCCCGTTGAAGTTCTAACTTCTGTTAATGTTCTCGATGGCAAAATTCTGATTGATTGTAATAACTATGTAATGCCCAAAGATTTTGCTTATCCACCTATAGAACCTTCTTTGGCTGAAAAATTAGCCGAACAAGTACCCCAGGCAAAAGTAGTCAAGGCTTTCAATACTATGGCACAAGAAGTTTTTGAACTATCACCACAACCTCTAAAAGAATATAACGTTTCTGTATTCGTAGTAGGTGACGATCAAGATGCCAGAAAATTGTAATGAGTCTGGCAGCAGATCTTGGTTTTGCGCCCGTCGATTGTGGCGAATTACGCTTTGCTCGACTTTTGGAAGGATTGGGAGACTTTATTCGTTATTTAATCATCGGTCAAAAACTGGGTTCTTACACCACTATTTCGATCGATACTTTACCTGAAGCTGACAACCAGCGTTTGGGTGGCAGACGAGCATCATCACTTTCCTAAAACAGTATTCAACACTAAAGATTCAAAATTTAAGTCAAAAATATGACCACAAACAGAAAAGTTGCGGTAATTACAGGTAGCTATAAAGGCTTGGGACTGGCGATCGCTCGCAAACTAGCCCAACAAGACGATATTTGGGTGATTATTACTTCCCGTAAGGAATCTGATTGCCAAAATACGGAACAAAAGCTCAAAGCAGAGGATATTGAAGTAGACTGTCATCAACTAGATGTTATGGATTCAGATAGTGTTACTAAGTTTATGGCATGGGTAACATCGGCTTATGGTCGAGTCGATATTTTGGTGAATAATGCAGGAGTAAGTAACGCTAATTTACCAACAGAAGCAAGTATCTTAACGGCGAAAGCCGAAACTATGCTCGATACTTTTAATACTAATACCATCGGCGCTTTAAGAATGTGTCAAGCAGTTATTCCCCTAATGCAGCAGGGAAGCTATGGCAGAATCGTGAATGTTTCTACTGAAATGGCATCTTTGCAAGAGATCCCCGAAGATTTCTATCCCTCCGCACCTTCTTATAGAGTTTCCAAGGTTAGCTTGAATGCCATAACGGTGTTACTCGCTAAAGAATTAAAAGACACTAATATCTTAGTTAATAGCTATTCTCCTGGTTGGATGAAAACCGATATGGGTGGTCAAGATGCTCCCTATACAGTTGAAGAAGGAGCAGAAACAGCAATTTATCTAGCTACCCTACCCGATGGCAGTTCACAAGGAGGTCTCTTTGCCGAAATGCGTAAATTTAGCGGTGCGGTTAAGTTGCCTTGGTAAAAAACTCAAAAATTTTAATTTTTCTTGTTGGTCGCAGATTGAATGCTGATTATTTTCTGTAACTACTTCTTTAAAAGTTTTCCCTTCTCGAATACACTTTTTGTTAATCTGACAGTATCTTGCATGTTCTCTATAAACTTACGTCTAGATTAAGCAGTGTATTCTTATCTTTGCAGTTTTGTAAATATGCGATCAAAACTTGTTTGCGTATAGAAAAAGAAGTGCGATCATTAAACGCAATTTGTTTTTTACATGATATACTCGACCATCCTAAATACTTAAATTCCTCCTCGAGTCTTTCTTTTGAACTCGTATCTATTAAATCACGTTCAAAATTTGAAACTCTTTTTTGTTGCTTGGTAGCTAATAAACCAGCTTTTGCAATAATGCCAGCTAGGCATAAATTCACATTCCCATCTACATCTAAAGAAGCAGGACTTTCTGGCACAAAAGACTGCTCTGAAAGAAGATTGAGGGAAAGCTCTAAAACTTGATTTGTTAGACTATTTAGGGATGACATTTTACTTATTATTTTTGAAATACTTTTCTGCTTTTGACTTCAGACTACCACGGTAATTTTGATTTTTTTGACTTGCACCATATTTTTTAAAGTCTATAAAAAACAATGACAAGTATAAATATGGAGGACTGCTATTCTTATAGTCCCATTTTTCCAAAGCATATTCTAAATAATTGCTAATAATTTTACGGTTTATTAGAACGTCGATATAATTTCCAAGTAAATCAACAATATCATCCATTCGAATTAAACCTTGATACCAATAAAATGCCACTGTATTAAAATAATCAAGTACGCCATCAAGTCTTCTTTCTTCTATGCTAAAATGAAAAAGTTGAGGATAATAAAAATAGGATCCTCTTTCTCTATTTTCCTGTAAATGATCAAAGCATGTAAAAATTGGCAATTTATCCTTATCAATAGAATTATTGTATTCATTCTTTATTATATCTAAAGCAATTTCTTCGATCTTTAGAAATACATTATTTCTATAACTATAAATTAGATCGTAATAAGCATTATATAGCTCAGTATCGCGCCTGAATTCTGTTAAAAGCTCTTTTATATAATTAGCTTTCTGTAATTTTTGAGATCTGACTAATTGAAAACTCGTAATTAATACAATTAAACTAGTAGCAATAAATCCAATATTAATTTTATTATCAAAGCTAAGTAGTGTAC
>JBCDEP010000092.1:0-24705 GCA_039179675.1 Cyanobacteria bacterium P01_G01_bin.67
ATTAGGAACAGCTTTTTGCCAATAAAGACTTACCAGTTCGGAATAGAAAGTCTTGAGATTTTTGTATCCTGACAAGTGAAATGCTATTTCTATCGTCATAATCTTACTCAAGCTTAATCGACGACTACGACAGCGACATTTTCCCTGTGCGATCAATTGTTGTTTCCAACCAGGCTCAAATCGAGCGCAAAAATCATCAACAGAACAAAACAATTCTTCTAAACTAAACATAGGGCAGGTTTTCTGAATTTGTCGTTATTTTCAGCTTACTACCTATCCCTTTTCTTATCCCGAACTCACGTTAATTTAGCTAACAGCTTTCCCTGTTAAAAGTCCAATACTTCCTGTCACAATAGAGCTAACAAATGATGTTGCCCATCTTTTATCGTTAACACTGGCTGTTGGATCGTTCAGGGTTAAAAAACAAAGCACAAACTAACTATCGTCATCAGAATAATCAAGTTTAATCTCCATCTTTTATGACAAGCATCATATGCTTCTTGTTCAAGACGATGTTTCTTATCTAAAGGATCTTCATTTACAAGATTACCGCTCCACCCATTAGCCATGTCAGGAATAGAAATCCTAGTTAAACTCTTACTGGGAGTGTTTTCCTGATAAGGATCGCTCATAAATTTTGCAAGTTATCAGTTAGTAAATTTGAAGTTCTACCTTGGGATTTCTATCTTCATCTGCAATTACAATCTTCTCTACTTTTTTCTGAGCTTCTGCTGCTACTTTCATTAAAGCGATCGCTCTACGTAGTAATTCACTTTTAGAACTACTACCAGTTAACTTCACTAGATTATCAATTGTTTCTTCTAATTCAGAAGATGCTTCAAAATTGATCCGAGGCATAAATTTGAATATGGCTAAGATATTATTTGAGTGTATTTTGAGTAATTACTACTCATCTGTATGATAGCTAAACATTAATCAATAATCGAATCAACTTCAGTACTCTTCTTGTAGTAACTAAGAGTAAACTGCGTGAACTAAGTTAGGGAGATCGCTTTTCCCTGTCTAATTCTACCCACAAGAATTTAACTAACCGTCTTTCCTATAATAAAACCCACTAAACCGCTGACGATTGTCACAATTAAACTAAATGCAGACTTAACAATATCAGGATTTGATTCTTGATTATTAACAATTCCCCAGCAAAAATACAAAGTAATCGTCCTAAATTAAAAATAGGTCTATGAAGGTAAGTCAATAGTGAATTTAGAACCATGATGCAGACTGCTAGATAATTCTATTTTACCGCCATGAGCTTGGACGATCGCTGTGACAATAGAAAGACCTAAACCCGTACTTTTTACTCCCTCATTATTCGCTATGCTCTCAAAACGCTCAAAAATTAGCTGCCGATCTTTTTCCGCAATGCCTGTTCCTGTATCTCGTACCCATAAATAAACATGATTTCCATCAATGGCAGAACCGATAGCAATAGTATCTTTAGGCTGGGTATATTTAGTCGCGTTTTGAGCCAAATTAGTGATGGCTTGAACTAATCGCTGACGGTCTACAAAAATCTCTCCTTTTCCTAATGTTTCCAGTTGCCATTGCCGATCGGCGATCGCTGTTGATTTAGCATAAATTTCTTTAGTGAGAATTTGAAGATCGACAGACTCTAGATGTAAAAAATCTGGTTGTTGGGATTTTGCTAGGAGAATTAGATCCGTAATCAAGCGATTCATGCGGTCTAATTCATCGAAAAGGATCGCTTTGGTTTCAGCTTGTTCTTCAACAGTATTTCCCATTAATTCAAGATGTCCACGAATTATGGTGATCGGGGTTCTAAGTTCGTGACCGACATCATTAAGAAACTGTCTCTGACTAACAAATGCCGATTGTAGTCGGTCTAACATTTCATTAAATGTAGTACTTATTTGAGCAACTTCATCATTGCCACGGACGGAAATACGTTGTTCTAAATTATCTTCGCTAATTGACCTTGCAGTTCTGTTTAGAAGGCGTAGCGGAGTGAGAATTTTACCCGCAAAAATCCAAGCTAGGATCGAAGTGATAGTCGCTGATATTATGGTTACGCGGATAATTATTAAAATTGCTTCATTTATTTCTTGGCGTTCGTTCTTAGTGGCAAACGCCACCACAAATACTCCTCTTACCTCCCGATTGATGACAATTGGTTCGGCTAAGTAAACGATTCTATCTTTAGGCTTACCTATCTCACCACGTTCTGGCACGTCAATTTTTTGCCAATGTTCGACAATAGCAGAGTTGCGATCGATTAATTGAGGCAAATTTGAGGGTACGGAAGCATGGAAGCCATTCGGGAGCAAAGCAATTGTATATTCATCTCTAATGGGTATATTACGTTCGAGAAATACGTTGAAAATAGCCGTAACGTTATTGCCAAAAGGTTGTGCGGTATCAGGGTCTTTACCGTTTACTAATAACTGTAACTCCTGTATTTCCTGGTTAAGAGCTTGTTCTACTCTAGCCTCAAGGCGGAATAATAAAACGCGGCGAATTGCCACTACTGCCCCAGAAAAGGATAATAAAATCAACAGACAATATACTGCCAAAATACGAATTTGGAATTTGTGAGATTTATCTTGGAGGATTTTACTCATCTTTCACTATCGATCAAATTTTCCTACACCAAATTAATAGTACTAAACATTAATTAGCTTCTTTGTTTCAGACTAACGCATACAAATTTAACGAAAAAGCTAATTAAAAAGAGAAGAAGCAACATCAACAAAGAGATTACGATCTCAAGCAGTCTTAAACCTTTTGTTGTCACAGACAATTTTGGTAGTTTTCTTGTGGCATTGCTAAATTTAAAAACCTCGATTTAATTCGTATTTTTGTGCCAAAGTTTCTCCGTCTCATAAGCTATGAATGTTATTCCTTTTTCAATGATTCATGCTGAATGTTCTAATCCTCCTGTCCAACAGTCTTGTTGGAAGTCAACTGCAAATACAGTCCTGGCACAACAAAAAAGGCAATCAAAGTTGAAGATACCAAGCCGAAGATAATTGCCATACAGAGGGGAAACCATTTCGGATCGCTGAAGGCCAGGGGTAGCAAACCAATTACGGTAGTTAAACTGGTAGTTAGAATGGGACGAAGGCGATCGCTCGAACCGAAAGCAGCAGCGTGGCGGACATCCATCCCTTCTTGACAGCGGGCATTCATGCGATCGATCATAAAGATGGCGTTGTTGACCACAATTCCAGTGAGGGAGATGACCCCAATCATGGCAGGGAAGGAGAAGGTAATATTAAACAACCTGAAGCCGACAAATAAGCCGATGGTGGCAAAGGGGATAGTCAGCATGATGATTAAAGGTTGGGTATAGGAAGCGAATTGCAATACCAACAAAGCAAAGACGAGGAAGATTGAGACTAAGAGCATGATTTCTGCCGATCCAAAGGTTTCGGAACTGGTTTCCGCATCTCCTCCAAATTTATATTGATAACCTTTCTGCCAACCCTGCTGCATTTGCTCTAGTTTGGGTTGTAGTTGAGCTAAGATATCGCTGTCGTAGATGCCCGTACCTGGGATATTTTTCGCCAATACGGTTACGGTGCGGATGGTGTTGCGGTGGGTAATGGAGAGAGGAACTAAATCTTGTTCCAGGTCTAATACAGAGTCGGCGGAGATAACTTTTCCTTCGGGAGTAACTACCCGCATCAGGGCAAATTCATCTTCGCGGGAAGGGCCTCCTACTGCCCCAGCTTGAGAAGACCAGGCGGAACTAAGTTGAATTTTGAGATCTTCTGACCCACTGCCGATGGGATATTCGCCAATTTCCGTATCAATAACGATAGAACGTCCTTGCCAAGCCACATCATCTTGACTCAAGCCGTAGAAATCTAAAGCTTCTCGGCGAGGGATAAATTTATAGTCGGTTTGTAAGTTACCCAAGTCATCCCGCACATCCATCGTGCCAGGAATTTCTCTTAATGCTTGCTGTACCTGTGCCGACATTTCCCGCAGTACGTTCATGTCTACACCGCTTAACTCTACTTGGATCGGATCGAAAGTATCTCCTGTTTTTTGATACTGCATCGCTATGGTAGAACCTGGGTAGCGATCGAGGATTTTCTGGATCTCTTCTCGTAGTTCATTGATATAAATATAAGAAGCCTTTTTCCGTTTATCTTTAGTGGTAAAAATAGCCGAAAAACCAACAAAATAGTCGGCTGTTTCAGTTTTGATTTCTCCCGAATCAATTAAATCGCTGCGTTTGCCAACTAATTTAATGGAACTAGCAAAGACTTTGTTACCATCGGTGTCGTTATAGTTGCGAATCACTTCGCCAATTTCATCGGCAACAGCTTGAGAACGTTCTAGAGTAGTAGCGGGAGCAAGTTCGACATTAATACTAAGTTTGTGTTGGTCGCTGTCAGGAAAGAGAGTAAAAGATAATTGCGAAGCGAGAACCAAACTGAATACCAAAAGAGCTACTGTGCCTAATGTCCAAAGACGAGCTACTTTACGGTTTCTGACGGTATTACCGAGAGTCCAATTGGTAAATTTATCTGTAGCATTGGCAGTCAGGCGATCAACGAATGTGACTTTATTTTCTTGCTGGACTTTACCCAGGAGAAATTTAGATAGGGGAATAACAACCAACAACGCTAAAACATAACTGAGAACCAGACAGATAATCGCACTTAAGGGAATTAAGCGCACAAATTTACCCATCGAGCCAGAAATTGCCATCAAAGGTGCCATCGCCAGAATCGTAGTTAAACTGTCCCGCCAAAGCAGGGACGGCATTGAGTCTGACCGTTCTAATAGCAGCTCGATCGAAACTGAGCTTTTGGACAAAAATACTTTCGTGCAGTCCTTCTAAGACGACAATAAACACATCCACCATTAAGCCAAGAGCCAGAATCATCCCTACCAGCACCATATTGTTGAGGGTTTGACCGCCCAACCAGAGAATTAACATCGCGCCGAGGAAAGTTAAGGGAATTGCCAAACCCGCGATAGTGGCTTCTTTCCAAGTCAAGGCAAATAGGAGAATGATAAAGACGCAGATGGAAGCTTGGAGAACGTTATTACCTAGATTAAATAGATCGCGATTGATATATTCCCCATCGTTGTTGATTACTCGATACTCCATCCCTTGAGGGAAAAGATTGGGGTCTTGTTTAGCATTTTCAATTGCTGTCAGGGAATCGTTAATTACTTTAATTGAATCTGTGCCAGGAACTTTTACCACATCTACATTAATGGTCGGTACGTATTCCGCACCCGACCAACTAAGGGCAGCGCGGTTAGTTTCCCGTTCCAAATCTTGGCGTACTTCTGCTACTTCTTCTAAGCGCACTACTCGATTTTCATTAAGTCGCGCTACGGGTAATTGTTTCAAATCATCTAGAGTACGAAACCTTCCGTAGAGGCGCATCTGACCGCCAATAGCGTTATCCCGCACCTTATCCCAGGACATATCCATATTTCCTGCTTGGATAGCATCTCTGACTTGAGTAGCGGAAACTCCTAATTCCATCAACCGTGGGGGAATAAGCTGAACGTGAATTACCTCTTCTCGCCGTCCCGCTAAATCTACTTTTCGGACATTTTTTTCCTGTTCCAGAATGTCCTGTAATTCTTTGGCAGCATCGCTCATTACCACCGAATCGATATTCTCCCCGTAAAGAGCCAGGGTTAACACTGGTGCGTCTTGCTGAGAAATCTGCTCGAACTCTGGTTGCTTTCTACCTTCCGACTCTGGAGGCATATCTGGTTTAGCATCATCCATCTTACCCCGCAACTTCTGAATCGATTCCCCGACGGGGGCTTCCGCCTTAAACTCCACATCGACTAGAGAAAAAGAATTAAACGAACCGCTCTTAATCTTTTTAATGCCAGGCAGACTTTTAATCTTGTCCTCTAATTTATCGGTAATAAGATTTTCAATGGTTTCCGCATCTGTCCCCGACCATTCCGTAGAAATAATTGCTTTTGCCAGTTGAACATCGGGGTCTGACTCTTTCACCATCGAGAAGTAGCCCATAATTCCTCCCACAAAGAGCATAAAACTGAGGAGGATAGCTAAAATTTGACGGTTAAATAAGAATTTTTCGATTGCCGTAGCGCGATCGCTCTTAACTTCTTTTTCTGGTATCTGAGGTGGTTGTTTGTCGGTGGTTTGCATTGTTTTGTCCTTTGTTAGTCGTCCTTTGTCCTTTGTCATTAGTTTTTGGTCTTAGCGATTCCAGATTGAGAGCAATAAAAATAGCGATCGCGAAAATAAAAGATAATTCCTATAAGTCGATCGACTTGTCTGTTGTTAACCACAATAGAGAAAGCCCTTATTTGTGTCGTTACAGCAAATGTCAGGACTTTTTATGGAGTAAATATTGAATAATGTCAGGTTGAGCAATTTTGTAGGGCGATCGCTCATAGTTAGATCGATTCTAATCTAATTAAGAAATGAGTTTCAAGAATCTTTGCAGCGTAATTCTTGCTATTCAAAAAAGTCTGGTAATGTCAGGTTTATCCTTTGGGGTATTTCGTGAGAATCTAGCGATCGCATTTAATATGGGCGATGTAATTTTGAAAATCAATGTAATCGTAGAAATTAAATGTGAATAACTTTTTACTTGAATCTCTCAGGAATTGGATCGATTTTTAAACTTAGAGCTTCCTTCTCAAATTTATCAATACATAATTTTAGTATATTCAACATAAACTCAACCTTGAAACCAATTGCAGGAGGTGTCACATATAGCCCACTAAGATAAGTAGGTCTAATTCCAGACTCGTATAAATCAAAGTTGTGAGTATTAATTCCAGGGCTTTCTTCATGAATGTAAGCATTTCTCATTTCTTTGTAGGCAATTGAACCGTAACGAGACAATTTCAAAGACTTTTCAAGAGCTTCTACATTTGTTACAGGGTATTTTTCTAGTATAGTATCAATAATTTTATTTGAACTACAATCATCAGAGCTATGTCTAAGCTGATATATATCAATACCTCCAGGTTCTTGACGACCTCCAATTTGCCCCAAAAATGTACATACATCTGGAGGTAATTCTATAGATTTTTTATCAACTCTGTCCCAAATATCAGGCAGGGATACAATCTGAAATATTTCACCACCATAGCTAGCAAGAAAAGCATCAAATCTTAGCTTTTTACCCTTAATTTTGCGATTTTTAATGATGCTGTCTGCCCACAAATTTGAGAGAGCATCAAAAGCAGCCCACAACAACACGTTAGCTTCGTAGTTATTTCTAATTAAGTCTAAATTATCAATAAATTGATATCTTTCTCTCCAATAATCAAAGAAACTATTAATCTGCAATTTTAACTGTTGGTTCATCTTGGGATTTAGATAATTAATTACCGCCTACCAAAATAGTATGGTCAATATATTTTATTGATTACATATTCATGGTGCATCCCGAATACTCCTTACCCCAAATAATCGATCGCTACTTGGAAGTGGATATCAAGCGAGATCGCACTGTCGTATTTTCGGATGATGTAGGTTGCGATTTTACTAAAAAAATCCAAATTGAATATCTAATACTTTTTTGATCTCGGTAAAATAAGCAGATTCTAAAGTTCCAAGCTTTGATTTGAGTCGAGAAGCATCAACCGATCTAATTTGATTAAAATGCAATCCTCTTTCTTTGTCTAATTTGTTTAGATCGCTAGGTTTTACGTTGACAACAAAGGGATAGTTTTTCGGGCTAAGGAAGGGAACGACAGTAGTTAGATCGCTTTCTTCGTTGCCAATATCATTTTGAATAATCAGGCAAGCTCTTATTTTACGTGCTTCTTTGCCCCTTGTAGGATCGAGATCTACCCACCAGATTTCGCCTCGTCTACACTGCATCTAAACCATCTCCGACTACCACATCCCAATCCTTAATTGATTGTTGAAACTCAGGATCTTGGTTTTGTTCTCTATATGCTTGTCTTAATTTCTCTTTTAGCTGTTCGCGCTCTTTCTCCAAAAGCAATTGATTGATATATGCACTACGGTTATCGGTAGCTTGCTTTAAAAATTCAAAGGCGCGATCGTCTATGTTGATAGTAATTTTTGCAGCCATTTTCTTACATTTGAGTATTATTTATCTTCATACCCTATTGTAAGATAGATAAAAAAGCGATCGCCCTTCACCCTAATCTTGAATATTTTTCTCCCTATCTTCATTGATTACTTTACTTTCATCGCTTCCGCAAGCTCATTCTTACTCAGAACCTTGGGAGTAGCGATAGGAGTGCTAGTAGATCCCGAAATAAAAAATGGAGTGTTTTTATAAGCACCAGTCAAGCGGGCTTTAAGAATCATTTCTAACACCCGCAAAGCTCCCCCGAAAGTACCTCGCGATTTCGGCTTGTTTTCTCCCAAGGCATCTGCGGTATGAACATACGTTTTTATCAAGCCAAAAGTCTCGTCCAACAAATTCCGATCTGAACCGAAGCAACTGTGTACTAAGCCCACAAAAGAGAATTTAGCGTCTGGTGGAGTATTACCAATCGGAGTATGACAACAAGCTGCATACCATCGCAATAAACCCTGATCTGTTAAGCGAATACAGGAAAGATTTTCAATGCCTTGGTCAAAAACGACATTTTCGGGAATGGTTTGTACGATACTAGTTCCACCTTGTGCGTCGAGAACTTCTTCTTCTTTGTTTAGATAACGGGCAAATGCCTGACAATCTGCACAGTAGCAAACACATCTATTGATATTGTTAACATCCTTAATCTGACCTTGGAGCTTTCCACAGCTACAACTAATTGAATGAACCATTGTCTTTATGTTCGGAAAAATCTATTAATTTCTAGTGTATTGATGTCGATCGCAAAACCCGAAGAAATATAGATTTTCTGAAGCGATCGCTACTGGCTGAGTATTAATATTCAGAAATCACTTTGTCTCTCAAAAAATAGCAAATATGATAAACAAGATAGTTTGATGTGCATCTGTTCACGTCTAATCACTTTGTCTCTCAAAAAATAGCAAATGTGATAAACAAGATGGTTTGATGTGTATCTGTTTATGTCTAATCACCAAGTAGTTTAATTTCCCTTACTATTGCTGCAAGATTTACTAGAGACACTAATTTATCAACTTTAGATTCTTCAACAATTAATTATTTAAGTTAACCAATCGCACAAATGACCCATTAACTAAACGATTCTTACCTTCTGTAACCACTAACTCCCCTTCTCTTACTCCCGATTTAATTTCTTGATGATTTAATCCTGCAATGCCCAATTCTACAGGACGTTGTTCGACGGTATTATCTGCTTCGTTGACTACAAAAGCGTAGGCTTGACGATCACGCATTACAATCGAACCTCTCGGAACTACTATTGCTTGAGGATTACTTTCTACAGCGATCCAAACTGAAACACGTTCCCCTACTCTCAGGTTTTCTTTACCTTCGGCGATGCGAATTCTGGCATTAACCGCCCTGCCGCCAGGGGTAACAGCGGGATTAACAGCAAAGATTTCTCCTTCCGCTTGTGCCAATTCGATTAAATTATTGCTGGTCATACCTTTGACTGAAGCTTGAGTTAGGTCGGCATCCCTGACTATATAGGCTTTTTGACCCGATCGCACTTTTCGACCATCAAATGCAGGTAGTTCTAAATTAACTTCCAATTTACTGGGGTCAACTACTACCATCGGCACAGATTCTACTACTTCTTGATAGTTGCTAGTGCGTAAAACTTGAGGCGACCAATAATTTCCTTCGCGGATGTTGAGATAAGCTACTACGCCATCAAAGGGTGCAGTCAAAACGGTATCTTCCAGAATTACATTACTTTTATCCAACTGTGCGATCGCTGATTGTAAACCAGATTGAGCTGTTTCTACTTGAGTTTGGGCTGCTAGTAATTGACTTTCCGCTGCTGTTACATGGGTTTTGGCTGCTTGAATCTGACTTTCGGCTAACCTTACCCCTGGTTGAGCAGCTTCAAGATCTGCTTCGGCATCCTGAAAGTTAGTTTTCCTGACTTCCATTTCTCGCCGTTGTATTGCTCCCTCTGCCACTAATTCTTGGTAGCGAACTAGATCGGTTTGGGCAAAATTGCGCTGGGTTTGTGCTTTAGAAAGATCGGCTTTGGCTTTGGCTTTGGCTAAATTCTGTTCTGCTTGCGCGAGATTGGCTTTTTCTCCTTCTACCGTAGCTTGAGCTTGTTGGAGATTAGCTAGAGCATTAGTAATTCCTTTTTGGGCTTCTGCCCGATCTGCCTCTGCGACGGTTATGTCTGCGTTAAGTTTGCGTTGGTCAATTCTGGCTAACAGTTCTCCTCCTCGCACCACATCTCCTTCCCGTAAATCCCTACCTGCGATTTTCTTAAGATAATTAATTGTCCCTGCGGTTTGAAAAGTAAGATGTTTAAACCGCACCGCAGCCACTTCCCCGTTATTAAATACCCAGGCTTCAATGGGCTTAACCTGCGATCGCACTGCCCTAACTGGCAAACTTGCAGGTGCTTTAACTTGGATTTCTTCAATAGTTTCGGGTTCTTGGCTGACTATAAAAGTCCTCCAACCTGCAACTCCTGCGATCGCCAACATTACCAATGCCAGGAAATACCAAGGAGATTTTTGCTTTTTACTTTTTACTTCTGATTTTTCCTCAATCGATTCATCTGTTACCTTCTTTTGCGATAGTAAAAGAGCATCAATCGCTAGTTTGGGTTTTAATTTATGGTCTGAACTATTCATTTATCTAATCCTAAAATATTATGCGTTTATGGTTATTTGTTGTGGTCAGACTCAGGTAAAACTGTCTGTTGAATCTGCTGTAAGCCTGTTTGGATAAATCCTGGAGGCAAGTTAGGGTGAGGACAAGTATCGACGACAATAAAAGTAATAACAAAAGCGAGTATCAGGCGATTTCGCTTGATAGGTTCTTTAAGTAACATGGTCTTGCTCCTAAAAGTCGTTAAATGTATGCATTAAGTGTTTTCGACAACGGTGTTGGATTTATTTTTGGGATAACGTATCATCGAGAAGATAGGGGGACAGTCCGCTACCTGAATTGTTTTTTGTAGTTCAAAACCATGACGCTGATAAAAATCAGCACTTCTGGGATTACAAGTTTCTAGGTGAATTATTTCCTGGGTACGATCACATTCTGATAGTGCTGTTTCTATCAATGACGAACCATAACCCTTACCTTGCTTTGAGGTTGTCACTCCCAGTAAAACTAAATAACGATGGGGTACTTGAGGGTGAGCTTGCATCATTCCTTCAAAGACAGCAGCTACCTTATCTAAATCTTGAGGCGATACAGTTTTTTGCATATATGCAGCAAAAGCATCAAAATCTAATTCTCGTTTGGGAGGTAGCCAAAATGCTGCCCCTTCAAAGTCTTTGGTACAACTAATATCAACGCGATCGTTAATCAAAAGTTTTACAAAACCAGGAAAACTAGCCAAATATTGTTCGTCTGAAGGATATATCCAACGAAAAAGAGGATCGACACTAAACGCCAACAACATGGAATCAATTATTTGCTGTAAGTCGTTTTTGCCATTCACGGAAGTTCTAATTAATGTTGTAGTCATGATTAATAAATGAATTAACTTGTCTTTCATTAACCACAATAGGAAAGCTTTCAATCCTTGTCGTTACAGCAAATGTCAGTACTTTGGACGGAATATATTTTCAGCAATGTCAGATTGGAGAGGAGGGATCATCATAATTGCTACAGCCTTAGTTGATATAACCCAATTACAGTAAGGCTTTATAGGAATTTTGCAGAGTAATTCTGACAAAGCTAAAAAGTCTGGAAATGTCAGGTTAAAATTCCAGAGATTCGATTTGATGTATTTATGTTTCCTTTACAAGAAAAATAGATCGGGATTGGTCTAGGGCTAACTATTCTCAATCTGAGAAACTTTCTATTATCTTTATTAGTCAATTTATCTTTAACCAAACTATTTAAGCGATGAACAAAATTTTCTCAAAGTCAACAACATTTCTCTTTGTCTATGGGTCGTTATTGCCAGGGTTAATACTACTAGGGGCGATCGTTACGTGGCACGCAGCATCCGCACATCTGGGGCGTCCACCAGTCGCTAGTCTTGATGACCCTAAAGAAATTGCCGATAATGTTACCGTATGGGCTAATATCTTTACCTCTTTGATATTGGTAAGCGGAATGTGGTTGCTACCTTTTTATCCTTTCTTATTCTCTTATCGTCTCTACAAAACTATTAAAAATTATCGTCGCTGGAGTTGGTATGGACGCTTACTTATTTTGATGCCCATAGCAGGATTGATTCTTTTTTGGGCTGTGAATGGTATTTATTTCAAGGCCAATAGCTCAGAAATTTGGGTTTGGTTTATGGATTAACTCAATAGTCAAGATGCTGATTTTTCTTTTGAGAAAAGACATTTTCCTGACAATATTAACTGAGTTCTGGGACGGAGCAAGTTTTCCAGTTTTGAGCTGACGATCCTGTTTCACCATATTATTTAGATACTTTCATCTGTAGAAGTTTAGTTTTCTGAGATAAAATGCCTAATTTCTGAAGATTTTCAATTTTAAAATGCCTAACACCATTGCCTTAATCGCTCATAATCGCCACAAAGAAGATCTAGTTGCTTTTATAAAACAACATCAGGGAATTTTATCGCGGTATCAAGCGATCGCTACGGATAATACTGGTAAAAAAATTCAACAACAAACCGATCTAAAAGTAAGCTGCCTATTATCTGGTTCAATGGGAGGAGATGTGCAAATTGCAGCACGAGTAACGGAAGGAGAAGTTGCTGCTGTAATTTTTCTCGTTGATACTCTTTACGCTCAATCTCACGAGCCAGATATTCAACCTCAATTAAGAATCTGCGAAGTTCATGATGTACCCTTGGCAACTAATTTAGCGACAGCGGAGGCGATCGTTGCTTCTTTATGTAAAAGTAGAATTGCTCATCTGATTTTTAATCCTGTAGCGGGACAAGGGAATCCAGATCGGGATTTGGCATCAATCAAAAGAATCCTCGAACCGCAGATTCAATTAAACGTTATTTTGACTCAACCAGGAATAGATCCAGGCGAGCAAGCTCAAGAAGCAATGCAAAGAGAAACAGATTTAATAATCGCTTCTGGGGGAGATGGTACGATTTCGGCAGTGGCAGCAACAGTAATGGAAACATCCGTTCCTTTAGGGGTAATTCCCAGGGGGACTGCTAATGCTTTTTCAGTTGCTTTAGGGCTACCTACTAATCTTAGTGCTGCCTGTGAAAATATCTTGACAGGAACTACTTTAGTAGTGGATGTAGCTCGTTACAACGGTCTGCCGATGATTTTACTGGCGGGAATTGGTTTTGAAGCGGAAACCGTAGAAAAAGCCAATCGCGAATTAAAAAATCAATTAGGCATATTAGCCTATCTGGTAGCAGGATCGCAGCAAATCGCCAACCAAGAAATATTTGAAATGCAAGTAGAAATTGATGGTCAAGTTACAAGTTTTAATTCTTCAGCAATGACCATTGCTAATGCAGCCCCACCAACCTCTATACTAGCTCAAGGATGGGGAGAAACCTTAGTTGATGATGGCTTGCTTAATGTGACGATCGCGATTGATGAATCTTCCGAGGTAAATCTAGTCAAACGCCTACAGGGTATAGGTGCATTGGCAGATTTATTTACTGCGGCATTGGCAAAAAAACCCACAAATCGAGATGATATTCTTTGCCTCCGTGTTCCTCAAATTAAAATATCAGCCAACCCTCCCCAAAAAGTTGTGGTAGATGGAGAAATGATTGGTACAACTCCTGTAGAGATTAAGTGCATTCCTCAAGGATTGACTGTTTGTGCGCCTCTAGTAAGTTAGTGAAATCTCTTAGACTAAAGACAAAGTATTGCGATCGCATTATTTATTAGGACAGGAACGAACAGTAGAAAAATTTTTACTTACGAGGAGTTTCATTGGCTTGTCCTCAGAGATTGACAGGCTGCTTATAAGATTGCGATCGCATTCATAAAGTTATCAAAATTATCTTATGCGATCTGCATAAGGTGGCAAGATTGATTTAAGAGATAAATCTTAGATTGAGTAGTTTTCCTGTCTTTCTTGAAGGATCTTAAACGATTCCCAGCTCATAAAAGATAACCGTTTAGCGCCAGTTACATCATAAGATATAAATTATCAAAAACCATGATTCATCATATTTCTCTTCCTGCCAAAAATCCGCTTCACGTTGCTGAAGTATTAGCAGAACTATTTCAAGGCTATTGCGCTCCTTTTCCTTCCCATCCAGGCAGTCATGTCGCCTTTGCTGCTGATGAATACGGAACTGTAATTGAAGTCTATCCCTTTGGGACAGAAATGACTCCAGGAGAAGACGAGCAACCCATCCAATTTCAACATCAAAAAAATTCTAACCAATTCATTGCCAGTCACGCTGCTATATCCATCTCTCTAGAACAGTCTCAAATTGAGTCTATTGCCCAGCGGGAACAATGGCGATGCTTACGCTGTAGTCGCGGTTACTTCGATGTGATTGAGTTTTGGCTAGAAAATACTGTGTTAGTAGAACTCACAACACCAGAGTTAACCCAACAATACACCGCTGTATTAGCTCCTGAAAATTTAGTCAAGCATTTTACTGAAGCAAGTTCCTAGATAGCTATAGTGATGAAACTTTATTATATTCCGACCACCAGAGCAGTTCGCCCTCGATGGCTACTAGAGGAAATGGGGCTAGACTACGAATTAATTCATGTGTCGATGGAGATGTCTTGTCAACCAGAATATCGCCAGCTTCATCCTCATGGAAAAGTACCTGTTTTAGTTGATGGTGAAGTGACTATTTTTGAGTCCGCAGCAATTTGTGCCTATTTGGCAGATAAATATCCCGACACAGGCTTGGCACCTGGGATAGATTCTCGTGCACGAGCTTATTATTATCAATGGATGTTTTATGCAGCCCTAACTCTCGAAGCCCCAGTAGAACAATATATGTTTCATGTCTTACCCAACTTACCTGAAAAAATATTACCCACAGCTAGCCAAACGAGAGTTTCCCAGGAAGAAGCACAACAATGGTTTATGAAGGTATGTCAACCTTTGAATCAACTGCTTCAGGAGCAAGATTATTTAGTGGAAAATAGTTTTAGTGCTGCGGATGTAGTAACGGGGGGTGTCTTATTATGGGCATTAAAATTAGGCATGTTGACGGAAGCAAGCCCAGTTAAAGCATACATTACTAAATTAAGCCAACGTGCTGCTTTAAAGAAAGCGGATATCGATGTTTATGCAAAAGTCAATTAAGCACCAGCGATCAAATATCTAAAAGGCGTTGGTTATTCAGTAATATCACGCGAAAGGTTACTGCTCGTAGCTATAAGCTATAAGCTTTTTAATTTAGACTCTTTATCTAAACAGAGAAAAAAGTGTTCCATAGCATTACGCACTCACCAACGCCATCTAAAATATATGTTATGAAATCATTTCTTAAATTGGCTGGGATATTAATGCTGATTTCTGGCGTCACCCATGTGGTGCAGCTTCAAGTATATCCTCTGGAACATCACGTAATTGGGGCGGCTGGATTTGGCATTATTTATTTCTTTATTGGTTTTTTTCTGTTGCGCCGTAAACGCTTAGCATTTTGGTTCGGCGCAATTCTTCCTACTATTGGTGGAATATTAGGGCTGTATCGCTTTTGGTTTCTCCATCCGAACCCCTTCACAATTTTCCACGTCATCATTGATTTAATAGTGGTGCCGATTTGTATCTATCAGCTTCAACAAAAGCAAAGATATGAAACAAAAGAATAAGCGATCGCCATAATATCTAGCACACAAGAATTACTCTAGCTATTGATAGCATCCATGAAATTTCTCTCATCGAAGCCTAATTTAGTCTTCATCTAAAGTTATTTATATTTATACAAATGGTTTTGATGTTGGCAATATAAAAAACTAGCAAATAAGAAACCTAGATGATGAATAGCGGGGATTGAGCAAGATGATGGTCGAAGAATCTAACAAAGTCAACAACAGTGATGCTGAAAAGTCTGAAGATACCAAAAAAGAGCGAATAAAAGCGACTTTTAGTCTTTTAGATCATACAGTTAGTCTTTTAGATCATACAGTTAAAATCTTTAATAATACTGAAACTTATATCAAACGCAGTTTAACTCTGTTTGGCTTGGGAACTGTAATGGCGGGAGCTGCATTTAGTGTTGGACAACGCTTATTCCCTTCAACTCAACCTCCACTTCCTACGTCAGCACCAGATACAGCAGCGCCAGAAGCTCCTCTGAATCCTAGCCCTCAAATTAATCAGCCTCCGATTATTTACATTCAACCCCCAAACGAACTACAAAAAGATCTTAATTCTCAACCAACTCCAGTATTACCGCAACAAGCACCACAACCTTTAGATACTGCCCCTCAAACTCCTCAAGTTGCGACTCAACCCCAACCTGTGGTTACTTACTCCCAATCCTGCGGAAACTGCGACTCAACCCCAACCTGAAGTAACTCCGCCTCAGGTTACTTCCCAACCCATTAAAGAAAAGCTCTCGCAAGCTAAGGAAACTGTAGATTCCGTTGAGCAAATTTCCTATACACTCAAAGATATTCAACAAGATATAGTTCCTTTTTTCGGTAATGAAAATAGTGAGAAGCTTGATGATGATGATTAGGGACATCTCATTAATCAGAATCATAGTTACTCTAAAGTTTTGCAACTTTCCATGAGCCTCAAAATCCGCGATCGCACTATCGGTAATCTACTGAAAGGGCGATCGCTTTTTTCTGTCTAATAATGTCGACAAGAATTTAACTAACCGCTTTTCCTGTAACAAAACCGACTAATCCACTGACGATTGCCACAATTAAAGCAAATGCAGACTTAACATTATCGGGATTAGATTCAGGATTAATCACAATTCCCCAACAGAAGTACAAAGTAATCGTCAAGGTAAAAAGAGTAAAGACAAAGAGGATATTAGTACGGTAGCGTTGATATTCTGAAATTATGATTGGGAGAAGATTTAACTTAACTTAATTCGTGCATGATTCAAAAAATACTGGGAAGTCGCAAGTTAATCCTGCTTGGATTATTACTTATTATTCCATTGGGGTTGTTCTCGAAAGCTTATACAGGAATCGGACAAGATTATGTACGAGATTATGTTGGAGATGTTCTATATGAGATTTTTTGGTGTCTGTTTATCTTTTGGCTAGTTGATCCGCTCTCAGGTCTGGCACAGTTAAAAAACACAACCAGAAATATTGCCCTCTGGATCTTTTTGATTACCTGTGTAATTGAGATTAGTCAGCTGTGGTTTTACCTTGTACCTAATGTTATTAGATCTTCTTTAATTTGGCGCTTACTACTGGGTGCTGGTTTTGCCTGGTGGGATTTTCCCCATTATGCTGTGGGTTCCTTAATTGGTTGGGGAATAATTTACCAAATTGGTCGGATGAGAAATATGAACTGAACTTGGTTAATTATCTCGTTTACAATTCACAATTTCCGCCAACTTTTGCCCTAATGATCTAATATTTTCAGCTAATAAAACTGATTGAGTACCAGCGATCGCTACTACACAATATTAATCAGTCAGTAATATCCAAAAACAACAATAAAATAGTATTATTGGCTACAGACACATAACACTTTTTATTGTACCTTCACAACTTCTTCAAATCTATTGACTATACTGAAACCTGAAAATCGAATCAAACAGAGAGATACACAATGACCTTCCATGCAAATTCTTCAATTATGGCAATTAAAAATGAAGTTCGTCATCTAGTTAATATAGGTTCTCTAGATCCTCAACAGGCTATTTATAGTCTGAGCCAATTTTTCTCAGCTGGTGACTGGGCTTTGGTTGAATGTGAATTGGAAGAGAATGGCTATTCACTCATGACTAACTGCATTGATGATATTTTGATGTAAACATCAGCCTAATTCAAATTAGGTAATTGGAATATTTATTTGGCTGTACCTGGAAAATTGCCCCTATAAGTGATGTCGCCCTCTGATGGCGAATGTGAATAATAAGCTTTGGAGGATTAATTACGCAGGTCAGCCTTGAAGCTAACATTGATGATAATGGTGATGCAATAGTGTTTGCTGTCAGTTGTTTTCAGAGTGTTCTTCAGGGTAAAGTGGCTTGACAAGCTTTTAATTAGATATATTTAACAATTTGATTCAGATGTAGCTAGCGATTTATCTTCTCTGCATCAGCGATCGCTTCAATCATATCTCTCGCCACTAGCGAATACCAAAACGTAACATATTTGAGAGACGTTTCTGCCTACAATAATGATTGTCTAAAAATAGAATCAGCAGTTCTCATACATTGTTAATAGTGCTCTAAGTCTGTATTGATATTAGAAATTTTGCTATGTCTAACTTTAAGCTCGCCCCTCTCTGGAAGTTGACCTTAATTGCAGCAGCCGTCACATTATCATTGATGTTGATGTTTGCACCGAAATCACCTCTTGCTCGTAGGTTTTCAGATTCTGTACAGGCTTCTGATGTGAAATCAACATCTTGTACTAATAATCAAAATATACCTTGGCTTCATACCGATGGTAGATGGTTCAAAGATAAAGCAGATAATCTAGTCACTCTCAGAGGAATTAGCTTTTGTGGATTTAACAATGAGTGGGGCGAAAAAATCTTGCCAGATTTCCCGACCAAAATTGCCAAAGTTACCAATGGGAAGAATGGCTGGTATCCAAACGTATTGCGACTACCAATCAAAGATTATCATCTAGACACCTTTAGTATGGCGCAAGTTTATCAAACTCTCCAAGCTGGGGTTGATGAATGCGTTAACCAGCAAGTATATTGCATAGTTGAATGGCACGCCGTGGATGGAGAAGAGGAGGCTGATTGGCGATCGCCAGAAATGCAGCAGTTAACCAAAGATTTTTGGCGTTATATGGCACCCCGCCTAGGTAAATATCCTAATGTTATCTTTGAGCTATATGGCGAGCCTGGTTATCCCAAACTGGTAACTGCGGAAAATTGGCTCAATTGGCGTAATGTGGCACAAGAATGGGTAGATATGATCAGGGAAGATGCTCCTGAAACCATCATTTTGATTGGGTCTCCTTTATGGTCTCAAATTACTCGATTTGCCCCAGAGTACCCTTTTAAGGGAGATAATTTAGCATATGTGAATCATACCTATAAGGGCATGGAAGAAAGTTGGCCGAGAGAAGTTGGTTTGGAATACGATTGGGAAGAAGTATTTGGCAAAGCAGCAGATAAAGTTCCCATGTTCGTTACGGAATTTGGCTGGCAAGCTGATTCTGAGTGGGAATTTGGGATGGGGACAACGGAAAATTTCGGTCAACCGATGAAAGATTTTTTGAATAAACGTCCTAATATCAACTGGATAGTTTGGACTTATGACCATTACTGTTCACCTCGGTTAGCAGATGAAAACGATCGCGTTCTAGGCGGCAAAAAAATGGGAATCTTTGTTCGTGATTGGCTGAAGGCAGAATGGGCAAAATCGACTAATACTGTTAAGTCTTCTTGTGTCCAGAATACGGCTTTGTGAAATACAGCAAGGGTGTATTGCTAACCATCATTACTCTTCGTTCACAGCTCAACGACTCTATTCTATGGGCGATCTTCAGATTTTCCAGACTTAATTTTGATGTTTCTTTACGAAGAGTTTAGGCAGTTACTTCTCGGTTTTCCCAAATATCCAAGATCACCAAGAGTTCCTCCATTATCATAATATATTTGGCGATCGCTTGACTGTGTATCCTTTTTAATCGTTGACGCTAGCGCACAACATAGGCAAATCAATCATTTAGTAACGCTTCGATTGGCTCAAGAGAGTTATTGCCGTCATTTACTAATTCAATCTCCACAAACTGCCGAATAGCTGCTTCGTGGGCAACTATATATTCAAAAAGCTCCTGATCTTTTTCCGCTGCCTGTTCCTTTAGCCGACAAAAAACCTCCAGATAACATTCTGTTTCTTTGAGTATTTCTTGCAAAATAATATTCCAGGGAGCAACCGAACAAAAAACACCTAGAATTGAACCCTTGACAACTGTCCTCCTTAACTTTGGTACTTTGATGCTATTGACCTCGAAATATTCGAGAATTCTTTTTTTTGTTTGAGTCTCTAACCGCCATAGTATCTTTACTTTATTTCTGCGATCACCAAAAAATGTAACGTAGTATGCCGAACGGAAAAAGGCTTCTCCCAGCACTTCAGACTCTAATGCGATCGCTAAATCTTCTGTTGGCTTTTCCATAACCGTCCTTAAACAGCTCATAAATAATATGCCTCTAGCTAATAGGAAGCTGCACCACTCAAACATTGCCTAAAACAGTTCAAACTAGGCAATCCCTCTAATTTTTTCTATCCTTAGTTCAGTTATATATCTTCGGGTATTAGCAATCTTTTCCTATTCTTCTATCTTTGACGCCTTATGTGAAATAAAAAGCTTGAAAGTTGATTGATTACAATGCTTGCCAGCCATAAATTTGATTAATTAGACCTAAAAAAGTCCAATCTTGCTTTCTTCTCAGAAGCTAATAGCTGAGAGCTAATAGCTAATAGCTACGAACTAGCAGATTCTAAACAAAGCTAATTCACATTAAGCGTCTTTGATAAAAAAGTAGCTGGAGATTTTAACGAATTCGTGTAAGGCTTGTGATTGAATCCAGCGCTCCAATTAAGCTAGTTCTCCAGTAGGGATAGAATCAATCAATTTACGGGTGTATTCCGTTTGTGGATGGCGGTAAATCTCCTCTGCTGCACCGATTTCCTCAATCTGCCCCTGGTTCATCACCATAATGCGATCGCTCATAAATTTGACTACGCTCAGATCGTGGGAGATGAAGACATAGGTTAATCCCATGTCCGCCTGGAGTTCTCTCAGTAGATTCAATACCTGTGCCTGTACCGAAACATCTAGGGCAGATACCGACTCATCACAGATAATAAACTGTGGTTCAAGAGCGAGGGCACGAGCGATACAAACCCGCTGTCTTTGTCCTCCAGAAAACTCATGGGGATAGCGATTAATCATGTTGGGGTTTAAACCCACCCTTTCTAGCAGTTCCTTTACCTTTCGTTGCCGATCGCATTTAATTTTATGCACAACTAATGGCTCGGCGATCGCTTTACCAATATTGATCCGAGGATTGAGGGAATTATAAGGATTTTGAAATACGATTTGCATCTGTCGTCGTACCGCACGTAATTTCCGACTTCTCAGAGACAGATCGGTAATATTATCGCCGTCGAACACCACATCCCCTGCCATCGGTTGAATTAGCCTTAATAAGGTTCGGGCTAAAGTAGATTTACCGCAGCCAGATTCTCCTACTAGTCCTAAAGTTTCTCCAGGATAAACAGCAAAAGAAACGTTATTTACCGCCATTATATATTTTTGGGTTTTGCCAAACACTCCCTTCATCGGAAACCCAACCCGCAATTCCTTGACAGACATTAGGGGTTCTTGCTTGACTAATTGTTCCAATCTAGCTTTTTGTTCAGCTTCGGTGACAATCTGATTTAATTTAGCTTCAACCTCTCCCTGCTTTTCCGTAATTTTAATTTCTCCCTCAGGGGTAGTAGCTACGTCCATAAAATCAACTACCGTAGGTAAAGTCTGCAAACGACGCTCCAAAGAAGGGCGACAGGCTAATAAACCTTTTGTATAAGGATGTTGAGGATTTTGAAACACAGATTTAATGTTGCCCGTTTCCACTACCTTACCGCGATACATTACCGCCACTGAATCTACTAATTCGGCGATAACTCCTAAATCATGAGTAATAAAAATCAACGCCATACCTCTTTCTTGGCAGAGATGCCGCAACAAATCCAAGATTGTCGCCTGAACAGTCACATCCAAAGCAGTTGTCGGTTCATCAGCAATTAAAACAGCAGGATTACAGGAAATAGCCATCGCAATTGTGACTCGCTGTAATTGTCCTCCTGATAATTCATGAGGATAGCGTTTCAGCATTGACTGCTTACGCTGATTAATACCGTTAGCTATTTCGCGATCGCTAGATTGAGGGTGTTCTTGAAGATACTGCTGCTGAAGTTCCTCATCACTTGGTAAGAGCTGAACTTCTTGTAATAATGCGATCGCTTTTCTTCTAGCTTCTTTGGAGGATACTTTTTGATGGAGTAAAATTGCTTCGGTGAGCTGAAACCCAATGTTATAAACAGGATTGAGGGCACTCATTGGTTCCTGGAAAATCATCGCAATTTCCCCTCCACGATAGCTGCGACGTTCCGAATCACTAATCCGTAATAAATCGACTGCTGTTTTACCTTCGGGAGTGAATAGAATCTTTCCTTGCGTAATCTGCCCAGGAGTAGGTACTAAGCCCATAATTGCCAGAGAAGTAACCGATTTACCTGAACCCGACTCTCCCACTATGCCTAGTTTCTCTCCTTTTTTAAGTTGAAAGTTAAGATGATCAACGGCAATAACTGGCTTACTTGCGGTATTAAATTGGACTTGTAGCTGGCGAACGTCAAGAACAGATTCAGACATATGTTAGTTACAGGCTCAGGGATTAGCAATGAGGATTTTCTCCACAAATAATCTTGTCGCCTCTCAGTGAGTTTTGGTCAAAGGTTATCAGAATTTTAACCGATAGATCAGTCAACTTAGTACTGTTTGGCAGTTTGCTAGTTGCCTAAAATTTAGCAACTGAATGTGATCACAGTCTTAGCTGTCAAGGTTTAAAGATAATTCCTTTCTCAGACTTGCTAAAGGTTCTTTCCAACGTTCTTCAAAACGATAATTCAGCAAAAAATTAGCCTCTATTCCCATTCTTTTACCGCGTTGCAGATTTTCTTGAATAGTTGTCAATTGCCTAGATGCAAGGATTGGATATAATAGCTTAGCTATTTCAAGGCTCACCACCTGTATTTTGCTATATTTCTGTGCCACGGCAAAAGCTAGCACTCCTATTCCACCAGCATAAGAAGTATCGAAATCTAACAAGACATGAAACATATCATGAGTAACAGCATATCTTAAGGCAAAAACATTATCTTGAGCTATTTTCCCTAACTCAGGACTGATATTTAAAGGCTTAAGCTGGTAATGCTGCATATACGAAGCATATTCATGACCAAATGTACCAGGAGGTAATTGAATCAAATGCGATAGATCGATCTGAGGATGATAACCTACTACTGACTGCATTCGCTCCTTGACTGCGGGATTAATCTTGGCTCTCAAACTATCTGCTTTCAAGAGAGCAAAATCACCTAAATTTTCTGAGTTTCTATAAGCTTGAAATGCCTGATATAGTCTCTTTAATTTCATTGCCGTCAATTTACTGTTAAAGCCAGAATCAATTTAGAAATAGCTCAGTTTTAGCCTTTGATGGAAATCCAAACTGATAGCGTAACACTTTCAAGTTTTAACCAGATATCTCATATTTCTTAGGTTCGATCACCAATATATAACCGCCACTTGAAAATAGTTTGTCAAATAAAATTAATGGAGCAAATATTATTTACCCCATTAATCTTGATACATTTCTTGTTAATTAATTTGACGAAATTACTAGATCACATCAATAGGCTCATAGGCGATCGCATTTAAGTCACCACTACCTGAAATTGCCAAGAAATCAACTATTTCACGAGTATGATTTCTCTCACTATCTAAACTTTGATCCTCTTCAATCATAATTTGAACTTGATTTTCGTTCAGGTTTTGATAGCGTAATCCTGAAGCATCACCTCCGTAGTAGCTAGCTAAAGAGGCAAATAAAGATGGTTCATTGGTGAAATCTTGACTGAAATCAAGATTATACTGACGATGAGTAACCTTTCTTCCAGTACTTCCCGCTTGATATTCCAAGTCACCCCAGGTTCCTTGTCCTGCATCAATTGCTAACCAACCAATAGTTTCATTAGCATGTCCTGATGCCTTGAGAGCGTCTTCTTCTTCCATTGACAGACTAAATCCATCAACACTAGCTGGCTTTTGACGAGTCCGTACAAAATCACTTTCAGCATTGGTTTGTACCTGACTGAGAACTACTGGCGAATTGGCGAAATCAGCATCGAAGGCAATATTTTCCCAACCTTCAGTGGTCACCAAATTAGTATTTACTGTACCAACTTCTAACAAAGAACCGTTATCTAGTTCCCAGGTTCCAGCTTCTAAAACCATATAATTGAAACTTTCGTTAGTATGAATACCATCTTTGTATTCAGCTTCCTGTAAATAAGCCGTAAAACTATCATTTTGGATATCAGTAATCCGAACTACGGCAGGGTCGCCCCCGTTACGCGATAAAGGTAAAGCAAAAACTACAGGATTCTCATAGCTATTTTCTAACTGAATAGTTTGGCTTTCGTGATTAAAATTATCAATCTTGCCAAATTCACCGATGGTTTCAGGGGCAGTTGTTAATTCTATTATCTCTTCGACAGAGAATGTCTGTCCTGCTACTTGAATATTTTCAATGCTATCAGCAGAATAAAGATAATCGCTAATAACCAATCTATCTTCAGGTGAATCATTGAAACTAACTGTTAAGTCATTATTATCAAAATCTAAACTTAGACTATCAAGATTAATTGCAGCTCCAAAAACGATAGTGTCATTCTCGCCACCAAAGTCGGAAATGACATCAACACCAGATCCTAGTTCATAGATATAGGTATCATTGCCCAAACCACCTTCGATGGTGTCGTCACCAAAGCCAGCATTGATCCAATCATCCCCTGCACCGGCATCA